>JADGOG010000001.1 GCA_017883065.1 Acidimicrobiales bacterium | reverse complement strand
GCCGTCACCTCGAATGGTGCGCTCGGCCGGACTGTCGCCCCGTACGATCCCGAACTTGGTGGCGAGCACCACCTCGTCGCGACGCCCGGCGATGGCCCGGCCCACCAACTCCTCGTTGAGGTACGGGCCGTACATGTCCGAGGTGTCGAGGAAGTTCACGCCGAGCTCGAGGGCACGGTGGACGGTGGCGATCGACTCGTCGTCGTCTCCCTGGCCGTAGAACTCGCTCATTCCCATGCAGCCGAGGCCCTGGGCCGACACGATGAGTCCGTTGGTTCCGAGAGTGCGGGGCGATCGTGGCATTGCCCGACCCTATCTGCCGCTCGACAGGATCGATCCCAGCAATCGAGCCCTACCGGTGCGGCCCCACTACGACGCCGAGTCGTCCACGGAGCGGAGCATCGCGCCGAGGACCGAGGCGACCTGGTCGAGCTCGCCGGCCCGGACGAACTCGCCGGGAGTGTGGGCCAGCAACGGGTCACCGGGTCCGAAGTTGGCCGCCGGGATCCCGTGTTCCCAGAACGACGAGACATCGGTCCACCCTTGCTTGGCCACGGGTGCGCTCCCAGTGGCGCCCACCAACTCGGCCAGGAGGGGGTGGTCCAGGGCGGGAGGCGCTCCCGGGGCCGCCTCGATCAGCTCCCAGACGTCGCCCGGCTCGAGATGGGGAGCAAGGTTGGCCCGGATCGAAGCCTCGGCCTGGGCGATGGTGCGGTCGGGAGCGAAACGGTGGTTGATCAGCACCGATGAGGTGTCGGGCACCACGTTGCCGGCCACGCCACCGTCGACGGCGACCACCTGGAGCTGTTCGACGTACTCACAGCCGTCGAGCACGGCACGACGACTTTCGTACCCGGCCACTGCGGTCAGCAGCGGTGCCAGCCGGTGGATGGCATTCCGGCCGGTATGAGGGCGGGCGGTGTGGGCCCGGGACCCGGCCAGGGTGACCCGCACCCGCATGGTTCCCTGGCACCCCGCCTCGACCACGCCGCCGGTGGGTTCACAGAGGATGGCGGCGTCGGCGTCGAGCAGGTCCGGGCGGTCCTTCCACAGGTGGCGCAGGCCGTTGAACTCCTGGGCGACCTCTTCACCTACGTAGAAGCACCAGGTGACGTCGACCTCAGGCTGAGGCACGGTGCCGGCCACCTGGAGCAGGACGGCCAGCCCCCCCTTCATGTCGGCGGCCCCCACGCCGTAGAGGGTCCGTCCTTCGATCCGGGGTTCCTCGTTTCCCCCGACAGGAGGGACGGTGTCGAGGTGACCACCCAGAAGCAGCCGTTGTCGGCGATCCAGGTCGGTGCGCGCCACCACGTTGTCCCCCACCCGGTCGATCGTGAGCCAGGGGCACAGGGCAAGGGCCGCCTCCACCGCATCGGCCATCGGGCCCTCGTGGTGGCTGACCGAAGGGATGGCCACCAGCGCGGTGGCCATCCCGAGCAGCCCGTCGGGCGGCCCGTCCGGCACTCCGTCCACCGTCGTCGGCCCACTCGGGGGTACAGCGGTCACGCGGAAACGCCGTGGTGGCGGAGGATGTCGTTCAGCTTCGCCTTGTCGTGACGCTCTCCCTCGGTAAGCCGCTTGATCACCAGCACGCATGGAAGGAAGAACTCGCCGCCGGCGAACTCACGCCGGCGCGAGGCCTGGACAGCGACGCTCCATGCCGGAACGTGGCCGCGGCTGATCTCGTCGCCCGTCTCGGCGTCGATCACCGGGATCGACGGGTTCAAGATGGTGCCTTCACCCACCACCGAGCCACGGCCCACCCGAGCACCCTGGGTGATCATGCACCGGCTGCCGATCATCACCTCGTCCTCGATGATCACCGGCGCGGCCTGGGCCGGTTCCAGCACGCCACCGATTCCCACGCCCCCCGACAGGTGGACCTGCTCGCCGATCTGCGCACACGAACCGACGGTGGCCCAGGTGTCGACCATCGTCCCCGCGCCCACCCGTGCCCCGATGTTGACGTAGCTGGGCATGCAGATCACCCCGTTGCCGAGGAAGGACCCCCAGCGGGCCGAGGCCCCGGGCACCACCCGCACGCCCGACGCGGCGTACCCGCTCTTCAACGGGAGCTTGTCTGCGAACTCGAAGGGGCCCAACTCGGTGGTCTCCATCGAACGCAGGCGGAACAGCAGGAGGATGGCCTGCTTCAGCCACTGATGGACGACCACCTCGTCGGTGACCGTGTCGACCTCGGCCACCCGGGCTTCACCTCTGTCGAGCAGGTCGACGGCCTCGGTCACCACTGCCAGTGCATCGGCGTCACCGGGCCCCAGCTCCGATGCTCGGGACCACAACGCTTCGATCTGGGACGGGAGATCTGCCATGGCCAGACGTTAGTCCTGGGGCCTGCCTGCCCCGATCCGCACCAGCCGGTATCCGAGGTCGCCGTCAGCGCCGCCTTGCCGGCCGATCACGCCGTCGGTCGAGGGGCCAGCGCCCGACCGCCCAGTCGCCGGGCCACCACCTCGAGCCGCTCCATGGGTTGGACCACCGCCACCCGGACGTGGCCGGCACCGTCGGGACCGTAGAGATCCCCGGGGCTGCACAACAGCCCGCCCTCCATTGCCAACGCCTCGGCCAGCGCCCACCCGCCGGATCCCACGGCACCGCCGGATCCCACGGCACCGCCGGAGAACATGTCGGGCGCCGGAACCCACAGGTAGAACCCGCCCGCCGGCATCGTGGTCGGGACGCCGGCGTCGCTCAGCACTGCTCCGAGGAACTCCAGTCGCTCCTCGTAACGACGCCGTTGCTCGACCACATGCTCGTCATCGGCGAAGGCGGCCACCGCGCCCGCCTGCACCGGGCCCGGGACCATCAGTCCGGCGTGCCGGCGGATGTCGAGCAGGAAGCCGACCAGGTCGGGATCGCCGGCGTAGAAGCCGGCCCGGACCCCGGCCAGATTGGACCGCTTGGACAGGGAGTGGACGGCGACCACTCCCTCCACGCCCGAGGAGAGCACGGTGGCCGGGGGCCCATCCCAGGTGAATTCGGCGTAGCACTCGTCGGAGAAGACCGGGATCCGGTGGCGGCGGCCCCACCGGGCCACCACATCCATGTCGGTCAACGCTCCGGAGGGATTCGAGGGGGTGTTGGCCCACAGGAGGAGGGATCGATCGATGTCGTCCTGGTGCACAGAAGAGAGGTCGAGGCCGCCGCCGGCGAGTTCGGCCACCGCCACCGGCCGACATCCGCCGAGCAGGGCACCCATGGCGTAGGTGGGGTAGGAGACCGCCGGGAAGAGGACGGTGTCCCGGTCGGGCATGCGTAGCCGCAGGTACTGGGCGGTCGAGGCCACGAACTCCTTGGTGCCGACGCAGGCGGCCACCTCGGTGTCGGGGTCGACCGAGACCCCGAAGCGTCGGGCCAGCCAGTCGGCCGCGGCGCGCCGGTAGGCCGGCGAACCCGGAGAGGTGGGGTAACCACGTTCGCTCCCGGAGGAGGACATGGCCGACAGTACCGAGTCCGGCGGTGGATCGCACGGCGTGCCGATCGAACAGTCGACCAGGCCCAGCCCGTCGAGTCGGTGGTCGTTCACCGCGGCGGAGGCGAACCGGACCTCGGCACGGGCCTTGAGCGCATTGAGCCGGTCGTAGGGATATGGAGGCGGCTCGAAACCGGTGGCGGCGACCGGCGCCGGCTGGTCCGGGTGCCGGCTCACGAGGCCAGGAATTCGGCGAACCGCGACTTGCCCACGTCATCGAGGACCACCTGGATCCGGGTGGACTGCTCGCCGGCAACCTCGCCCACGATCTCCCCCTCACGGTGCACGGCGGCCAGCACGTCGCCACGCGCCCAGGGGATGTCCAGCTCCACCACTCGGTCTCCGACCCGGAGCCGGTCCCCCATCGCCACCAGGAGGTTGTCGATTCCTTGGCCGGTGCGGGCGGAGACCATCACCGACCCCTCGTGGGCGGCCATCAGTCGACGGGCTTCCTCGCCGGCCCCGCGACCCTCGCCGTCGCCCTCGGCGCCGGCTCGGTCCTGGGCCAAGATGGCGTCGGCCTTGTTGACCACCAGGAGTTCCGGTAGTCCATCGGCGCCGATCTCGGCCAGCACGGTGCGCACCGCGTCGACCTGTCCCTCGAAGTCGGGGGCAGAACCGTCCACCACGTGGATGATCAGGTCGGACTCCCCCACCACTTCGAGGGTGGACCGGAAGGCCTCGACCACCTGGTGGGGCAGCTTGCGGACGAATCCGACGGTGTCGGTGACCAACACTGTCTCGCCACCGGGGAGGTCGAGCTGCCGGGTCCGGGGGTCGAGTGTCGAGAAGAGCCGGTTCTGGACCAGTACGTCGGAACCGCACATCCGGTTGAGCAGCGTCGACTTCCCGGCGTTGGTGTATCCCACCAGGGAGACGGTCCGTTGCCGCGATCGGGCCCGGCCCTTGCGCTGGGTGCGCCGGGTCTGGTCCAGCCGGCGCAGGTCCGACTCGAGCCGGGTCATGCGGCGCACCAGGCGCCGTCGGTCGACCTCGAGGGCGGTCTCGCCGGGGCCCCGGGTGCCGATCCCACCGGCCTGCTGGCTGAACGACCGTCCCCGCCCGCGCAGCCTCGGCAGGCGGTAGCGCAGGAGCGCCAGCTCGACCTGGGCACGGCCTTCGGGGGTCCGGGCGTTCTGGGCGAAGATGTCGAGTATCACCGCGGTACGGTCGATGGCGGTGCGGCCGAGGATCTTCTCCAGGTTGCGCTGCTGGGCTGGCGAGAGGTCGGCGTCGAAGACCACGGTGTCGGCGTCGACGGCAAGGCACACCGCCAGGAGCTCCTCGGCCTTGCCCCGACCCAGGTAGGTGGCCGGATCCGGAGTGGACCGACGTTGGATGATCCGCTCCATCACGTCCGCGCCGGCCGTACCCACCAGTAGGGCAAGCTCGTCGAGGCCGGCTTCGGTCACGGCCAGTGTCGAGTGGGGGAAGGTCACCCCGACCAGCACGATACGCTCCCGGACCGTCCGGGAGATCAGGGTGTCGGTGAACGCCGAATCGTTCGGTGTCACGACCGGCGACCGGCCAACAGCGCCGCCGGATCGACCTGGATGTCGGCCACGAACGCCACCGGTCCGCTCAACACGACCGTCTCGTCGCCCAGCTCGACCCGAAGTGTGCCCCCCGGGTTGTGGACGTCCACCGTGGACCCCACCAGACCCCAGTCGTGGGCGGCGGCGGCCGAGGCGGCAGTGCCGGTGCCACAGGCCAGGGTCTCGCCGACACCCCGCTCCCACACCCGCAATGTCAGGGCATCGGGTTCCGGGCCGAGGGCGATGAACTCGACGTTGACCCCTTCCGGGAATTCCGCCTGGAGCTTCGTTCCCAGCTCGGTCACCTCGATCCCTGAGGGATCCTCGCCCAGGAGTACCAGATGGGGATTGCCCATGTCGACCAGACGCGCCCGCCGCTCGGCGTAAGCGGGCGTCCGCTCCGGACCGAGGCGGGCGGGACCCATGTCCACCGAGGCCCAGGCGGGACCCTCGCCGATTCCCTCCCGGTAGGCGACGGTGCGCACGCCGCCCAGAGTCCGGACGGCGAAGGTCGGAGGCTGGACGAGACCGGCGGCCACCGCTGCCTGGGCAAGGCAGCGAATTCCGTTGCCGCTCATCTCGGCGGTGCCGCCGTCGGCGTTGGTCAGGTCCATGGTCAGATCGGCCCCACCGTCACCGGCGAGGATCCTGATCACTCCGTCGGCGCCGACCCCGAACCGTCGGTCGCACAGTGCCCGAACCACGGGGGGGTCGAGCGAAGTCCGGTCGTCCAGGTCCACCAGGACCAGGAAGTCGTTGCCGGCGCCCTGGTACTTGGCCAGGCGGAGCGATCGGGTGGTTGGGTCGGAGGGGTTCATCTCGTGCTGGTCCATTCTCCCACCCCTTCTGCGACCTCGGGGACGTTCCCGACAATGGTCACGATCGCACCCACCGCGTCGTCGGACGGATCCAACCACACGATACGGGGATCGCGTCGGAACCAGGCTCGCTGGCGCCGGGCCAACGTCCGGGTCCGTTGGATGGCCAGGTCCACCGCCTCGGCCACGGGCATCGCCTCCTCGAGATGGGCGAGGAGCTCGCGATAGCCCAGGGCCTGTCTGGCGGTGCGGGAGATCCCGCCAGGACGAGCGACCAACGAACGGACCTCCTCCAGCAGCCCGAGCTCCATCAGCCCTTCGAATCGATCGGCGATCCGCCGGTCGAGATCGTCGGGCTCGCGGTCGATGCCGACCAGGGTGACCCCGCTCGGCGGGTACTGCTCGAGCCCGGGTCCGTACTCGGAGAACGGTCGCCCCGAGCCCAGGGTCACCTCGAGCGCCCGCACCAGGCGTCGCCGATTGGTCGGCTCGATCCGGCTGGCGGCCACCGGGTCGAGCTCGGTGAGCCGGCAGTGGAGCTCGTCGAGCGTCACGCGCTGGTCGGGGCTCCCCTCGGGTCCGGCCCGGTCGACCCGGTCGGACAGCTCGGCGGCGACCTCGGGAAAGCGGCCGGGGAACGAGAGGTCGTCGACCACCGAGCGCAGGTACAGACCCGTTCCCCCGACCAGGAGGGCGGGATGTCCCCGTCGGGCGATGCCGGCCAGGGCCCGGCGGGCGGCCTGTTGGAACTGCTGCACGGTGAACTCGTCTGAGGGGTCGACCAGGTCCACCAGGTGGTAGGGCACGCGGGCACGCACCTCGGGGGTGGGCTTGGCCGTCCCGATGTCCATCCCCCGGTAGACGGCCATCGAGTCGATCGAGACCAGTTCGACCATCGCCGCAGTGCCGGCCCTACCGACCCCATCGGCCCCATCAGAGGAAGCTCCGTCGGCCAGTCGGATGGCCGCGGCCAGGGCGATCTGGGACTTGCCTGATGCGGTGGGCCCGACCAGGGCCACCACGGGCGGCTCAGCCCGCAGCAACCGGGATACGCGTTCGGTGCGAGGGGCGGGCCGTCACCTCGCGCAACAGACCGGACAGATGGTGGCGGGCGGCGTCGACGACTTCGACGGTGGCATAGGCCCCCTCGCCCACCGGCAGTCCCTCCACCCGTTCGAAGTGCACCAGCTTGTTCTGACCGGTGCGCCCGGTGAGCACCGACGAGTTCCGCTTGGAGGGACCCTCCACCAGCACCTCCTCGACCCGGCCGATGCGGTCACGGTGCCGCAGCAGCGCCGACCGCTCCACCACCGTGCGCAGGCGCTCGAAACGATCGGCCACCATCTCGGCCGGCACGAACCGTTCGGTCATCGCCGCGGCCCGGGTGCCGGGGCGGGGCGAAAAGATGAAGGTGTAGGCGCTGTCGTAGGAGGCCTCGGCGGCCACCGCCAGCGTCCGTTCGAAGTCGTCCTCGGTCTCCCCCGGGAACCCCACGATGATGTCGGTGGTCACCGCCAGATCGGGGATGGCCGCCCGGGCCGCAGCCAGTCGGGCCAGGTACCTGTCGGCCGTATAGCCCCGCCGCATGGCGCTCAGGACGGCATCGCTGCCGGACTGCAGGGGCAGGTGGAGGTGGTTGCACACCTCGTCCGTCTCGGCCATGGCGGCGACCGTCTCGGGGCGGAGGTCCTTCGGGTGAGGGCTCGTGTAGCGCACCCTCCGGATGCCCTCGACAGCGCCCACCGCCCGAAGCAGCTCGGCGAAGAGCGGCCGGCGGCGGGTGAGGTCCCGGCCGTACGAGTTGACGTTCTGTCCGAGCAGGCTCACCTCGGTCACCCCGCGTCCGGCCAGTGTCCGGACCTCGTCCACCAGCTCGTCGAACGGCCGCGACACCTCTCCGCCGCGCACCGAGGGCACGATGCAGAAGGCACACGAGTTGTCGCACCCCATCTGGATGGTGACCCACGCGGCATAGGGCAGGTCCCGGGCGGCGTTGAGGGCGGCGACCTGCTGGTCTGCTCCGGTCGGGTCGGCCCCCGGAGGGGGTCCGTCGAGGATCTCCACCACCGGTCCCGACCTGGCCGCCTGCCGCAGCAGCTCGGGGGCCCTGGTGAGGTTGTGGGTGCCGAACACCACGTCGACGTGGGAGGCCCGCTCGCGAACCCGCTCCTTTTCCATCTGAGCCAGGCACCCTCCGACGGCGATCTGCATCCCCGGTCGGCTCTCCCGCAGCGCCTTCAGGTTGCCCAGGTGCCCGTAGAACTTGTTGTCGGCGTTCTCGCGAATACAGCACGTGTTGAACACCACGACGTCGGCCGCCTCGATGTCCGTCGTGGCCACCAGCCCATCGGCCAGCAACGCCCCGGCCAGGCGCTCCGAGTCATGGTCGTTCATCTGGCACCCGAAGGTGCGGATGTGGAAGGTGCGGGGCTCGGCCGCCTGCTCCTCGATGGTCACCACCCCAGGATACGGCCCTGGCCGGGGAGAGCAGGACGGACGGTCAGCGCCGACCTCGGCGGCTACGGATGCGAGGCCTCGACCACGGTGTGGATCCCGCCCCGGACCAGCCAGTCCGTGGTGACGGTCATCCGCCGGGGAGCGATGGCGAAGACCAGATCGTCCAGGATCCGGTTGGTCATGTCCTCGTGGAAGCCGCCTTCGTTGCGGTAGCTCCACAGGTAGAGCTTGAGCGACTTCAGCTCGACCAGCGACTGGTCAGGGACATAGCAGATGGTCACCGTGGCGAAGTCCGGCTGGCCGGTCAGCGGGCACAGGCAGGTGAACTCCGGCGTGTCGCACCGGACCTCGTAGTCGCGACCCGGGTGGGGATTGACGACGGCCAGCAGATCCTTGGAGGGTTCGGTGGGCACGAGGGGCTCCGGCTACCGACCGGCGTTGAAGTCGTAGACCTCCGACCGGCCCACCGACGGACCCGTCGACGAGACCTCAGACGCCTCGTCCCACGCCCCCTCGGGATTGAGGATGAGGCCGTGGAGGTCGGCTCGGAGGACCAGGACCTGGCCGGGGATGCCGGCGTCGGCCATCGCCGACTCGGCCGCCTGCTGCACCCGGTGGGATTCGGTGCCCTTGCAGATGCCGAGCAGCGAGGGTCCGGCACCCGACCAGCACACGGCCAGGGCTCCGCCGGCGGAAAGGCTGGCCAGCAGCTTGGGGGCCGCCGGGAAGAGCGGGCTCCGGTAGTCCTGATGGAGGCGGTCCTCGGTCGCCTCGCTGATGAGCACCCTGCTGTCGGCCAGGCCGGCGATCAGGAGTGCCATCCGTGACAAGTTGAAGGCGGCACTCTCGCGGCTCACCTCGTTGGGAAGGGCCTGACGGGCCTTGGCCGTCGAAAGCGTGAGGTCGGGGACGATCACCACGAAGGCCAGGCTGACATCGAGCGCCAGGCGGACCGCCTGAATCCCACCCTTGACCCGGGCCGCGGCCACCAGGCCACCGACCATCGAGGCGGCCGCGTTGTCGGGGTGGCCGTCCATGTGGGCGGCGACGGCCAGAGGATCCTTGGCACCGGCCGCCGCGGCTGCGGCCACCGCGAGGGCGGCTGACGACCCCAGGCCCCGGGCGATGGGGATCTGCGAGCGGACGGTGATGGCCAACCGGTCGGTGCCGGCGACGTCGATGGCCACCCGGGCGGCCAGATGGGACGGGTCGTCGGACAGGCCGGCGCCCTCACCTTCGGAACGGACGATGAGCCGGGAGGCGGATTCCACCTCCACCTCGACATACCGGTCGAGGGCCACGGCCAGCGTGTCGAACCCGGGTCCGAGGTTGGCCGACGATGCTGGGGCTCGGGCGCGCACACCGCCACGGTAGCCGCAGCGGTGTGGGGCCGTCGGGATCCGAAGCCCGTCCCCGGCCCCCCGAGCGGCAAGAGGCTAGTTGTGGACCAGCCTCCACCACCAGGTCGGCTCGGGCACGGTGGCCGCCAGCCTGAGCGGCACCACCTCGACCTGAGTCCCGAGAGCGTAGGACGCGCTCCCCACCTTCCGGCCGGTCCGGCCTCCGGGTGGGACCGGCGACAGGGTGGTGGTGATATGCACCTGCTGACCCGGCCACGCAGCCAACCAGGCACCGCGTGCGGCGACCACCCCCACCCGGTGGGACACCCCGCCCCACTGGGCGGTGACCGTCCCCGCCGGCTGACCGGCGGTGGCCGTGACGACCGGGACGACCGCAGCCGCCGTGGCGGTGAGCAGCGCCTCGGTCACCGGCCGGGTGTAGCGGAGCGGGTCGGGCACCTGGAGGTCGTTCAACGGAATGGTCGTGGTGGTGGTCGGCGGTGCCGTCGCCGGAGGCGCGGTGGTGGGCGGAGTCGTGGTCGGGGGGGACCCGGGGACCGGCGGCGGAGCCTTGGTGGTGGTCGGAGCCGGCTTGGGCCGGGTCGTGGTGGTGGTGGGAATGATCGGTGGAGGGACCGGCTGTGTGAGCACCGCGGTGAGCACCAGGACCGACCGACCGGAGATCACCCGGTCGGCCGCCAACACCAGGCAGCCCTTGGCCTCGGAGGTGTAGCCCGACTTGACGCCGACCACCTTGTACCCTCCGATCGTGCTCCCCACTTCCGACACGACGTTGGGCACGGTGCCCTCCAGGGGCAGGGTGACCGAGTTCATGCCCACCACCTCGGCGAAGGTGGGGATGGCCATGCCGGCGGCGGCCACGCGGATGCAGTCGGAGGCGGAGGAGACCGAGCCCGGGTTGTAGCCGCTCACGTCGACGTAGTGGGTGTTGGTGGCGCCGATCTCGAGGGCGATGGCGTTCATCTTGGCCACGAAGGCCTCGGTGCTCCCGGCATCCCACACCGCCAAGGTGAAGGCGATGTCGTTGGCCGACTGGGTGAGCATGGCCTCGAGCATCTGACGCTCGGTCAGGACCTCGCCCAGTCGGATCGGGACCGTCGACTGGTCGTTGTGCACCTCGATCTGGTACTCGGCGATGTCCGGCGCAATGACGGTGATCGGAGGCCCGCTCTCCCCCGCAGGCACCGGGTGATCGGTCAGCACCACCAACGCGGTGGTCATCTTGGTCAACGAAGCGATGGGGACCGGCGTCTCCGCTCCCGATTGGGAGGCGAAGCCCAGGGAGGGAACCGCCACCGCCCCTTGCCCCTTGGTCGGCCAGGGCAGTGCCGGGCCCGTTCCGGACACCACCAGCGAGGCGGGCAGGGCCGAGGCCGAGGCCGGCGCGTGCAGCGGGCGATTGATGCGCTGGGCCGAGACCAAGCCGGCGGCCACCAGGGCCACGGCCACCACCGCGGTGACCGATCCCCACAGCCACCACCTTCGCCGCCTCGACCGGCGGACCCGCCGGCCGGCACGACCGCCACCTTCCCCGTCGGATTGGCCGGGGGTCGGACCCTCCTGTGGCGCGATGACGGGCATGGGGCCCGACGGTTCGGGCTCCACCAGTACCGCAACACCGGCCACCACCGTCACGCTGGTTGTGACCGTCATGCCCGTCTCGTCCGTTTCGGTTGCCAGGCTGGCGCCGACGAAGGTCAAGGGGAATTCGACGAACGAGGCCTCTGCCACGGTGATGTCGGAGGTGGCCGGCGCCGGAAGCGGGATCGCACCCGGGGCCGCACCGGCTCCGGCCCCATCGGCGACTCCCCCGTCGGCGAGCTCCGACCCGCCGCCGATGCCGTCACCTGCCCGGTCGTCCGCTGCAGGTGCCGCTACGACGCCGTCGGACGGCGATAGGGGGACGTCCGCTCCTTCGGCCCCCGGATCGCTCGGTATCGACACCGAGGGGTCGGGTTCGGCGACGCCGTCGGGCTCGGTGCGTTCGCCGGGCTGGTCGGAATAGCCCTGGTTCAGGGGGCGTCCAGTTCTTCAGGGGTCATCAGGACGGCGCGGGCCTTGGAACCTTCGGACGGCCCGACAATCCCGCGACGCTCCATCAGGTCCATCAGACGACCGGCACGGGCGAATCCGACCCGCAGCTTCCGCTGCAGCATCGAGGTGGAGCCCAGCTGCGACCGCACCACCAGCTCCATGGCCTGGTCGAGCAGGTCGTCATCGCCGTCCTCGGCATCGGACCTCCGGCCCTCGGTGCTCACCACCTCTTCGATGGCCGCCACGACCTCCATCGGCCGCTGACGGCGCCAGTGGGCGGCCACTGCTCTGACCTCGTCCTCGCTGACCCAGGGGCCCTGGAGCCGTTGGGGGTTCGACGACGACGCCGACAAGAGGAGCATGTCACCCTTGCCGATCAGTCGCTCGGCCCCACCCTGGTCGAGGATGACCCGACTGTCGGCCTGGGTGGATACGGAAAAGGCCATCCGCGACGGAATATTCGCCTTGATCACGCCGGTGATCACGTCGACCGATGGACGCTGGGTGGCCAACACCAGGTGGATCCCCACGGCTCGGGCCATCTGGGCGATCCGGCAGACCGACTCCTCCACGTCGCGCGCCGCCACCATCATCAGGTCGTTCAATTCGTCCACCACGATGAGGATGAAGGGCAGGCGCTGGTAGTGGGCCTCGGCCTCGCCGTCGGCCTCCTCGTCGTCCGATCCGGTGCCACGCATCCGGAGCTGGTGTGCCTCCTCGAACTCGGCCAGCTCCCCGCTGTCGAAGCCGTCGTTGTAGCCGGTGATGTCCCGCATCCCGACCTCGGCCAAGAGGTCGTAGCGGCGCTCCATCTCGGTGACCGCCCAGCTGAGCGCATTGGCCGCCTTCTTCGGATCGACCACAACCTGGGTCAGCAGATGGGGCAGGTCGTTGTACTGGCCCAGCTCCACCCGCTTGGGGTCGACCAGGATCAGCCGCACCTGGTCGGGTGTGGCCCGGGTGAGGATCGAGGTCAGGATGGAGTTGATGCAGGACGACTTGCCCGAGCCGGTGGCCCCGGACACCAGCACGTGGGGCATCGCGGCCAGATTGACCATCACCGCCCGTCCGGCGATGTCCCGACCGAGGGCCACCTCGAGGGGATGGTGGGCCCCGGCTGCCTCCGGCGAAGCCAGGATGTCGCCCAGTGCCACCAGCTCCCGACGGCGGTTGGGCACCTCGACGCCGATGGCCGACTTGCCCGGGATGGGCGCCAGGATCCGCACGTCGGGTGAGGCCATGGCGTAGGCGATGTCCTTCGACAACGAGGTCACCCGTGCCACCTTGACCCCGGGCCCGAGCTCCAACTCGTAGCGGGTCACCGACGGGCCGACCGCCCGCCCGACCAGGCGGGTCTCGACCCCGTGGGTGGAGAGCGCCGCCACCAGTGCGGCACCGCTGGCGTCGACCTCCCGCTCGTCCACGGTGTGGCGCTTGGCCCGCTTCAACAGGTTGGGCGGGGGCAGGCGCCAGTCCCCCACCGTCGGGCTCGTCTTCATCTCCAGCTGGGTGGCGCTCGGCGCTGCCGGGACCGACTCGGGCTCGGAGGGAGCGGCCGGCGCCGACGCCGGATCGGGCGCGGGGACGACGTCGGCGAGCGGATCGTCGAGCTGCGACGACCCCTGGTCGAAGGGCGGAGCCGCGGTCTGGGCCGTGGAGCTGACCGCCCGTCCGAACGGATCGGTCGGAGGGTCGGACTCGGCCAGCTCGCCCTCGCCCTCCCGCTCCGATCCACCTCGGGCCGTGGTCACCAGCCAGCGGACCGCACCCACGCACGCCCGGGAGGCCGAGTGGACGGAGACACCGGTGAACAGCACCATGGCCACCGCCAACAAGGCCACCAGCACGGTGGCGGCGCCGAATCCTCCCAGAGCGCTCCGAAGGGGATTGCCGATCACCGCCCCCACCCATCCACCGGCGGCCGACAGACCGGCGGTGGACGAGCGCAGGGCCGGTGAGCCGCCGGCCAGGGAGGCCAGTCCGGCCACGGCCAGCAGGGTGAGCGTGGCGCCGATGACGGCACGGGCCGGCTCCGGAGCAGTCCGCTCCTGTTCGTCACCGGTCCGGTTGACCAGCAGGAGGATCCCGACTGCGATGGCCACCGGCGGCACCAGGAACCGGCCCCAGCCGAGGAGGTCGCCGACCCCGATCCGTGCCACGTGGCCGGCCGGATCCAGCGAGTCGGCGTAGAAGGCGATCCCGGTCAGCACGCCCACCGTGATCAGGACGATGCCCCAGAGATCGGTGGCGTGGCCGGCGATCACCGCCCACATCGACGCCATCAGGCTGGGCGGTGCCTGGGCGGCCCTTCCCCGGCCCGACCCCCGGCCCTGGGCGGTCTTCCTGCGGGAGGTCGTGGTGTGCTTCGGTCGAGATCGAGAAGAGGCTGCGGACCTGCCCTTCGACCGCGAAGCCCCAGATCGACCCGCCGATCGCTTCGTGGCGGTGGTCACAGTGCGTATCAGAGTAGTCCCGCTGCGTCCCCGAGTTGGGGACACCACCCCCTACATCACGGCGAAATGAACACGAAGACCCAGCTCAGACGGTAACGATCACCGGGACGATCATCGGACGCTGACGGGTCCGGTCGCCCACCAACCGGCCAAGTGCCTTGCGCGCCACCCGATTGAGGTTCTCGTGGTCGCTGCTCCCTGAGGCCAGCGCCTGCACCAGCGCCTTGGTCACCTGGACACGGGCCTCGTCGAGGAGTGCCTCGGTGTCGTGGTCGTAGGCCCAGCCCCTGGTCACGATCTGGGGCACGCCGACCACCTCGCCGCGCTTCAGGTCGACGGTGGCCACGGCCATCACCACACCCTCCTCGGCCAGGACCATCCGGTCGCGGAGCACACCGTGACCGATGTCGCCCACCGAGCTCCCGTCCACGAACAGGTAGCCTCCCGGCACCGTGCCGTCCCGGTGGATGCCGGATGCGTCCAGGCGTACCGCATCGCCGTCCTCGCAGAGGAGGACTCGGTCGCCGGCGATGCCCATGGACTCGGCCACCCGCACCTGATTGGCCATGTGGCGGTACTCGCCGTGCACCGGGATCAAGAACTCGGGATCGGTCACCGACATCAGCGTGGCCAGCTCCCCCTGACGTGCGTGACCGCTGACGTGCACCGAGTCCACGCCGGAGTGGATGACCTCGACATTGCGTCGGTGCAGGCTGTCGATGACCCGGCCCACCGACCACTCGTTGCCGGGTATGGGATGCGCACTGATCACGACCACGTCGTTCTCACGCAGCTTGAAGAACCGGTTCTCCCCGGTGGCCAGTTTGGTCAGGGCCGACATCGGCTCACCCTGGGAGCCGGTCGAGATCACACACACCTGGCCGGGGTCGAGCTGGTCGACGTCCTCGATGTCGATGAGGGACTGCTCGGGGATGTCCAAGAGTCCGAGCTTGCGGGCCAGGGCCACGTTCTTCTGCATGGACCGGCCGAGGGTGGCCACCCGGCGGCCACCGGCGATGGCTGCGTCGGCCACCTGCTGGACCCGGTGGATGTGGCTGGCGAAGCAGGTGACGATGAATCGGCGGTCCGGGCGGGCCAGGAAGACCTTGCGGAGCGTGGCCCCCACCGTCGACTCCGAGGGCGTGAACCCGGGCTCCTCGGCGTTGGTCGAGTCGATCAGCAGCATCCGGACCCCGGGGTCGGACCCGAGGGCACCCATGCGGGCCAGATCGGTACGCCGTCCGTCCACCGGGTGGAGGTCGATCTTGAAGTCGCCGGAGTGGAGGATGACCCCCTGGGGCGTGTGGAATGCGGTGGCGAAGGCGTGCGGCACCGAGTGGGTGACCGGGATGAACTCCACATCGCAGGGGCCGATCCGACGGCGTTCGCCGTCACGGACCGGGATGAACTGCGCCTGTGAGGCCATGCCGGCTTCGTCGACCCGGTTGCGAGCCAGGGCCAGCGTCAGCTCCGAACCGTAGACGGACACCGGGAAGTCCCGCAGCAGGTATGCCAGACCGCCGGTGTGATCCTCGTGCCCGTGGGTCAGGATGACGCCATCGACTCGATCGGCGTTCTCGCGCAGGTAGGTGAAGTCCGGCAGGACCAGGTCGACCCCGGGCATGTCCGGGTCGGGGAACATGATGCCGACGTCGAGCACCAGGATGCGGCCGTCGACCTCGATGCATGCGCAGTTGCGTCCGATCTCGCCGAGTCCGCCGAGGAAGACCACCCGCACCGCTCCGGCCCCGGCTGCGGGCTGCGTCCGCGGTGTGGCGCGAGCCGGCTCCTTCTTGCGGGCCGCCCGCTTGGTGGGAGCCGCGGCTGCCCCACCTGACGACCGGTTCGCTCCGGCCGTGGTCTGCCCGCCACCGCCGCTCTGCTTGCGTGATCGTTGTGCTTTGCCGGCTCCGCCGGCCTTGGCTGCCCCGCCGCCGCTCTGCTTGCGCTTCACCGGAGCACTTCCACCGGCGCCCGAACCGCTCGTGTCGCCCACCGTGCCGCGTCGTCCTGTCGACCGGTCCGTGCGACCGGAACCGCCGGCCTCAGGCAACGGTCTGATGGGCAGCATCGAGGCGGCCCAGCTCGGACAGGACGGCCCGGGCCTGTTCGTCGAGGGACCCAGGAGCGACCGCATTGGGGAGACGGCACTGCCCCACCGGCAGTCCGAGCACCCGGCATGCCGCCTTGGCCGGCACCGGATTGGGGTAGTCCTCGGTCGACTGGAACCGGTAGGACCCGACCAGTCGCTGGTTGATCAGCATCGCCCGTTCGACCTCGCCGGCGCGGTGGGCAGTGATCATCTCGGCGAACTGCGGACCGGCCCAATGGGCGGCCACGCTGATCACGCCCACGCCACCGACCGCCACGAACGGAAGGGTCAGTGAGTCGTCACCGCAGTAGACCTCGAACCCGGCCGGGCTGCCGGCCACCACGGTCGCCGCTGAGGCCACGTCCCCGGTGGCATCCTTGACCGCCACGATGGACGGGACGTCGCGCGCCAGTTCGAGGGTCAGCCCCGGACCGATCCGTCGTCCCGAGCGGACGGGGATGTCGTAGAGCACGACGGGAAGATCGCTGGCCGCCGCCACCGCCCGGAAGTGGGCCGACAGCCCGGCCGCCGAGGGCCGGTTGTAGTACGGCGTCACCACCAGGATGCCGTCGGCGCCGCTGGCCTTGGCCTCCTTGGTCAGCATGATCGAGTGGGCGGTGTCGTTGGTGCCGGTCGAGGCCACCACCGGGATGGTCACCGCCCCCACCACCGCCCGGAAGAGCTCGATCCGCTCGGCGTCGGTCAGGACCGGTCCCTCGCCGGTGGTTCCCGCCACCACCAGGGCATCGCTGCCCGTCGACGCCAGGTGCCTGGCTACGGTGACCGCAGCATCGAGGTCGAGCGACCCGTCCGGGCCGAACGGGGTGACCATGGCGGTGACCACGGATCCGAATCGGGGCACGTCGTTCAGGCTCTCGATGAGGACGGCGCCGGAACCGGCGTCGTCGATGGGCAGGTGGAGGCGGTCACGATGTCGCAGGCTACCAGCAGGTACCCGCGGTCCCTCAGCGTGTCGGGCGGAGCGGGCTCACCGCCACCGCACCGCATCACGGTTCCCGGCCCTCCCCCGGGGGTTCGCCCCTAGGAGTCGACCCGGTCCATGGGCGGACCCGAGGCCATGGCGTCGACCTCCTGGGTGGTGTCCACCCAGGACTCGAACTCGATGACGCCGAGCTCGGTGAACTTGGTCCGCAGCCATCCGTCGGCGGCGTCCAGCAGGCCGAGCTTCTTGCAGTTGGGGACGATCTTGGAGAACAGCAGTGCCTGGAACTCGGCCCGCTCGGGTGCCTGCTGGACCACGGGCACGATGGCCTTGGGGTCGACGCCCATCCGGTCCCAGACCTCTTGTTGGAGGAACCGGTCGCGCATCCTCACCGCGGCCTCGAAGGCGAACTCCTGGCGCTCGCGCAGCTCGGCCGCGCCCAGCCCCTCGTAGTACTCCTGCAGGCTCAGCACACCGAAGGCCACGTGGCGGGCCTCGTCGGCCATCACGTAGCGGAGCAGCTTCTTGAGCAAAGGGTCGCCGGTCAGCTGGTGCATGAAGCCGAAGGCGGCCAGGGCCAGGCCCTCCACCATGATCTGCATGCCCAGGTAGGTGAGGTCCCAGCGGGAATCGGCGATGATGTCGTCGAGGAGCATCCGCAGGTGGGCGTTCACCGGATAGTGGCCGGACAGCTTCTCGTCGAGGTACTTGGCGAACACCTCGACATGGCGGGCCTCGTCCATTACCTGGGTGGCGGCGTAGTACTTGGCGTCGATCCACGGGACCGACTCCACGATCTTGGCCGTGCAGATCAGCGCACCCTGCTCACCGTGGAGGAACTGGGACAGCGTCCAGTTCTGGCTCTCCACGCCGAACTCCACCCACTCCTTGTCGCCCCACTTCTCGACCGGCGTGCCGGTCAGGTCGAAGCCGGCACCGAAGCCGCCGGCCGCTTCGGCCTGGTCCTTCACCAGCTTCTCCTGATCGACCTCGATCTCCCAGGGAAGGTCGGTCTCCCCGTTCCACTGGGCGCCCTTGGCCTTCTCGTAGAGCTTGTTGAGCTTGGGACGGGCACCCTTCTCGTAGTCCCAGGTGAAGTTGGAGTCGTAGTCAGAGTGGACCACGTGGAGGCCGTCGGGCTCCTCGACACCCACGATCGAGAGAATCGCCTCGAAGTCGTCGATCTCGGCTCTGCCGATGATCTCCTCGGTGCTGCTCATTTCCGTGGTCATGTGGTGTCTCCCTTGGCGTAGTCAAAGTGGGGCGGTCGATGAGATGGGTCGGGGCGGCGGTCAGTCGGTGTCAGAGAGTCGTTCGGTGCCGGAGGATCGATCGGCGAATGGCGTGATGTCGATGGACGGCGCGGCCACCGCCGTGTGGAGGGCCGCGATCCCCGGCAGGACGAAGGTCTCGACCAGGTGGGCGGTGGTGACCGGGTCGGTCAGGTCGGTCTCCGCCGACGGCGACACCGCAAAGGAAAGGACGATGCGCGTGGCCCACTCCGCCACCCGGCCGGCCTCCATCGGGCTCATCCACCGGGCCAGGAACGGTGCGGTGAAGCGCGAGGCAGCTCCCAGCAACCGGTCGGACTCGTCGAAGGCGAGGTGGCCGAGGACCATCTCGGGCTCGTGCTCGACCAGATAGGCCAGCGCCTGGTGGTTACGAAGGCGGCTCGACGCCTCTACGATGCCGCTGACCAGGGCATCTTCCAGATCGTCGGCTTCACCCAGCTTCACCCCGAGGGCGGAGAAGAGCCGGGCCATCTCGGTGTCGACCACCGCACCGAGGATCTCGTCGCGACCGCCGGGGAACACCCGATAGACGGTGGCCCGCGACACTCCCGCCCCCCGGGCGATGTCGTCCACCGTTGTCTTGAGGGTGCCGTGCCGGGCCAGGCAGGCGAGGGTCGCATCGATGATCCTCTCCCGGTAGGGAGAGGCCGAGCGCCGGCCGGTGACCGGGGCGACGGACGAGGCGGCGTCGGGACCGGCGTCTCCGGCGGCCGCGGCATTCTCGTCATCCACCACACGAAGTGCGGCCCCCTGGATTGGCACACTTGGAACGCTAGGTCGTGATTTGTCTCATTGTCAACGCGCGGATCCGATCCCAGGTCAGCTCGGGTCCACCTCGCCGGGGCGGGCGGTGACCACGCCGGCCAGCAGTTCAGCCCGCACCAGTTGGGCCACCTGGACGGGGTCGTCGAGGTCCCAGCGACCGGGGGCGGCGATGTAGGAGAGCACCATGCGAGCCAGGAAGTCAGCAGCCTCGGCGAGGTCCACCCCGTCGGCCAATCCCCGCTGCTCCAGGTAGGGGGAGAGGAACCCGGCGATTCCCTGTCGGATCCGGGTGCTCTCGAACGTCAGGGCGGGGAGCAGTTTCTCCGGCTCGGTCTGCATCACCCGCTGGAGGACCTCGTGTTCGACGATCGACCGGTGGGCGAAGGTGAGCCCCCGCTCCATCACCTCTTCGAGGCTGGTGGCGCCCTCCACCTGCTCGCGGAGCTTGGCGAAGAACACCAGGGTGGCCCAGGCCACGACCGCGGTGATCAGTTCGTCGCGTCCCCCGGGGAAGGCGCGATAGACGGTGGCCCGGGAGACCTTCGCCTCGCGTGCGGCATCCTCGACGGTGGTCTTGGCCAGACCCCATCGGGCGACACAGGCGTAGGTGGCCTCGAGGATCCGCTGGCGAGTGTCGTCCATCCGCCGGTTCGGACCCTCAGAGGCCCAACAAGGACTCGAGTCCGATGGTGAGCCCGGGCCGATCGGGGACCGACCGGACGGCCAAGACCACGCCGTCCATGAACGACACCCGGTCCGACGAGTCGTGGCGGATGGTCAGGCTCTGACCGACTGCTCCGAGGATGACCTCTTGGTGAGCGACCAGGCCGGGAAGCCGGATCGAATGGAGCCGGACCCCTCCGGGTCCCGCTCCCCCACGCGCCGCGTCCACCACGGTGGTGGCCGTGCGGTCTGCGGGGAAGTCGCCGGCTCCCGAGGTCTGGCGGGCCATGGCCATGCGCTCGGCGGTGGCCATGGAGGTCCCCGACGGGGCGTCGAGCTTCTCCTGGTGATGCAGTTCCACGATCTCGGCGCCCTCGAACCAGGGCGCAGCCAGCTCGGCGAAGCGCATCATCAGCACCGCCCCGATGGCGAAGTTGGCGGCCACGATGCAGTTGGGACGACCGGCATCCGGACCGGCGAAGCCCTCGGCCAGCACCTCGAGGTCGCTCTGGGAGAACCCGGTGGTGCCCACCACGGTGTGGATGCCGGAAGCGGCACAGAACGCCAGCGTCTCCCGAGCGGCGTCCACCCGCGTGAAGTCGACCACCACCTCGGTGGCGGTGTCGGTGAGCACGTCGAGCCGGTCGGAGACGGTCAGATCGGGCACAGTGGTGCCGGCCACCTCGGTCAGGGCACGCCCGGTGTGGAGCGCGTCGACGGCTGCGACCAGATCGAGATCGGGCCGGCCGGCCACGGCCCGGCACACTTCGATGCCCATCTTGCCCGCTGCTCCCACCACCCCGACTCGCATGGCGGCCACCCTACTGGCGCCCGCCGGGCCGACCCGTCACTGGTCGCCGCCGCCCGCGCCTCGGGGTCCCTCGCTCCCGGGACGACCTGCCCGGGCCGGCGATCAGCCGAGGCCGAGGGCGTGGATGTCGAAGTCGGACTCGTCGAACGGGCCGACCACCGACAGGGTCCGCGGTGACGCCAGCAGCTCGGCGGCGGCGGTCCGGACCTCCTCGAGGGTCACCGCCTCGACCCGGGCCAGCACCTCGTCGACCGTGAGGATCTCGCCGTGCAGCAGGAGGCCGGCCCCGATCCGACTCATCCGCGCTCCCGAGTCCTCGCAGGCCAGGAGGGTCTCGGCCCGCAGGTTGCCCTTGGCGATGGCCAGCTCCCGCTCGGTGATCCCCTCCCGTCCGAGGAGGTCCAACTCGGAGCAGACGATGTCCAGCACCTCGGCCACGTGTTCGGGTGCCGTTCCCATCCCCACGCTGATCGATCCGGCGTCGTGGTAGGCCACCCGCTCCGACCATACCGAGTAGGCAAGTCCGCGGCGCTCGCGGATCTCCTGGAACAGCCGGCTGGAGAGTCCCCCGCCCAGGACGTGATTGAGCACGGCCAAGGCGTACCGTTGGTGGTCGAACCGGTCGACCGACCGCATGGCCAGCACCAGGTGGGCCTGCTCGGTGCTCCGGCGGATCACCCGGAGCGGCTCCACCGCGTCGCCCGGAGCCTTGCGGTCCGGCACGGCGCCACCCGTCTGACCGGTGAATCGCGCCTCGACGCCGTCGGCCACCTCGTCATGGTCGAAGTCGCCGGCCACTGCCACAACCATGTTTCCCGGGCGGTAGTGGAGGGCGAAGAACTCCCGGATCCGCTCCGCGGTCATGGCCGTGACGGACTTCTGGCTGCCCAGCACCTCGCGACCCAGGGTGTGGCCGGGGAACAGGAGGGCGGAGCTCTGCTCGGCCGCCTCGTCGGACGGCTCGTCGGCGTGCATCAGGATCTCGTCGAGGATCACCTGGCGTTCGGCCTCGAGGTCCGAAGGGCGCAGAGCCGGCCGCCACATGATGTCCGAGAGGATGTCGAGTCCCAGGGTCACATGCTCGGCCAACAGCCGGATGTAGAACGACGTGTACTCCTTGGTGGTGAAGGCGTTGAAGTCGCCACCCACCTCGTCCACCGCCTCGGCGATGGCCGACGGGGAGCGGTCGTCGGTGCCCTTGAACAGCAGATGCTCGAGGAAGTGCGACGCCCCGGACCGGATGAGGTCCTCGTCGCGCGAGCCGGTGCCCACCCAGAATCCGATACAGACCGATCGGGCCTCCTCCATCCGCTCGGTGGCCAGGGAGAGGCCGGAGGGAAGGGTCTGGGTCCGGATCATCCCTGGACGCCCGTGCTCAGCTCGGTCATCGGTGCCCGTGGCGCCGGGTGGCCCCCCGAAGGACGACCACCCGGGCACGGTGCGTGCTCAACGGCGTCGGCGACCACCACGGCCGCCCCCGCCTCCCCCGCTGGGGCGATCGGACGACTCCGCGGCTGCGGGACCCAGGTCACCGAACTCCTGGACCAGTTCGACCTCGAAGGCCTCTTCGAACGACGCTGCACCTGTGGGGGCGCTCACCGTCTCCGTCTGGCGCCGGGTGCGGTCCGGGGCGTCACCCGGATCGGCGTGGTCGCCACGAGGCGGGCGGCTGCTGCCTCCGCGGTCACCGCGACCGCCGCCCTCGCGGCTGGGCCCGGATGCGGCAGGAGCCTCGCCGGCCAGGGAGAGGGAGACTTTGCCCTGGGGATCGATGTCGTCCACCTTCACCTCGACCGGCTGGCCGAGCTCGAGCACGTCCTCCACACGCTCGACCCGCTTGCCCTGGCCGATCTTCGAGATGTGCAGCAGGCCGTCCCTGCCCGGGAGGATGTTGACGAACGCACCGAACTTGGTGATGTTCACCACCTTGCCCGGGTAGGTGGCCCCCACCTCGGCCAGCGGCGGGTCGAGGATGGTGGAGATCCGACGGCGGGCCTCTTCGACCGCGGTGCCGTCCTTGGCCCCGATGGTGACCGTTCCCACCATGCCATCGTCATCGACGGCGATGTCGGCGCCGGTCTCCTGCTGAAGGGCGTTGATCACCTTGCCCTTGGGCCCGATCACCTCACCGATCTTGTCCATCGGGATCTCGAAGGAGATGATCTTCGGTGCCGACTCGGCGACTTCACCACGAGGCTCGGCGATGGCGCCGGCCATCACGTCGAGGATGGCCAGACGGGCATCCTTGGCCTGCAGGAGCGCCTTGGTCAGCACGTCCAGGGGAAGGCCGTCGATCTTGGTGTCCAACTGGAGGGCGGTCACCACGTCCTTGGTCCCGGCCACCTTGAAGTCCATGTCGCCGAAGGCGTCCTCGGCGCCGAGGATGTCGGTGAGCGTCACGTAGGTGCCACCGTCGTAGACCAGGCCCATGGCGATACCGGCCACCGGTGCCTTCAGCGGCACGCCGGCCGCCATCATCGACAGGGTCGAGCCGCACACCGAGGCCATCGAGGTCGAGCCGTTGGAGGCCAGGACGTCGGAGACCAGGCGGAGGGTGTAGGGGAAGTCCTCCTCGTAGGGGACCACCGGCAACAGGGCCCGCTCGGCCAGCAGGCCGTGCCCGATCTCCCGGCGCTTGGGTCCGCGCATGAACCCGGTCTCGCCGGTGGAGAAGGGCGGGAAGTTGTAGTGGTGCATGTAGCGCTTGTGGTCGTCGGGGGTGATGGTGTCGAGCAGCTGGTTCATCCGGGGCATGCCCAGGGTGGTCACGTTGAGCACCTGGGTCTCGCCCCGCTGGAAGAGCGCCGATCCGTGCGCCGTCGGGAACAGGTCGACCTCGGCGGAGAGCGGCCGGATGTCGGTGGTGGTGCGCCCGTCGATGCGGAGACCCTCCTCCACGATGCGCTTGCGGACCAGCTTCTTGGTCAGGCCCCGCACGGCGGCCTTGATCTCACCACCACGCTCGGGGAACTCGTCGGCCAGTGTCGAGATGATGGTGGCGGTGGCATCGGCGATGGCGGCGTTGCGATCGGCCTTGGCCACGATGGCGTTGGCCGAAGCCACCGCGTCCGAACCCACGGCCTGGACCCTCTCGAACACGTCGTCCTCGTAGTCGGAGAACGTCGAGTAGTCGATGATCTCGACCGGGCCACGTGCAGCGACGTATGCCTCGACCATCTGGCGCTGGAGCACGATCGACTCGCGGATCCACGTCTTGGCCGCCTCGAGGCCGTCGGCCAGCACCTCTTCGGTGACCTGGGGTGCGCCCTCGTCGTAGTACTGGAACGAGCGCTCGGACCCACCGGCCTCGACCATCATGATGGCGATGTCGGCATCGTCGGCGTCGCTCAGGGCACGGCCGGCCACGACCAGCTCGAACGTGGAGTCGTCGCCCTCTTCGAAGCTGGGGTGCGGGATCCACTGGCCGTCGGTCGAGTAGGCGACGCGGACGGCGCCGATCGGGCCCTCGAAGGGGATGCCCGAGATCATCAGCGCAGCTGAGGCGGCGTTGATGGCCAGGACGTCGTGTGGGTTGACCTGGTCGGCACCGAAGATGGTGCCCACGATGTGCACTTCGTTGCGGAAGCCCTTGGGGAAGGAGGGACGAAGGGGCCGGTCGATCAGTCGACAGGTCAAGATGGCCTGGTCCGACGACTTGCCCTCCCGGCGGAAGAAGGATCCGGGGATCTTCCCTGCGGCGTAGGTGCGCTCCTCGATGTCCACGGTCAGCGGGAAGAAGTCCGCCCCTTCCCGTACGGACCGAGATGCGGTGGCCGTGGCCAGAAGCACGGTGTCACCGATCCTGGCCACGACGGCGCCGTCGGCCAACTGGGCCAGCTTGCCGGTCTCGAAGGTGAGTGTGCGGTCGGTGCCGCTGATGGGCGTCGAAACGGAAATGGCGTCTGACATGACGCTCCTTGATTGCTCGGGGACTCCCCGAGCCAGTTCCCAGTTGTCGACCACGCCACGCCTCGGCGGAGTGATCGGCAACTGGTGACTGACCTCGGTGGGAGCCCAGTTTGATGGTGTGTGTCCGGTCCGCCGCCTCAGGATGAGGCCGGTTGACCCTTGCTGCTACAGACCGGCTTCGTGCCGAACTGCGGTCCCCCGGCAGTTGGCCGGTGGAGAAATTGCGACCGCCCGGCCGAAGCCGGGCGGAGCGAACGGGTGCCTCCTAACGGCGGAGGCCGAGGCGACCGATGATGGATCGGTACCGTTCGACGTCGTTGTTGCGGACGTAGTCCAGCAGACGACGGCGACGGCCGATCAGCATGAGGAGGCCTCGTCGAGTGTGGTGGTCCCCTTTGTGCACCCTCAGGTGCTCGGTCAGGTGGACGATGCGCTCGCTCAGAATGGCGATCTGCACTTCGGGAGAACCGGTATCCGTCTCGTGGAGACGGTAGTCGGCGATGGTGGACTGCTTGTCTGGCATGTGGGGAAGTGACCTCTACGGAGTTCGTGATAGCCGACGGACGGAACACGCCAGCACGTCAATGGTAGCAGCCTCGCAGGCGCGCGGCCATCATCCCCCGCCCGGGGCAATCGCCCGCCGGCAGCCGGATCCGGCACGAAGGCCCGTATCCGGCTGCGTGGCGTGGCGTCTGGAGTGGCTACTTGTTGGGCTGCGGGGTGAGCCGCAGGTACGGCTTGAGGGCGGTGAAGCCCTTCGGGAACCGCTCCTTGGCCTCCTCGTCGGAGACAGCGGGGACGATCACCACGTCTTCGCCGTCCTTCCAGTTGACCGGCGTGGCCACCTTGTAGTCGGCGGTCAGCTGCAGCGAGTCGAGCACCCGGAGCACCTCTTGGACGTTGCGGCCGGTGGAGGCCGGGTAGGTGAGGGTCAGCTTGACCTTCTTGTCCGGGCCGATGATGAACACCGAACGCACCGTCAGGGTGTCGTTGGCGTTCGGGTGGATCATGTCGTAGAGGTCGGCGACCTTGCGATCCTCGTCACCGATGAGCGGGAAGTTGAGGGCGGTGCCCTGGGTCTCCTCGATGTCGCTGGCCCACTTGCCGTGCGAGGTGACGTCGTCGACCGACAGGCCGATCAGCTTGGTGTCCCGCTTGTCGAACTCGGCTTTGGCCGCCGAGAAGGCCCCGAGCTCGGTGGTGCAGATCGGGGTGAAATCCTTGGGGTGGGAGAAGAGCACGCCCCAGCTGTCCCCGAGGTATTCGTGGAAGTTGATGGTGCCTTCGGTGGTCTCAGCAGTGAAGTCCGGGGCTTCGTCGCCCAGTCGGATGGCCATGGGATGCTCCTTCTTGTTGTGTGCAGTGAGTCGATGAGGCGAGCCGCACCGGGCCTTCGCCGTGATCGACTCGCCGGATCAGGGTAGTCGACCGCGACCCAATTGTCGACCGACATGGTCGAGATTTCGGCTACGGTCCCGTGTGGAGCGTCCGTCTGGATGTCGTCGCCCCGATCCACCATGCTGTGGGCATGGCAGCGACCATTCTCGTGGAGCATGACGGGCCGGTCACCGTGGTCACCATCGACCGTCCCGAACGACGCAACGCCGTCGATCCCGCCACCGCCAGCGCCCTGCTCGACGCCTTCACCGCCTTCGACGGCGACGACACGTCGGCGGTGGCCGTGCTCACCGGCTCGGGCGGCACCTTCTGCGCCGGCGCCGACCTGAAGGCGGTGGCCGGAGGAGACCGCCACCGGGTCACCGAGGACGGACCGGGGCCGATGGGTCCGAGCCGGTTGGCTCTCTCCAAGCCGGTGATCGCCGCCGTGGAGGGCTACGCGGTGGCCGGGGGGCTGGAGTTGGCCATCTGGTGCGACCTCCGGGTGGTGGCCTCCGATGCGTCCTTCGGCGTCTTCTGCCGCCGGTTCGGGGTGCCGCTCATCGACGGCGGGACCGTCCGACTTCCCCGTCTGATCGGCCACGGGCGGGCGCTCGACCTGATCCTGACCGGACGGGAGGTGGGGGCCGAGGAGGCCCTGGCCATGGGGTTGGTCAGCCGGGTGGTCGACCCGGGCGCCGCCCGGGCCGAGGCGGTGGCCTGGGGGCACGACCTGGCATCGCTGCCCCAGGCCTGCATGCGCAACGACCGCCTGTCGGCAATCGCCCAGTGGGGGCTGCCCGACTCGGACGCCCTGCGGGTCGAGTACCGCCACGGGGTGGACAGCCTGGCATCGTCGGATGCCAGCACCGGTGCCGCCGCCTTCGCCTCCGGAGCCGGCCGCGGTGGTGGCAGCCTGGGCACGCCAACTGCCGGTCCTCCGTCAGAACACCGTGCCTGACATCGCAGCGTTCGACTTCGACGGGACCCTCACCGACGGAGGGAGCGTGTTCAAGTTCCTCTCGGCCGTGGTGGGTCGTCGGGCGGTGGCAACGGCCGCGGTCGCCCTCTCCCCCCGGTTGGCCCATGCCGCCCTCGTGAGCGGAACGGTGGCCGACCGCACCAAGGAGCGACTGTTCGAGCGGGTGCTGGCCGGCGCCGACGCCGAGCGGGTCGGACAAGTGGCGGTGCGCTTCGCACGCGAGCACCTGGACCGGCACCTGCGCAGCGACGTGCGGTCCCGGTTCGACTGGCACCGTCACCGCGGCGACCGGGTGGTCATCGTCTCGGCCTCGCCCGAGCTCTACGTCCGCGAGGTGGGCGGGTTCCTCGGTGCCGACGAGGTCATCGCCACCCGGCTCGCCGTCGATGCGCAGGGCACGCTGACCGGTCGCTACGACGGTGCGAACTGCCGGGGAGAGGAGAAGCTCCGGCGCCTGCGGGAGTGGATCGACGACGCCGGCGGTGCGGGAGGCAGCGCTGGCGGGGGTGTCCTGTGGGCCTACGGCGACAGCCGCGGCGACCTGCGGATGCTGGGCGCGGCCGACGTCGGGGTCAACGTGGGCCGACTGGGCCGCTTCGGGAAGCTCCGCGGCTTCGCCAGGTTGGGGGACACCGGACCCGGCACTGGCGCCGCACCGAGCAGGCTCTGAGGGCGTCGGTGCTCACAGGTACTCGCGCCTGCGCAGCCACACCAGGACGAACCAACCCCAGATCGGCGGCAGGTAGGCGGTGAACAGCCTCTGGACGAAGGTGGCCGCCACCGCGTCGGGCTGACTGATCCCGGCGGCGGTCAGCCCGAGGATCATGCCGGCCTCGACCACCCCCATCCCGCCGGGAACCGGCGAGATGCCCCCGAGCATCGAGGCCATGGTCAGCACCACCAGCAGGGTGGCCAGGCCGAGGCGGTCACCGAAGGCGTGGAGGGCGGCGCCGAGGGCCAGGGCCACGAAGATCTGGGCCAGGGCGCTTCCCCCGAAGATCTCGATCAGATTGCGCGGCCGGGAGGCCAGCACCTTGAGGTGGGCCCACACCTCGGATGCCTTGGGCCGCACCTTCTCGGTGGCCATGCGCCGCCAGCGGGGGACGGCGAAGAGGAGACCGACGGCCACCCCCACCACCAGCACCACGATCACGATCAGCCACACCAGGTGGGCGTTCCCGTTGCTCGGGGTGTCCGACTCCGCGTGGAAGTGCAGCTGGCCGATGGCGAGCGGAAGGGCGATCAGGAACAGTGCGCCCTTGACGATCCAACTTGCGGTGCTGACCAGCACGCCCGAACTCACCGCCACGGTGGGACTGAGGCCCTCCTGCTGGAAGAAGCGGACCCGGGTGGCCAGCGTGGCCATCGAGCCGCCGGCCAGGGCCACGAAGGTATCGGCCACCTCGAGGGCGACCGTGCGGCCGTAGGGCAGGGTGCTGGTCACCGAGCCCACGGTGGTGGCGGCGATGGCCGGGTAGGCGGCCTGGGCCAGGACGAACGTGGCGGCCACCCATCCCCACTTGGCCCCGGTGATGGTGCTCCACGACTTGCCCACGTTGACCAGGACGCCGATCAGGGCCCACCCGCCGATCAGCGTGCCGACGACGAGCACGAGGTTGACCCAGCTGACCCGTCGGGGTTCGATGAGCTTGGGTGTCTCCACGCCGGCCGTCGCCGCCCCCTGCGCCCTGGCCGAGGTGAGCATGGACTTCTTGCCCCGCAAGGTGCGGGAGGCCACCGGGTCGAGTGCCGCCCGCTGCAGGAAGGGCAGGGCCTGCACCAGCACATCGGAGGGCAGGACCCGGGCCGCCGAGGCGACGGCCCGGTCCGGCCCCACCGTCACCGAGGCGGCAGCCAGGACGGCGGCGGTGTCCCGGTTGAGGTCGTCGGGCGGAGCGACGGTCAGTGCCGATCTGAAGTCGATGAGGCCGGCCCGGCCCTCACCGTCCACCACGACCGTTTCGGTGGAGAGGGCGCCATGGGCGATCCCGGCGTTGCGAAGGCGGAGCACCTGGGTGAAGACGTCGTCGATGGCCGCGTCGTCGACGACCGGCGCACCGTCGACTGCGTCATCGGGAGCGGCCGGGGGCGGTGCGGACGACCCGGTGTCCTCCGATGCCCGGTCGCCGGAGGCGTCGGCTCCGGAGTCCTCCGATGCCGGGGGCGGGACGTAGGCGGCGAACGACGACAGCCGGTCCCCGGCGGGGGGCTGGGTCACCAGAAGAGCGTCTCGCGCCGGACCGGCCGGACCGGCGGCCAGGACCACCGGAACCCGGGCCCCGGCACGCGCCGCCATCAGGGTCAGGTACGCCTCGTGCTCGACCTGTTGGCGGCGGGTGAAAGCGAGCGTGGGGCCCGACGACCGGTAGAAGAGGAACCGCCCGGTCTTGGCCAGGAGCTGTGCGTCAGAGGCATCCCGTCCGTATACCGAGACGTCGACCGGAGCGCTGCCCACCCGACCGGTGAACCGTCCCACACCCCATGCCTGGCGGGCCACCGGGGTGATCCCCTCGGCGGCGATCTGCAGATCGTCCAGGAGCACGGTCACCTCGGCGGACGAGGGCAGGCCCAGGGGTGATCCGAAGATCAGATGGACCACAGCGGTGACTCCCCAGCCGACCGCCAGGCTGGCCAGGACGGCGACCGGCAGTCCGGAGCCGTTGACCACCGACGCCACCGCCAGCAGCACGATCCCCACCTCGATGCAGCGCTGCAGCAACCGGCTCAGGTAGGGCAGCGCCGCCGTGGCCACGCCCACGGTGGCCGCCACCCTCGCCACGGGGAACGACAGGTCGAAGTGAACCAGGGACGTGGTGGGGGGCCGCCCGCCGGTGGAGCCGAAGAGGAGCGCCGAGAGCACACAGAGCAGCCAGGCGCCGGTCCCCGAGATGGCAATGTCACGGACCGCTGTCCATTTCCGGTGGATCAGGGCCAGAGCGGCGATCACCACGATCACGCCGAACGACGTGATCCACCAGATGGCCGACACGAGCCAGCGGAGCCCGTTCGGCGGGGAGGCGAGCGTGGTGGCGATCCCGTGCTCGGCATTCGAGTTGGCGTGGGTGAAGAGCCAACACAGGAAGACGACTACCAGGGCGGTCCCGAGCCGGAAGGCATCCGATCCCCTGCGCCGGGTCTGCCCGTCTCCTATCGGGGCGAAGAGGATCGCCTGCCACGTCCCTGCTCCCTGACGCCACCGGCCGAGCCTGGCCGTGGATGTCGGGACTGCGACGGAGGCGGCGGACCCATCGTCAGCCGCCGGAGGCGCGCCGGCGGCCGGACGGGCCGCCTCAGAGGAGGCTGCCGGTGCCTGCAGTTCGGGGCCGGGACTGCCATGGTTCGTGCGTTCGGTCATCGCACGCAGCACCTTAGGACGTGGCACTGGGCTGCTCTCGGTCCCATCGGCCGGTCGGTTATCCGGCGGCGGACCCGTGGAAGGCGGCGTCGCCGAAGGAGAAGATGCCGCCGTCGGAGGCGACCATCCAGTAGCCGCCGCCGTCGGAGGTGGACGCCATGCCCACCACCGGCTTCACCAGGGCAAGGTTTCCGGTCGACCCGCGGAACCGTGCACTGCCGAAGGAGAAGATGCCGCCGTCGGAGGCGACCATCCAGTAGCCGCCGCCGGGCGCCGTCGCCATGCCCACCACCGGTCGGTTCAGGCGCAGGTTCCCGGTCGAGCCGTAGAACCGGGCGTCGCCGAAGGAGAAGACTCCGCCGTCGGACGCCACCAGCCAGTACCCCATCCCGTCCGAGGTGGTCGCCATGCCCACCACCGGTCGGTTGAGGCGGAGATTGCCGGTCGAGCCGTAGAAGTGGGCGTCGCCGAAGGAGAAGATGCCGCCGTCGGAGGCGACCATCCAGTAGCCGCCGCCGTCGGCGGTGGACGCCATGCCCACGATGGGTTGGTTGAGGCGGAGATTGCCGGTCGATCCGTGGAAGCGGGCGGCACCGAAGCTGAAGACGCCTCCGTCGGACGCCACCTGCCAGTAGCCACTTCCATCGGGGGTTGCCGCAGTGCCCACGACCGGACGGGTCAGGGTGAGGTCGCTGGCCGATCCGTGGAAGCCGGCGTCACCGAAGGCTCCGACTGCGCCATTGGCGCCGGCAATCCAGTAGCCGCCACCGTCCGGGGTCGAGGCCATGCCCACCGCCGGGCTGCCCAGCGAGGTGGAGGTGGTGAACCAGTCCGACTTCAGTCCCAGGGCACCGGCAAAGGCGTCCCCGGAGAGCACGACAGTCTGGCTGGACCCGATCAGGGCCATCGAGTTGACCCGCCCACCCCAGTCGCCGAACCCGTTGCGGGCGGTGATGCTGATCGACTGGAGTGACCCGAGCTGGGGCCAAGTGGCGTCGATCGTCGACACGGGGATCGACGCCGTCCAGGTGTGGCTGGTGTTGCACCAACCCTGCACGCACACCGCGTCCCCCGCATCAGGGGCCGCCGGAAACGCACCTGGTGCCGTGTAGCCACCGGTCGAGGCCGAGTACTGGGTGGCGGCCACCGCTCCCGATGCGAACCTCATCACCTGACCGGCAGTGACACTGGCGGCCAGGTTGGTGATGGCACTCTCGTGGAGGGTTCCCCGGTAGGTCTGGCAACTCAGGTCACACATGTCGGCGTACCCCCCGTAGGACCCGATGCCGGCCATGGCGTAGGAGCGCACGGCCACCGCCTGGGCTTCCAGCTCCTGGAATCCCCAGGCCTGGCCCTGGGGTCCCGCACCTCCGAACGTCCCCCACCCTGCAGGTGACTCGTTGGGCACCACGTCGGCCACGTACTGCTCCAGGGGCAGGCTGTTGACCGTGCGTGCCGCACCGGCCGAGTTGTAGGTGGCCTGGATGTTGCCGTGGACTGTCAGATTGCCACCACCCTGACAGAGTTGGAGCAGCTGCGGGCCGTTGGGCACCGCCGTCGGGTCGGCTGTCGTCGCCACCTGCGTCCATGGCCCCCCGCACCCCGGCCCCTGATAGACGGTCCACTGGTTCGACCCGGTCGGGACCATCTCCACGGCTGCCGCGGCGACCGGCGTTCCTGGCACGGTGAGGCCCGAGCCCGACGTCACGATCACCGTGTTGTCGTTGTTCTCGGTCAGGGCCACCCGGATCGGCTGGTCGGACACGCCACCGACCAGCGACGTTCCTCCGTAGTAGTGCCCGAGGATCGACTGGTAACCGGTCTGGGACAGGGCGTAGCCGAGGGCACCCCACTGGCCCATGCCGTGGCCATGTCCGTAGCCGTGGCCCACGAAGGAGACCGTCGACGACGGATAGGCCGAGGCCGGCAGCGAAGTCACAGCCACGCCCAGTCCGGATCCGATGACCGCAGCGGCCACGAACCGCGCCACCCACGACCGCTTGCGGGTTCGCACCGTGGTCGCCATCGTCCTTTCCCGTCCCACTGACTTCTCAACTCTCCGTGATGGCCGCATGGTCGGTGTCGGCACTCTGACTAGTCCTCATGGGCCTTGTGCCCATGAGCGATCCCCGCCCACCGACGGCTGCGACGCAGCTGCACGCCCGCCCACGGCTGCGGCTCAGTCGACCCCGGTGACCTGCGAGGCGAACACCTGGGGCATCGAGCCGTAGAAGGGGGCGCTCCCGAAGGAGAAGAGGCCGCCGTCTGCAGCTGCCAACCAGTAGCCGTTCCCGTGGTTGGAGGCCATGGCCACGATGGGCAGATTGAGGTGCTTTCCCCCCATCGAGCCGAAGAAGCGGGCGTCGCCGAAGGAGAAGATGCCTCCGTCCGAGGCCACGAACCAGTACCCGTGGCCATCGGGAGTGGGCGTCATGCCCACCACCGGCTGGTTGAGGCGCAGGTTCCCGGTCGAGCCGAAGAACCGGGCCGACCCGAAGGAGAAGATGCCGCCGTCCGAGGCCACCATCCAGTACCCCCCTCCATCGGGAGTGGCGGCCATGCCCACGACCGGTCTGTTCAGATGGAGATTGCCGGTGGAGCCGTGGAAGCGGGCGTCGCCGAAGCTGAAGATGCCGCCGTCCGAGGCCACCATCCAGTAGCCCTTGCCGTCGGAAGTGGCGGCCATGCCCACGACCGGTCTGTTCAGGTGGAGATTGCCGGTGGAGCCGAAGAAGCGGGCGTCGCCGAAGGAGAAGATGCCTCCGTCACTGGCCACCAGCCAGTACCCGCCTCCATCGGGAGTGGCGGCCATGCCCACGATCGGTCTGTTCAGCCGCAGGTTCCCGGTCGAGCCGTGGAAGGAGGCGTCCCCGAAGGAGAAGATCCCTCCGTCTGTGGCCACGTTCCAGTACCCCTTGGCGTCCCCGGTGGCGGCCATGCCCACGATCGGCCTGTTCAGGTGCCCGGGGGCCGGCTGGCTCAGCCATCCGGTCAACTGCGGGTTCTGGTGGAACATCGGCCAGGCCCGCTTGCCCAACGAGTGCCCGGTCGAGCCGGCGACCTCGTAGTGCTGGATGATCCCGGCGTTCTGCGAGCTGTAGCCGGCGATGGTGATCCCGATGGTGCCGTTCGGGTCGATGGCCACCATGGCGGAGTTCTGCAGGCCCATCACGCCGGCCCCCAGCGTGGCCACCACCTGTGCGCTGCGACCGTCGTAGATGACCAGACCGTTGGTGGTCGGGACCAGGACGTCGTTGTACCCGCCGCCGGTGAGGTCGGCGGTGGTGATGCCACCGATGATCCGGCCCGAGGTCCGCTGGGGCCATCCGGGCACCGGCGTGCCGTTGGCGCCGTTGAGCGCCCACACCAGGCCGCCGGAGCCGGTGTCGGCGCCTTCGATGACCTCGACGTTCCCGTCACCCACGATGTCCCCGATGGCCGGGCTCCCCACGGTGTTGCCACCGAGGTTGCTCCGCCAGACGATGTTGCAGTGGGAGTCGGAGCCGAACAGCATGTTGGAGTCGGATGCCCCCCGGAAGAACGATCCCGTGCCGAAGGCAACTCCCACCTGGCCACCGGCCAGGAAGTTGCCCACCGCCGTCGAGGAGTCGACGGTCTGGTTGGTGTCGAAGTGGCAGATCAGGTTCCCGCCCCCGTCCAGGATCCGCAGGTGCCCGCCCGACGTATAGGTCTGTCCATTGGCGATACCGGCCGAGGAGTCCCCGCCCTCGACCACCTCGGTCTGGCCGTTCCCGTAGAGGTTGGCGAGCGAGGGCGTGGTGAAGCCGCTGTCCGCGGTGAAGAAAGGCCAGCCGGGGAGCGACGAGCCGTTTGCGGCGTTGAGGGCGTACGCCTCTTGGCCGAGTGACGGGGCCGCCACACCCCTCACTCCGTTGAGTGTTCCCACCGACAGCGAAGCCTGGACGCCATAGAGGCCGTTGGGGTCCTGGGCATTGCGACTCCACAACGACGCGCCGGTGTTGGCGAAGGCGTGATAGCCGCCCACTCGTGGATTCGCCGCGTTCCCCGAGCCCACGAACACCGTGTCGGTGCCGGTGCCATTCGGGCTGGAGGACGGGGTCGAATCGACCGGTCCACCCGCCTGGGCCGGCCATCCCCGGACCGGTGAACCGTTGGCCAGGTGGAAGGCCCAGACGTTGCCGGCGCGATCCCCCACCACCGTCGAGGGACCCCCGCCGTCGAGGGTGGCCTCCGAGGGTGAGCTCTGCCCGATGGGCGAGCCGGCGTCGGGGAGAACCTGTTGCCAGGTGAGGGAGGTGGCCACCCCGGCATGGGGGGCGGGCGACGCGGCCTGGGCCGGGCCGGCAAGCGCCCCTGCTCCCGCCATCGATCCGAACACTCCGAGTACGGCAATGCCTCCGGTGGCGCCCCGGCGGAACCAACTCCTCTCGGCCTTCCGGCCGTCGGCTGCATTCCTCATGTCCGGTACTGCTTCCATGCGTTGGCTCCTCGAAGTCTGGTGGTTGGGCTGCCGGTGTCGGCACCTCGATGCAGGTCATGGGCACGTCTGTCGATCTGACCGGTCACGCGGGCGTCCCTACCCTGTAAGTGTCGGCGGATCGGGACCGGAACTGAACCGGTCATTGGCAGGCCGGCGTCTTCCCCACGCCTGCCCGGTCGAGGGTATACCCGTCGTGGACGCTCTCAATCGGTACCCTTTGACATGGTCTCCGTCGTCACCGGGCACCCGGAAGCACCGGTTCTCGACCCACTGGAGGATGTGCCCTCGTGGTGGCCGACCGACACCCTCCCGCCCCTTCCGGCACCGTCCGTCCAGGACGAACCCGACGAGAAGGCGTCCCCGGCGCCTGCTCCCCGACTGACCAGGGCGCAACTGCAGCGTCGCAACCGCCGCCGGAACCGCTGGTCGGCGGTGCCTTGGCTCCTCGCCCTGGGCACCCTGGCCCTCCGGTTGGCCACGGCAGCGACCGGCCCGACCGACTGGGACTCGGCCCAGTATGCCTCGGCGGTGCGGCATTTTGACATCACCCACGGTCAGCCCCAGCCACCCGGGTACTGGCTCTACGTGGAATCGGGACGGCTGCTCCACTCCGTCACCGGCATGGGCACGATCGCCGGCCTGGTCCTGGTGTCCGCCCTGGCCTCCGCCCTGGCCGTGGGGTTGACCACGGTCGCCGGCCGTGATCTCGGAGGTGGTTGGGTCGGACTGGTGGCGGGCGTCGTGGTGGCGCTGTCGCCGTTCGCCTGGTTCAGCGGGTCCATCGTGGCCACCTACTCCTTCGACATGGTGGCCTGCTCGCTGCTGGTGATCTTCGCCTGGCGGGCGCGCCCGAACAGTTGGCACGGCGTCTACGCGGTAGCCGCCCTCGGCGTGCTGGCCGGCTTCCGCCAGTCGATCGTGACGGCATTCGCCCTACTGGCGCTGCTGGCGGTGATCGGCTCGACCCGTCGCCTGAGCCGCCTGGGGATCACCGTGGTCGTCGGCATCGTGGCCAGCGGATCATGGTTCGTGCCCATGCTGGCCAGTCAACCGGGGGGATTCCATGCCTGGCTGCACGCCACACGGCTGGAGGTGTCGGGGGCGGCACAACAGACCTCCGTCCTCGACCATGCCACCGGGACCGCCACCAACTTCGGCACCTTCGCCGCCTACACCTCCCTGGCACTCGCCCCCTTGGCCGCGCTCGCCCTCCTGGCCGGACTGCTCCTCCTGGTCCGTCGAACCATCTCGGCCATCGCCCACCGAGGGATGGACAGCAGTGGACCGCTGACCGATCCCGACGCCTCGTCGACCGCGGCCCATACCGGGGAGACCGCTCCGGCGGGCACCCGCCCCGGACGACCCTGGTACCGGTCGCGCACCGCGGTACTCGGTGCGGCCATCGTGCCTCCGGTGCTGCTCGTTACCGTCATCCAGTTCGCCAAGGGTGGCTACTTGTTGGCCTATCTACCTGCTGCCGTGATCGCCCTCCTGCTGCCACTGGGCGCGCTCAACCGGCGGACGTCAGACAGGCGTCGCCTCTCACCGACCTGGGTGGTGCTCACCTCGCTGACCGTCGGTGCGGTGGCCCTGGTCGGGGCGCAGCGTTTCGTCAGTGCGGTCGCCGCCATCCCGCCGGAGTGGACCCAGGGCTCCTCGTCCCTCTGGCTCGACCAGCCGCGCTATCAGGCGCCCTACGCCACCACTGCGGCATCGATCCGGCTGGCCGACTCGATGGACGCCGCACTCGGCGACCTCGGATCGGTGGTCCACACCGGGCGGGACGTGGTGGTGTTCGACACCATCGACGGGGGCCAGAACATCTACCGCAATGCCGGGTGGGAGCTTCCCGGCGCCCGGATCGCACTCGTCGGCACCAACCAGGTGATGTACAACGAACTCGGTGGTGGCCTGTTCTACACGCCGCCTTCCCAACTCACCGTGGCTCCGGGCGGCTCCGTCCTGTTGGTGGCTTCGCCTGCGCTGCCGGGCCTGGAGGCACTCACGTCCAACGGCGACGCCGTCTCGGTGGCCACCACCGACATCGGTGGCTATCGGGTGTGGCGTGTCCGGCCGGGAGTGTCCATCCTCGGCGTGCCGGTCCTGGTCAACTCCGGACCGCGTCCGTTGGGCCACGGGGTCTGATCAGCGGGGCGTCCCCACCACGGACTCGATGAACGCGGCGTACCGGTCGATCACCCGGGGCCAACGGAACCACTGGTCGACGTAGCGGCGTCCCCGGTGGCCGAACGAGGCCCTCGCCCGATCATCGAGTGTCAGCAGGTCGATGGCCGCCTCGAACTCGCCGTACCCGGCGAACGTGAGTCCCCCTCCTGATCGACGACAGTGTTCGACGGTGGCCGCACATGCGGCGTTCACCAACACCGGCGTCCGGGCGCTCCACGCCTCGGCCACCACCAAGGAGAACGCCTCCCAGGCCGACGGCGACACCAGGGCCTGCGCTCCACGGAGCAGCGACCACTTCTCCACGTCCGTGACCGGACCCAGGACATCGATCCGCGGATGGGGAGGTGGGGCGTCGATCACCGGGCCGGCCAGCACCAGTCGGAGGCTTCCCCCGTGACGGTCGGCGTAGGCGGCGAACAGATCGGCCAGGAGTGACGTGCCCTTGTGCCGATCGATCCTCCCCAGACACAGCACGTAGGGATCTGCCCTCACCGCTCCTCCTCCTGACGACACGTCCGTCCCCTCCTCGACACCGCCGTCCGGGAGGAGATCGGGATCGTCCACGCCCAATCCGAGAAGCAGTTGGCGATGGGTGGCCACCGGGAACAGCTCCTGAACCAGGGCACGCTCGGCCGATGTCTGGAACACCAGCCCGTCCGCGGCGGCGAACACCGCCGGGAAGACCGGCAACCGGAGGGCGGGTTCGTCGTGGGCCGCCGGATGGAGGATGGTCGGGACCGATACCCGGTCGATGACCCGGACGGTCGGATGGTACAAGTAGGGATAGAACACCAGCACGTCGGCGTCAGTCCGAACGGCGGCGTCGACCAGCCCGGGGACCACCGGCCCCTGCAGGTCCACCCAGCGTTGGGCGTCGTCCAGCGAGGCGTTGGCCGGGTCGGCCAGGAGCGAGGCGGAGAGCGGATGGAACGAGGGGTGTCGACCGGACTCGGACCGGAACCTCCGCACGGTGACCCCGTTGATCACGTCGGGTCCCTCGGACAGCGCGTCGGCCCAGGTGACGAAGTCCTCGGCACAGCTGGTGAGGACTTCTACCTCCCAGCCCTTCTGTGCCACCAGATGCTCGGCCAGCAGGCGCGCCGCCGTCTCCGCTCCGCCGATGATGCTCGGCCCGTAGCGCGGGACGACGAACGACACCTTCATCGGAGCACCGCTGTCATCGAGCATGCACCATCGTCGGTAGGCCGCAGCCACGGCGGCTACGGGCGGGCGGGATGCGCACTCGAGTGGGCACTCACGCGGCGCAGGCAGCCTCGAGGGCCGAGGCGAACCCGTCCTGCACCCGGGGCAGGGCGAACGTCTCGACCCGCTCGGAGGCCGCCCGGGCCAGCGCTGAACGCAACGTTGCATCGGTGACCACCCGGTTGATGGCCGCGGCCACCCGGGCTGGTTCCTTGTTGGGCAGGATCAACCCCGCACCCTGCACCGTCTCGGGGACTGCAGTCGTGGTGTGCGCCACGATCGGGAGGCGGTGGTACATCGCCTCGAGGAGGGGAACGCAGAAGCCCTCGTGATTGGAGAGGCACACGAAGGCGTCCGCACCGGTGTAGTAGGCGATCAGCTCCTCGTGGGTGACCGATCCGGCGATCTCCACCGCGTCGAGCAGCCCCAATTCGTCGGCGAACCGCTCGAGGGCGTTCTGGTACTCCTCGCTGATGGCTCCACCGACCAGGTGGAGGCGGGCGTCCGGGTCGTACAGGCGCCTGTAGGTGGCGAGCGCCTTGACCAGGTCATCCTGGCCCTTGTGGGGGGAGACCTTCCCGACGAACAACAGATCCGTCCCGCCGGCCGCCTTCTGCGCGGCGAGGCGCTCTGCGAGCACCGGGTCGGGGGTCCCGGAAAAGCCGTCGAGGTCGATCAACAGGGGCACCGTGGTGGTCGACCGGTACCCGGCCACCTGGAGCTCGCGTTCGTTGAACATCGAGTCGGCGATGGCGAATTCGGTGACCGGGGCGAGGTCGCGCAGCTGGGCCCGTCCCCAGCGCACCTCTTCACCCACCGCCGGTACCCACGCCTCGAGGAGGTCGGCCGGTGTGATGTTGTGGTAATTCACGAACTTCCGCTCACTGCGCTGGCGGAAGATGTCGGCGACGCCGCTTCCGATGGACAGCTGGTAGATGAGGACCCGGCCGTTCGACGACTTGTCCCCCAGGCGGCTGACCGGCAGCCCGAAGTCGAGGCGGTCCGGCGAGGCTTGGCCGTAGAAGATGTCCGACTGGTAGCCCCGCGAGCGCAACAGGTCCCGCAGTTGGACGACGTGTCCCCCGATGGCGTCACGACTGGCCAGTGTCGGGATCACCTGGTCGATGCGCTTGACCGTCACCGGCAGTTCACGCGGATGACTCTTCCCATCCGGCCAACGGGGCGAACGGGATGCCACTCACCACGGGAACCTCTCCTGTGTGGCCGCTGGAGCGGAGCCGGAAGCTGACGTCGAGCGGGAGCCGCACCCGACCGGTGGTGCGACCGGGATTGGCCACCTCGAACTGGGTGACCTGGTCCTTCCAGTCGAAGATGGCCGTCTGCTTCTCGCTGCGGACTCCCACGCTGACCGAGTAGGTGCCGTCGAGCAACGGCACCTCCGGGAAGAAGAACCGGACGATCCCCCCACCCTCGGGGATCTCCATCTGGCATGCCGGATCATCGGGATCGGAGGCGAAGACCAGCTCGTTCCTGTCGTCATGGATGGCCACCGTGGCCATGGCGTCGGGGACGGCAGCCAGGCTGTCCACATCGGCGGTGACGGTCAACGACTCACCGGCGTACATGTGGGGCCGACTTCCGCTGCCGCCGTGTTCGGCCTGGACGGTGCCGATGGCGAGAACATTCCCCTCGATTCCCCCCGATTCGGAACCTTCGAGGGTACCCACGCCGAGCAGGTCGGCCATGTACACCCGGATCCCCTCACCGGGTTCGTCCACGGTGATGACCTGGCCATGGTTCATCACCATCACCCGGTTGCAGTTCTGACGAATGGTGTCGGTGCCGTGGCTGACCACCACGATGGTCCGACCTTCGCGTTGGAACTTCTTCACGTGGTCGAGGCACTTGCGCTGGAAGTTGGCGTCCCCCACTGCGAGCACCTCATCGACCAACAGCACATCGGGTTCGACGTTGACGGCCACCGCGAAGCCAAGTCGGACGTACATGCCTGACGAGTAGAATTTGACCTGGTTGTCGATGAACTCCTCGAGCTCGGCGAAGGCAACGATGTCGTCGAACCGCTTCTCGATCTCCGAGTGAGAGAGGCCGAGCAACGACCCGTTGAGGTAGATGTTGTCCCGACCGGAGAGGTCGGGCTGGAAGCCGGCTCCGAGCTCCAGCATGGCGGCCAGGCTGCCCCGGACCCTGATCTCGCCGGAGGTCGGCTTGATGATGCCGGCCACGCACTTGAGCAGGGTCGACTTGCCGCAGCCGTTCCGGCCGAGGATCCCGAAGGTCTCCCCCTGGTTGATGTCGACGGTGATGTTCTTCAGTGCCCAGAACGGGGTGAAGGGCATCTTGCCGCCGTGGATGACCCGCTCCTTCAGCGAGGTGTGCTTCTCGTTGTAGAGGCGGAACTGCTTGGAGATGTCACGGATCTCGATGGCGACGCTCACCGGTCAGAGCTCCTCGGCGAAGTTGCCCTCGAGCCGACCGAAGACGATCAGGGACGCCAGGAACAGCCCGATGCTCACCACGAACATGATGCCAAGCAGTGCCGCGTACTGGGTCAGCGGGACGTTCGGGAGCAGTGGCGTGACCTTGTGGGTCGGATTGTTCTGGGAAGCGATGTAAGAGGTCTGTCCATAGATGGCGCGCTGGAAGGACATGGCGATCGGAGCGATCGGGTTGGCCAGGTAGAGCCAGGTCAGGTGCCAGTTGGCGAGGTGGCTCTGGACCTGGCCGTACGGATAGACGATCGGCGTTCCCCAGAACCACGCCATCAACAGCACCTCGGTGAGGTGCTGGGTGTCACGTAGGTAGACGTTGGCGGCCGACAGGAAGATCGACACCGCACTGGTGAAGATGATCAGCGTGACCAGGGCCAGTGGCAGGAGGATCATGGCCTGCCAGTCCGGGACGAGTTGGAAGATCAGCAGGAAGACAGCCAGCACCACCACCTGGATGGCGAAGAGCACCATGGCCACCCCGACCGTCGAGAGGGCCAGGAGTTCACGCGGGAACGCCACCTTCTTGATGATCCCGGCCTTGCCCACCACCACCGTGGTGGAGCCCATGGCCGCGTTGTTGAACAGGTTCCACACCAGCAGACCGCAGAACAACCAGATGGCGAAGTGGGGCTGGTAGGTCTTGGCGATGACCTTGAAGATCACGTAGTAGATGCCCAGCACCAGAGCCGGATTCAGCATCGACCACACGTAGCCGAGCACCGAGTTCTTGTACTTCACCTTCAGCTCGGTACGGGTGAGCAGGATCAGCAGGTCGCGGTTGGTCCAGAGATCCTTCAGCCTGCGGCCCAGCTCGACCTTCCCGTTGACCACGGTGATCCGGTCGTGGCTCTGCCCGGGGACGAACCGGGTGCTGCCCCCGATGGTGGCGACGTGCTCGGGCTCCGACCCTGGGGGCCGGTCGACGCTGAGGCTCACTTGCCGGCAGCCCCCGCCCCGGCAGTCGGGACGTCCATGGCGTCCTTCTGGATGACCTCGTCGATGAAGCCGTACTCCTGTGCCTCCTCGGCGGTGAACCAACGGTCACGGTCGGAGTCCGCCTCGATCCGCTCCAGCGGCTGGCCGGTGTGGAAGGCGATGCGTTCGGCCATCATCCGCTTCAGGTACATGATCTGCTCGGCCTGGATGGCGATGTCGGAGGCCTGGCCCTGCATGCCGCCCGAGGGCTGGTGCATGAGGATGCGGCTGTGGGGCAGGGCGAAGCGCTTGCCCGGGGTGCCGGCGCACAGCAGGAACTGGCCCATCGACGCAGCCAGGCCCACGCAGATGGTGCGCACGTCGCAGCGCACGTACTGCATGGTGTCGTAGATGGCCAGGCCGTCGGTCACCGAACCACCGGGCGAGTTGATGTACACCGAGATGTCCCGCTCCTGATTCTCGGCCTCGAGCAGGATCAGCTGGGAGCAGACAAGGTTGGCGGTGTTCTGGTCGATGGCCGAGCCGATGAACACGATCCGCTCCTTGAGCAGCCGCTGGAAGATGTCGGTGCCCGGACCGACCTCGGCACCGGACTGCATCTCGAGGGAACGGCCCTCACTGAGGGGGGTGGAGGCGTGCAGAGCCAAGTGGCGGGTGTCGTCCATGCGGCCAGAGCCTAGTGGCTCAGGTCTGCCCACGGACGCAGGCCCGGACCGGACCCGGTCCCCGTCAGGGATCTCTCGGACCGGGTCGAGAGGCGCTCAGGACCGCCTCGAACAGGCGATCACCGACGTCGGCCAGGCCCAACGCATCGAAGCGCGACCTGCCCGCCCGTCGCCGCTCCTCTACCGCTTCCGCATCGGCCAGCAGCCCGGCCACCTGGTCCGCCACCAGGCGTGGATGCTTGGTGCCGAGGAGGGTCCCCGCCCCACCGAGGATCTCCCCGACCGCACCCCCGTCATAGGCGACGACGGGGAGGCCGTGACCCATCGCCTCGACCAGGGGCACCCCGAACCCCTCGTGATCAGAGAGCATCACCAGGACGTCGGCGGTCCGGTAGTGCGCGGCCAGGTCCTCGTCGCTGATACCTGACACGAAGACGACGGCGTCGGCCAGACCGAGTGCCGCCGCGTACGTCCGCAGCGCCCGGGCATAGGAGGCCTCGGTCGGCGATCCCACAATGGTCAGGCACGCTCCAGGGTCCGAAGAGGTCCGGGCGACGAAGAGGGCGGCGATGGTCTGCTCGTGACGCTTGTTCGGCGCCAGACGGCCGACCGACAGCCACTGATGACCTGCACCCTGCCGACGGGACCGCAGCCACGCCACCGTGTCAGCACTCGGCTCCGTGGGGGGCACCGGCACGCCGGCCACCGGAATGACCGTGGTCAGCGCGCATCCGGCCCGCTGCAGCTCGTCGGCGATGAATTGCGAGTGGGCGATCCCCAGCCGCGCCTTGGGCGCCATCCGGGCCAGCTGGTGCAGGGCTCCGACCTGGCCACGGGTGATCCCGTTGTTCCATGGACCGAAGAACTCGGGCGGGGTGATGCTGTGGTAGTCGAGGACCACCGGCTCGGGACGGTCGGCCACCCAATCGGCGACGACGGACTGGGTGGCGAATTGGTAGACGAGCACGTCACCGGGCTCGCACTCCGACTCGTAGTCGAGGTAGGGCCGTGTCTCGTCGCGGGTGAGTGGATCGGGGATCTCCGTGTAGATGCGCGAGGACATCCCTGCCGCCACTACCCGGTCGCGGAGGGTGCGCGTGTGCACTCCCACAGCATCGTGTCGATGGAGCATGGGGACGAATTGGTGGATCCCGGTCATCGGGGCCACCCGGTCATCGCTCCACCCTGGCCACCACTGCCTGCGCGACCCCTCCGTCGGAACGGTGCCACACCGGGTCGACGAACCCGGCCCGCCGAAGGAGGAGACACCAGGTCTCCGGATGGAAGGGCCTCCCCGGCGCCAGGTCCCGGGCGGGGACGGTGAGCGAGCCGTCCCACGCGGACGGGTCGGTGCCCAGCAGCACCAGGACCCCTCCGGGCCTGGTGATCCTCAGGGCCTGGTCGAGCAGGTCCACCTTGCCGGCCAGATCGGCGCGGTCGATGCAGCCGATCAGGACCACGCCGGCGGCACTGCGTCGGTCGACCGAGCGCAGATGGCGGTCCACGTGGTCGAAGACGATGCCCGGCACCTCATCGTCGAACGAGGTCCACACCGCACTCCCCCGGGGCTCGATGCCGAGCACCTCCCGGCCGTCGTGGCGCAGGGCAGCCACCAGAGCACCGTCCCCGGACTCACCCACGATCACCGGTCCATTCGGGACGTCGTCGCCGAGCCAACCCCGCACGGCGTCGTGCCACCCGGACACATCCGGGGAGGGAACCGGCCATTCGGCGGCCTCGAGGCCGAGGGGGTCGACCCGTCGCTCGAGCGCCTCGACTCGGGCCGACAGATACTGCAACGCGTCCCAGGTGGCCACGAACCGGTCACCGTTGACCGCGGACACTGCGGCATCGGCGGCCGCCCGGGCGTCGGCCGCCAACAGGTCGGCCATGACCCGGGCCACCTCCCCCACGAACCGCTCACCGATCCGGGCCGATCGCCCGCGGTCCCAGAGGTCGTCGGGAAGGCCGGCCCAGGGGTGCGCGCCGGCCGAGGAGTCGAGGTCGGGTTGGTCCACCCGACGCAGCGCGTCGTCGAAGGCCCAGCGGACCCCACCTTGGGGACGGAGGCGGTCGAAGGCGGCGAGCAGCTCGCGCTCGGCCTCGGTCGTCCCGTCGTCGTCCGCCTCGTGATCGGTCGGGTCGTCCGCGCTCATGGAGTCCTCATCCTTCCCGAACGTACTCGGGGCCACGGGCCGGGAGTGGCAGGCGACCGGTCCGGATGGTCGGGCGGGGACCGCGCTCCACCACCGAGTCGAGGAAGCCGGCGTACCGGTCGATGATCGACGGCCACCGGTAGTAGCGCGACGTGTACTGCAGTCCGGCCTCGGCGAGCCGGTCCCGGAAGGCCCGGTCCGCCACCAGCCGGTCGACGGTGACCTCGAACGACCGGAACGACTCGAACCACAGTCCGCCGCCCGAACGGCGGCAGTGCTCCATGGTTGCCGCACACGACGCATTGACCAGGACGGGCACCCCGACGGCCCATGCCTCCAGCACCACCAGCGAGAACGACTCGTACGCCGAGGGGGTCACCATCACCTGGGCGTCGCCGAGGATGTCCCACTTGTCCGTCTCCGAGACGGTGCCTGTCACCACGATGTCCGGATGGTCGGGCGCCTTGTCCGACACCGGACCGACGAAGGCCAGGGCCAGGTCCGAGGGGTGTCGCTCCTTGTAGCGCTGGAAGTACTCGCTCAGCATGCCGCAGCCCTTGTGCTCGTCCACCCGGCCCAGGTAGCAGAGGTAGGGCCGGTCGCCCAGCCCGAGCAGCTCGCTCCCCCTCCGCCCGCCGCCGGCCGGATCGTTGACGCCCAGGCCCAACACGATCTGTGGCCGGGCCCCGATACCGAAGGCGTACTCCATCAGGTCCCGTTCGGCCTGGGTGTGGTACACCAGCCCGTCGATGTCCCGGAAGCTCTGACGGAAGGCGGACAGGTAGAGGGCCGGCTCGTCGTGAGCGGCCGGGTGGAGGATCGTCGGAACCTTCGACACGGCGATGGCGTCGACCGTGGTGGCGAACAGGTAGGGATAGCAGGCGATGACGTCGGCGTCACTGGTGGCCACCGCGTCGACCAGGTCCGGGCACATCGGACCGTTGAGCGCCACCCACCGCCTGGACTCTTCGAGTGGTGCGGTGGTCGGCGACACCCTGAGTTTGGCGTCGAGCTCGAAGTAGTCGAGCTGGCGACGGCTGGCGGTCGGGAACCGGTGCACCTCGACGCCGTTGATCACGGTGGTGCCGGCTGCCTCGGAGTTCTCCCAGGTGAGGTGGTCCAGGGCGCAGCTGGTCAGGACCTCGACCTCCCAGTCGGAGCGTCGACAGAGGCGCTCGGCCAGCATGCGGGCCGCCGTCTCGGCACCGCCGATGACCTCCGTGCCGTAGCGGGGGGTGACGAAGGTGAGCTTCATGCCACCCGGCCCTTCTGTCCGGCCAGCTGACCGAGCACCTCCACGAACCGGGCGCGGGTCGTCGACGGGGCGAAGGCGTCGAGTCGTCGGTGACCGGCCGCCACCATCCGGTCGGAAAGCGGGCGGTCGGTGACCACCCGGTGCACGGCCGCGGCCACCACCCCGGGTCGGTTCGACTCCAGCAGGATGCCGGCGTCCGTCAGCGTCTCGGGCACCGCCCCGGCCCCGTGGGCGACGATGGGAAGTCCGGCGTGCATGGCCTCCAGCAGGGGGATGCAGAAGCCCTCGTGCTCGGACAGGCAGACGAAGACATCGGCGTCCGCGTACCAGGCGGCCAACTGCCCGTCGGTGAGGTCCTCGCCGTGTCGCACGGCGTCGCCCAGCCCCAGCGAGGCGGCCAGAGCGAACACCGCCTCGGCGTACGCCGGGGTGACGGCCGGGCCGACCAGGTGGAGCCGGGCCCCCGGGTCGTACCAACGCCGGTAGAGCCACAGCGCCTCGACCAGGTGGTGTTGGGCCTTGTTGGGCGAGAGCCGGCCGACGAACAGCAACACGGTGGCGCTGCCGTGGTCGCGGCCGAGGCGGGCCGACTCGGCCGGATCGGGAACGCGTGCTTCGCCGCCGATGGCCACCAGGATGGGGATGACCGCAGTGGCCGGGCACCCGAAGTGGCGCAGTTCGGAGGCGTTGAACGCCGAGTCGGCGATGCCGAGCACGGCTGCAGGTGCCAGGGCCACCATCTGACTCCGGGCCAGCTCCACCTTCTCGGCGGTGTGGTCCTCCCACGACTCGTAGAACGACGACGGGGTGATGTTGTGGTAGTCGAGCACCAGACGTTCCGGCCGGTCCAGCAGGAAGTCGGCCAGCGGGGACGCCGTGCTCAGTTGGTAGACGAGGAGGTCGTCGGGTTTCGCCCGCTCGGCATAGGCCTCGAAGTAGGTGGCCAGGTGCCACAGGTCGTCATGGGCCGCTTCGACATAGATGTCCGACTCGAACCCGGCATGCCGGAGGGCCGATTGGAGTGCCAGCGTGTGATCTCCAGTGGCGTCCCTCGGCAACAGCGCCGGGACGAACTGGTGGATGGCGGTCACCGCTCCCGGACAGCGACCAGGAGATACTCACCCGGGCCCAACAGGCGCTCGTTGACCGCCACGATGGCGGCATTGATCGCCGGGGCGTCCGGGTTCGAGAAGGGGATCGGATCGATCCGGCGGTCGTCCCCACCGGTGTGCAGCGCGGTCGTGCGAAGGCCATGGAGGTGCAGGAGGTGCGTCCAGGTCTCTGCATGCAGGGGTCGGCCGGGCGCCAGGTCGCTGACCAGTGGGGAGGTCGCCGCCGTCCAGGACTCGGGCGTCGACGAGTGGATGACCAGCACGCCCTCCACCGCCAGGCGGGTGGTGGCCATGCGTACCAGCCGGTCACGCTCGTTCGGATGGAGCCACTGGACGGATCCGCTCAGCACCATGCCGGCCAGCGCCTCGTCGCCCACCACCTCGAGATGGCCGAGCATCGGTTCGGCCCGGACGTCGGTGCCCCGCTCGATGGCCGACTCGATGCCCGCCTCCGACGGATCGACACCGTAGGCGTCGACGCCGGCAGCGATCAGGGTGTCGACGAGCGAGCCGTCGCCGCAGTCGGCGTGCAGTACCCGCCCACGGACCCCGGTGAGCGCGGCCACCGCGTCAGGCGCCCACCAGGTCGACCCCGGTACGGCGACCGGGACTGCGCTGTAGGGGAGCTCCGGGATCCGCAGCGTCCCCACCTCGGCCTCGAGGTCCTCGACGTGCGCCACCACCACGTGGAACATGCGCGACACCGACCAGGCGAACTTGACGATCTGGTGGACGATGAACCCGAGGTACCAGCCCATCGTCTTGCGGATGAGCCGTTTGACGTAGGTCCCCACCACCTTCTGGGACTCGACGGGGACGGCGATGTCCACGTAGGCCGAGCTGTCGACCAGGGCCAGCGTCTCGCGCAGCCTGGCCTTGCCCTGGAGCCCCACAGGTGAGAACTCGAGGAACAGCTCGTCGAGCTCCTGCTCGAGACCGGCGGGGAGGTCTCCCGAGGCGCGCCTTCGCTTGACCTCGGCATCGATGTCGGCCATCACCTCGTCGAGGTAGCGGGCCCGCCCGGCGGCGTCCAGCTCCTCCCCCGAGGACGGCGAATCCGGCTCTACGGGAGCCACCGGAGGTGTGGACGACTGCGCTGGTGGCACGGAGTGACTATAGCCAGTGGCTCGCGGGCCCTCGCCGACTCGATCATGCCCCGGCCGCGGTCACTCGTCCGTCATCGTGCAGTTGGACCGGGCGGGCAGGGATCACCGCCTGGATCGGGCCGGCGTCGACCGTCGTGTGGGGGATGCCGAGGCGGTGCAGGGCAGCGAGGAACCGGGCCTCGGTCAGACCGCTCGGTCCCTGGATGTTCCCGGTCTGTGCGAACTGCTGCAGGCCGGCCGGGATCCGGTCCGGGGGGACGAAGAGCCAGGCCGGCGCCTTCGAGTTCCGCACCTCCTCGGCCAGGGACCCCCACCGGTCGGGATCGGTGCCGGCCACGGTCAGCGACAAGCCGCCGCGACTCAAGAAGTCGAGTTTGTAGGCGACCCAGTAGTCGGCGTAGCCGGTACGGATCCCCTTGGCCTCGAGCGCGCCGGCGGTGGCGGCAGCGGCCGCATCGGGATTGCCCCACTTGGCGACCAGGCCGCGGGCCGTCACCGAGAACGACTGGTGGAAGTCGACCATCGTCAGCGCCAGCGAGAGGGCCACCACCACGCTCATCAGGGACAGTCCGGCCACCCGGCGGCGGGATGGCCCGTGGGCCGCACCCGACCGGGCGCTGCCACCGATCCGTGCCGCCAGCTCGACGCAGGCCACGGCCAGCACCAGGGCCAGCAGAGGGCCCAGGTACACCGTGTATCTGCCGTCCTGCCAGAACCAGGTCCCCGGCTGCAGCGCGACCAGGAACGGGTAGAGGAGGGCGGCCACTCCGAGGGCGATGCACCTGCCACCTCGCAGGAAGCACAGGATCAGCGCGCCGACCAGGACGGCGGCGATCAGGGCGACGGCACTGGCCACCAGGACCCGGTGGAACGACGACCCACTACCACCGAACAGCCACCCGCCCGTACTCAGCCTCCGGAGGTTCGCATACATGGGCAGGGTGAACTTGAAGAAGATCCGTAGCCGGCCTCCGTAGCCGGGATTGAGCGGGGTGATCGAGCCGGGGAACTTGCTGGTGTCGAGCGAGGCGAACCCGGACCCGAGGTTCGTCCACCACCAGGGGAACGCACCCACGACGAAGGCCACGACGGCCACTCCGGCCCGACCTGCCCACCGGGCCAGGTCGCCCGCTCTCGACGACTGCACCATCGCCCCCGCCAGGACGAGACCGGCGGGGATCAGGAAGTAGGCGATCTCCGGCAACGACCACCATCCCAGACCGGTGACCAGGCCCAGCGCCACGAACTCCGCGTAGTGGAACTTGCCGTCGAGGACACGGAGGCTGACCAGGAGGACGGCCAGTCCACAGGCCAGGGTGACACCGCGGTACCCGCCTTCGACGGTCGAGGTGAAGACCACCGGGAAGGGGGACGCCCAAGCCAGGGCACCGGCCAGGACCGCCACCGCAGGACTTCCCACCAGACGGAGTGCCACCCTCCACACCAGCACGGCGGCGACGGCGGAGAGGAGGACCGGGGCCAGGCCCAGCGTGAGACTGCTCTGACCCAGCACGGCGAAGACCGCGGCCACCACGTAGGGCTCGACACCACCGAACGGCTGGCCCCAGAAGAACGCGTAGGTGTGCCCGTGGAGGATCTGATGGGAGATCAGCCCGGCCACCGCCTCGTCGGAGGTCACCGCCTGGTGGAAGAGCAACCACGCCCGGATGAACGCGCCGATCAGGACAGCGGCAACCACCAAGACGACGGTCAGCGCCCGGACCGAGCGCTCGACGTCCGGTGGGTCCGACCGGCCCGGGCCGGGAAGGGCCCGATCCGGGGTCTCGTCGACCGGTGCGACCTCGGTGGCGACCGTCCCGCCGTCGACCTCGCCGGATTCAGGCACTTCAGCCTGGTCGGGCGCGTGGATGTCGGGCCGTTGGTCCATGGTCGTGCTTCCGTCGGTCGGGCGTTCGAGTGGCATGGTGCACGGCATGGCCGGCACCGTTGCTCCACCGGGAGACGACACGGCCGGGCGCCCTGGTCGGCGCGAACGCTACCAGCTGGAACACGTGGTTCTCGGGAGGTCGGGCGGATGACCGCCTGTTGCGAGGACCACCCGGACGGGCCCCTCGACCGGCACCGGTGACCGGGCCCACCGGGTGTCCCCGGGCCCGGTTGGTAGGCTCGCCGTGCCGCGGGTGTGGCGGAATTGGCAGACGCGCCGGGTTTAGGTCCCGGTCCCCTCGGGGATGGAGGTTCGAGTCCTCTCGCCCGCACAATTCTCTGCTGTCGTGAGACATCGGGGACACCGGGTGTCAACCGCCGCCGTCGACGGTGACCACCTGACCGGTGAGATAGCCCGACGCCGGAGAGACCAGGAAGCGGACCACGTCGGCCACGTCCTCGGGGCGGCAGACCCGACCGAACGGCGCCGAGGCATCCAACGTGGCGATGTCCTCCACCCCCATGGCCCCCTTCACCAGACGCTTTCCCATCTCGGTCGCCACCAGGCCCGGGGCCACCACGTTCACATGGATCTGCGCATCCCGCTCCTCCTTGGCCAGGGTCATGGCCAGAGCCTCGAGTGCCACCTTGGCCATGGTGTAGGGGAGCGAGCGGGCCGACTGGAGCCGGGCGGCAACCGAGGAGATGAACACCACGTCGGCCCTCTCCTTCAGGCGCATGGCCGGAACCAGCGCCTTGCACAGGAGGAAGGCACTGGTCACATGGGTCCGCATCAGCCGGTCCACCTCTCCGAGCTCGGTGTCCACCACGGTGTTCCCCCGGCTGGCGATCCCGGCATTGCACACCAGGGTGTCCACGGTCCCGAAGTCGGCCACCACTGCCTCGGCCAGACCCAGCGCCGCATCGGGGTCGTCCACCGATGCCCGATAGGCGAAGGCCCGACCTCCCAGCGACTCGATATCGGACGTGGTGGCCGCGGCCGCGGCTTCGTCCCGTCGGAAGTTGACGGCGACATCGAACCCGTCGGCCGCCAGGCCGAGGGCGATGGCACGCCCGATTCCCCGCCCTCCACCGGTGACCAAGGCCACCCGCCTGGATACTCCGGGGAGGTCCAGGTCTCCGGTCGTCGGGTGGTTCTGCACGCTCATGGTGGTCCTGTCTTGCCGGGAACGGTGGGTTTCGGCCATGCTTCCCCGGTTCCGTCACACCGTCAATGCCTCCCGGGACTCGGGAGACTGGTAGCACCAGCCACACGCACGACGGTTCAGACGCAGCCAACACGGACCGGGTCGATACGGACTCGGGTCAGCAGAGACTTCATCACTTCGGACCGCCCGAACGCAGACACAGGAGGACATCATGGGAGCACTCGACGGCAAGGTGGCGATCGTCACCGGGGCAGGACGGGGTATCGGCCGCTCGGAGGCCCTGCTGCTGGCATCCGAAGGCGCCAAGGTGATCGTCAACGATGTCGGTGCCTCGCTGCAGGGCATGGGAGACGACAAGCACCCCGCCGAGGAAGTCGTCGAGCTGATCAAGGCCGGCGGCAGCGACGGTGCGGTCAATGCGTCCGATGTCAGCTCATGGCAAGGGGCCCACGATCTGATCCACCAGGCCATCGACACCTTCGGCCAGCTCGACATCCTGGTCAACAACGCCGGGATCCTGCGGGACAAGATGTGCTTCAACATGGAGGAGTCGGACTGGGACGACGTGATCCGGGTCCACTTGAAGGGGCACTTCGCCACCTCCCATCACGCCGCCGTCTACTGGAGGGGCCGGGCCAAGGCAGGCGAGGACGTGTCGGGCCGGATCGTCAACACCTCGTCGGAGGCCGGGCTCTTCGGCAACGCCGGCCAGGCCAACTACTCGGCGGCCAAGGCGGGCATCGCCTCTCTGACCTGGGTGCTGGCCCGTGAGCTCGGACGCTACGGCATCACGGTGAACTCGATCTCTCCCCGGGCCCGGACGCGGATGACCGAGGGACTCTTCTCGGAGATGGACAAGTCCGATGCCGGGTTCGACAAGTTCGACCCCAACAACGTGGCCCAGCTGGTGGCCTTCCTCGCCTCCGATGAGGCCGCCGACGTCTCCGGCCAGAACTTCGTCGTCTTCGGCGGTGACATCTGGGCCATGGGTGGCTTCCATCCGGTGGGCGAGCTCCACCGCGACTCGGCGTGGTCGATCACGGAGCTGGCCGAGGCCAAGAGCGAGCTGTTCAAGGACGCCTCCCCCGGCATTCCCCCCTTCAGCTTCTTTTAGGCGGGGGCGGGCGCCTCAGGGCGCTTCCGGGCCGAGCACCAGCTCGCTCAGCTGGTGCTCCACGCCTTCGACCGGGCCGTCGTAGACCACGGTGCCCTTGCTGAGCACGACCACCGCGTCGGCCAGCTCCAGGGCCCGGTGGACGTGCTGCTCGATGAGCAGGAGCGAGGTGCCTCCCGACAGAACCCGGGAGAGCGCCTGGTAGACCTCGTCCACGATCACCGGGGCCAGTCCGAACGAGAGCTCGTCGACCACCAGGAGCTTCTGGTGGAGGACGAGCACCCGGGCCAGGGCCAGCATCCGCTGCTCGCCCCCTGACAGGGTGCCCGCCGACTGGGTACGTCGGTCCCCCAGCTTGGGGAAGGCCTCGTAGGCCTGCTCGAGGGCACCGGCCACCCCCTGACGGCCGAGCGCACGCCGGAAGGGGAGGGCGAGGTTCTCCTCGACGGTCAGCGAGGCGAAGACCGAGCGACCCTCGGTGAGGTGGTTCAGTCCCATCCGGGCGATCTCGAAGGCAGGTCGTCGGGTGATGTCGATGCCGTCGAAGCGAACGGTGCCCGAGGTCGACGGCACCAGTCCGGACACCACCCGGGCCACAGTCGACTTGCCGGCGCCGTTGGCGCCGACCACGGCCAGCGCGGTGCCGGCGGGGACGGAGAAGGAGACCTCGAACAGGGCCCGGTAGGGGCCATAGGACGCACTCACCCGTTCCAGTTCGAGCCGGCCCCCGGCCCCCCGGGCCGGATCGACGGGATCGACGGGGGCGGTCATCGGCTCGTCCCCAGGTAGGCCAGTCGGACCTCGGGGCTGGCCAGCACCTCGGCCACCGGGCCGCTGGCCAGCATGCGCCCGAAGTTGAGGACGCACAGGCGGTCGACGACCGACTCCACCAGCCGGAGATCGTGCTCGACCAGGACCACCGACGTCCCCTGGGCGGCCCGGATGTCCCTCAGGATCGATGCCAGGCGCTCGGTCTCCGCCACATCGAGTCCCGACGAGGGCTCGTCGAGCATCAGCAGGCGGGGTGCTCCCATCATGGCCCGGCCCAGCTCGACCAGCCGGGCGTGACCCAGCCCCAGGCCGTCCACCGGGCGGTCGGCCAGGTCGGCCAGTCCCACCAGCTCCAACACTTCTTCGACGTGACGGAGCTCGGCAGCCGTCGGTCCACCCCGGTGGAGCAGGTCGCGCCACAACCGAAACGTACCGGCCTTGGCCTGTTCGGCCACCAGCAGGTGGTCGGCCACGGTCATCCCCCGGAACAGCTCCAAGCGCTGATAGGTCCGGCCGATGCCCATCCGGCTCCGCTTCCACACCGGGAGCCGGTCGATGCGCACGCCGTCGAACACCACCGTGCCGGTGTCGAGGGCCTCCAGGCCGAGTAGGCAGTCGAACAGGGTGGTCTTTCCGGCACCGTTGGGACCCACGATCCCCACCGCCTCACCCCGGCCGACATCGAAGGACAGTTCGAAGAGGGCCTGGACGCCGCCGAACTGCTTGGAGATCCCGGTGGCCACCAGGAGCGGGTCGGATCGCACCGGATCGGCCATCAGGATCCGCCTCCAGGGGCGCCCACCGGGGTGAGTCCCTCGTCGTCGCGGCGGCCGACTCCCGACGGCGGCTCGACCGGGCCCTCGCCTCGCTCCCCCCGTCCGAGGAGACGCGAGGCGATCCGGTTCCGTGCGATGAGGGCCAGGAGTCTGCTGCCCAGGAAGTCGACGAATCCCTCGGGATGGCGGGTGTAGCTCAACGTGGCCAGTCCGAAGATCACCGCCACCAGGCCGGCATACCGGCTGGGCAAAGTGGTCACCGCCTTCTGCAGGGTCTCGTAGACCAGCCCTGCCACCACCGCCCCGGTGACGGAGCCGAGACCGACGATGGCCACCACCACCAGCAGGACCGCCGAGATCTGGTAGTTGAAGTCGTTCGGCGACAGCGACCCCTCGAGCGAGCCGAAGAGGGCCCCACCCACGCCGGCCAGCCCCGCCGACAGGGCGAAGACCAGGATCCGGAGCCGGGTGACGTCGATGCCCACGGAGGTGGCGGCCACCTCGCTTCCCCGCATGGCGGCCAGGAGTCTCCCCATCGTCCCGTCGCCCACCAGCTTCACCACGCCGGCGGTCACCGCCAGGACGAGCAGGGACAGCACGAAGAACGACCGCGAGGCCACAAAGGAGATCGGACCCAGCGACGGACGGGGAACGGTCACCCCACCGGCACCGTTCCCGATCCACGAATTGGGGAACAGGACGTTGTCGGCCAGCAGGGCGAAGGCCAGCGTGGCCAGGGCCAGAGGGAGGCCGGCCAGACGCAGTGTGGGAACGGCCACGATCACCCCCAGCACCGCCGCCAGCAAGCCCCCGGCCACCATGCCCAGCACCACCGGCAATCCGTAGTGGTCGGCGAGCTGCCCGGCGACGAAGCCTCCGAGTCCGGCGAACGTGGCCTGGCACAGGGAGATCTGGCCGCTCATTCCGGTCAGCAGGGTCAGCGAGAGGAAGACCACCCCGAAGGCGATGCCCTGGGTCATGGTCAACAGCCAGTCTCCCGGCACCCAGGTCAGCGCGGAGAGGACGGCCAACGCCCCCACCGCCCAGGCCAGGTTCGTCGTGGGCCGGCGGGCCAGCCGGCGCCACGGCGACTCGGGCCGGCCGGGATGCAAGGATCGATGCCACAGCCCCACGGCATGAACGCCGTCGCCCGATGTCACGGCCAGGGTGCTGGCCGACTGGTAGCCGCGGGTCTCGCCCTCGAGGGCGGTGGAGGGCGGGTCACAGCTGGACAGCGGGTCGTCGAACTGCCGTTGACGGGAGAAGGGCAGAAAGACCAACAAGACGATGAAGGGCAGGGACGGACGCAGGCCGGTCGAGATGATCCCGGCGGGGAGGTAGCCGGCCAGGACCTGTTGGCCGACACCGAGGGCCAGCCCACCGACCAGGGCAAGCGGCAGGCTGGCGAACCGCCCGATGACCGCCCCGGCGATCCCCCACACCAGCAGGACGGTGAAGTTCTGAGGGTCGAGCTGGGAGTAGAGAGGGGACAAAAGCACCCCGGCCAGCCCGGCCATCACACTGGACAGGATCCAGGCGAAGGCGCTGATCCGGCCGGCGTTGACGCCGGCCAGCTCGGTGAGGCGTGGACTCTCGACGACCGCCCGCATCTCCAGACCGACCGGTGTGAACCGGAAGAGGGCGACCAGTACGCCCACCACCACCAGGGTGCATCCGAAGATGGACAGCTCGAGCCCGCTGAGCGGCACCGATCCCAGGTGCGCATAGACCCGCTGGGCGTTGACGAACAGGGCCGGCGGGGGGATGTCCGGGGTCGAGCCGGCGATGATCAGGGCCAGCTGCGGTAGGGCGACCAGCAGGCCGAGCGACGGCACCAGCTTGACGAGGGGTGAGGCGGTGCGGATCCGCCGGAAGAGGAGCCGGTCGAGGAGGATCCCGACCACCGGCCCGAGGACGAAGACCGACACGAATCCCGCCGCCCACCTCGGCCAACCGTCCTGGACCAGGGAGACGAAGGCCAGGGCCGAGACGAAGGCCTGGGCGCCGAAGGCCAGGTTGAACACCCCGGAGGCCTTGTAGGTCAGCACCAGTCCGACGGCCATCAGGGCGAACACGCAGCCGAAGGGGATCCCCGGAACGGCGTAGTTGAAGAACTGGGTCATGCCCCGGGCACTCCCGACGGGACGGCCAGCGTGGTCGCCGTGGTCTGGGACGGCCCCCTCTGGTTGAAGCAGACATAGGCGCTCCGGCCGCTGCCGTACACCGGGACGAACTGGTCACGGCGGGCCTGGACGAAGGTCGAACAGTCGAGGGAGTTGATCGAGGTGTGGGCGGTGGTCCAGTCGATCGGGGGGAGTGCACCGTCGGCGGTGTAGTCGGTGAACTTGTTGATGGCCGACACCAGGGCGCTGCGGGTGACGTTGGGGCCGATGGCCCGCAGGCCCTGGGTGAACAGGTCGGCGCTCACCCATCCGGACAACAGGGGTGCACTCGCCTCGGTCCCCCGGGGCGCGTAGCGCCGGAGCGCGGCGTTGAAGGCGTCGATACCCGGATAGACCCCCGGGTGGAGCGCGGTCTCCTCAAACGGCGTCTGCTGGAGCAGGAAGTAGGCGCCGTCCAAGGCCGCCTGGTTGTTGTTGAGGATCTGGTGGTCGTAGCCGTCGAGCCAGTACTGGGTCACCGAGCCCATCCCGTGTTGTTGCAGGGTCTGGGACAGCTTGATGTTCCCGGTGGCGTCCATGCAGGTGGCTACGAAGTCGACGCCGTTCTGCTGCATGCGGGTCACGTCGGCGTCCAACGATGCGGCGCCGTAGGGGATGGAGATGTCCACGATCGGAGTGTCGATGTGGAACTTCTTCAGGGCGGCGATGATGCTCACGCAGCCACCCGACGACTGGGCCACGTTGTAGGCCAGCACCGCGGCATGACGGGCGTGGTTGCGTTGGGCAACGAAGGCGACTTGAGGCTGCGGGGCGGACGAGTCGACGAAGGAGCCACCCGATCCGAACATGGTCGGGCCCGCCCACTGGGAATTGGTGTTCTCCTGCAGTCCGAAGGTGGGGACAGCCTGGGCCCGCAGGATCGAGGATCCGGTGAAGAAGGGAGTTCCCACGCCGACCACGGAGAAGACCTTGTCCTGCACCAGCTGCTGGGCGGCCGAGGTGTCCCCGGACGGTGACGTGCCGTCGTCGATGACCGGCGCGTAGACGATCTTCCTGCCGTCCACCCCTCCCGCCGCGTTGAGCCGGTCGAAGTACATGCGGGCCCCGGTGATGACCGGTGCGAAGTCGGAGCTGGCGAAGCCGCTGATCGACCCCATGCCTCCCACCCGTATCGTCGTCGCCGTCACCCCGTCGGTGTCGCCCGCGTGCGAGACGGTGTCGATGGTGACGTTGGCACAGCCGGCCAGGAAGGGAACCAGCGCCACCGCCACGGTGGCCCCGAGGACCCATGGCGCCCGAAGTGCGCACCACGATCGTCGGTCCACTGGTCCTCCTACGGTCGTTCCGCTCTGCGGGCCCCCGCCGCCCCCGGCATCGAAACTACCGGGCCGATACCGGAGCCGGAGCGATGGTGACCCCTCGTCCGGGCCGCAGGTCAGGTCCGGCTGGGCACCACCGCGGTGGCCTCGCCGACCACCTTCTCCTCGCCCTCCACGTTGTGGAGCCGGACGTCGAGGTCCACCAGATGGTCGTCTCCCTCGACGCGCTTCCCGGTGACCACGATCCTGGTCCTCAGGTCCTCGTCGGGCCAGGTCTGCCGGGCGAACCGCACCTGGAACCTGCGGACGTTGCCCTCGCCCACGAAGTCGGTGATGGCCGACCCGAGGAACCCCATCGAGAACATCCCGTGTCCGAACACGCTCGGCTGGCCGGCGGCCTTGGCCTTCACCTCGTCATGGTGCATCGGGTTGTAATCCCCCGACGCCCCGGCGTAGACCACCAGGTCGGTACGGCTCAGCACCAGCGACCGGACCGGGGCCTCGTCACCGTCGGCCACGTCCTCGAAGTACAACACCTGTTCACCCATGACGGGGACCTCCCTCGACCTTGCTCACGTCGGCCGCCCTCGGCGGCGACTCAGACTCTGTCACACCCACCGGCCGGTCACCGGCCCGGCTCTGGATCGCGGGGCAGCCCGAGCAGGCGCTCACCGATGACGTTTCGCTGCACCTCGCTGGTGCCCCCGGCGATGGTCAGGCACTTGCTGTGGAGGACCCCGTGGGCGGAGGCGGAGGCCTCGCCGTCGCGGACGGCGCCGTCCGGGCCGCACAGGTCCAGCCCGAACTCGTGGACCCGCTGCTCGAACTCGGCGCCGAGCAGCTTGCGCACGCTGGATTCCGATCCGGGCTGCAGGCCGCCGACCGACCGGAGGGTGGCCCGCATGCCCAGCTGGGCCAGGGACTGGGCCTCGGCCAGCAGGGCTCCCAGTCGATCGAGAGCCACCGGGGAGCGGAGCTCGGGGTGCGCGGCGATGCGGCCGAGCACGCCCTCGAGGGCGCCGCCGAACGCCGAGTCCGACGAGAGCGAGACCCGTTCGTTGGCCAGGGTGGTCCGGGCCAGCCTCCAGCCCCCGTCGATCTCACCCACCACGCACTCGTCGGGCACGAAACAACCGTCGAAGAAGACCTCGTTGAACAGTTCGTCGCCGGTGATCTCGCGCAGGGGGCGCACCTCGATCCCCGGTGATTTCATGTCGACCAGGAAGTAGCTGATGCCCTGATGCTTGGGCACGTCCGGATTGGTCCGGGCCAGGCAGATCCCCATGTGCGCCCGGGCCGCCACCGAGGTCCACACCTTCTGGCCGTCGAGTGACCACCCGCCCTCGACCCGGGTCGCCCGGGTGGACAGGGCGGCCAGGTCGGAGCCGGCCCCGGGCTCGCTGAACAGCTGGCACCACACCAGCTCTCCCCGCAACGTCGGCCCCACCCATCGCTCGGTCTGCTCGGGCGTGCCGTGGGCCATGATGGTCGGCAGGGCCCACGCGGCCACAGCCAGGTTGGGGCGCTTCAGGCCGACCTCGGCACATACCTGATCGATGACCAGCTGCTCCACCGCTCCGGCGTCCCGACCCCACGGGGACGGCCAGTGGGGGGCCAGCAGCCCCTGATCGGCCAACTCCCGGCGCTGCTCGGCGGGATCCTCAACGGCGGCGATGGCGGCGACCACCGGGGTGAGCTCTTCGCGCAGGTGCTCGGCTTCGGGGGGCAGCTCGACGCTCAGCCGGCGGCGCCACCCGTCGAGAGCCAGCCTCGCCCCCTCCGCCCGGAGCGGTGCGGAGCCCCCGAACAGCTGACGGAGCGTGGTGGCCCTGCGGAGGTGGACGTGCGCGTCGTGCTCCCAGGTGAAGCCCATTCCGCCCAGCACCTGGATGGCCCCCTTGGCCGCCTCCACGTAGCCGTCCAGGGCCAGGGCACCGGCCAGCTGGACGGCCAGTCGGCCCTGGGAAGGCTCTCCGGCTCCCTCCTCCGTCCGATCGCCGGCCTCGTGGTCGAGCACCGAAGCGGCGTCCCAGGTGGTGGCCACCGCCTGCTCCACCGAGACCAGCATGTTGGCCAGTCGGTGCTTGACGCCCTGGAACTGGCCGATCGGGCGCCCGAACTGGTGCCGGTCCCGGGCATGGGCAGAGGCGGTCTCCAGACACCACCTCGCGCCGCCGGCCGCCTCAGCCGATGCCACCACCAGGGCCAGGTCCCGGATGCGCTCGGTGTCGGCACCGGCCAGCACCCGCTCGGCCGGCACGACGACCTGGTCGAGGGTCCAGGCCGCCGACCGTCGGGACGGGTCGAAGCTGGGCAGCGGCTCCACCGCGACGCCGGCATCCCGTTCGACCAGGACCCATCGCACCCGGGACTCGGCGTCGAGGTCCGTCTCGGCCCCTTCTGGGTCCCAGGTGTCGACCGGGGTCAGCACCAGGGTCGCCACTGCTCCGCTGAGCACAGGGCGGAGGACCCCGCTCACCACCAGCGAGCCGTCCAATTGGGCACGGCCGGTCAATGCCAGCCGTCGGGAGTCGCCCGATCGGACAGTGGACCGCCCATCGGGAGTACCCGAAGGGATCACCAGCGAGGCGGGCGTCGAGCCGTCGGCCAGGCCGACCAGCAGATCCTTGGCCTGGGTGGGCGTGGCCAACTCCGCCACCACCGCCCCGACCATGGCGGTGGTGGCCCACGGCCCCGGCGCCGCAACTCGGCCCAGTGCCTCGGCCACGACGGCCAGCTCGATCATCCCGGCCCCCTGACCTCCGAACTCCTCGGGCAGGTGGATGGCGAGCGTGCCTTGGGCGGCGAGATCGTCCCAGAACGGTGGGAGGACGTCCTCGTCACCGTCGAGGGCCGCCCGGGTGACCGACGGCGGACAGCGGGCGTCGATCCATCCCTGCACCGACTGGCGGAGCTCCTCGTGTTCGTCGCGGATCCCGATGGCCATGGCTCAGGCTCCTGAAGGTGGGATGCGTCGGGCGAGCGACGCCACGGTGGTCAACCAGGTCGGATGCACGGGAGAGTTTCTACCATCTCGGATACCGGGAACGAGAACCGGTTCTACCCGATGACCGGGCCTTCGACGGCCGGGACGGGGCCTGCCGCCGCGCCTACCAGCCCTTGAACTCGGGGGGTCGGCGCTCGGCGAAGGCGGCGAGGCCCTCACGACAGTCCTCGGTGCCGGTGACCAGTTCCTGGGCCGTGGCCTCGTCCCACAGGGCAGTGGTCCGATCCGACTCGAGGGCCCGGTTGGTGAGGTACTTGGTTGCGCTGATCGCCCGGGTGGGGGCTTTGGCCAGCCGGTCCGCCCACGCCCCCGCCTCAGCCATCAGCTGATGGCGTGGAACCACCCGGTTCACCAGTCCGAGACGCTCGGCCTCCACCGCGGGCACGTCGTCCCCGAAGAAGAACAGCTCCTTGGCCTTCTGTGGGCCGATGAGCCGGGCCAACAGATAGGCGCCGCCCGCATCGGGGGCGATGCCCCGACGGATGAACACCTCGATGAACTTGGACTCCTCGGCGGCCAGCACGAGGTCGCAGGCCAGAGCCAGATGCATCCCCCCGCCGGCGGCGGTGGCGTTGACCGCGGCGATCACCGGCTTCTCGCAGTCGAGCACCGCGCTGACCAGTCGCTGCCAGCCGGTGCGGATCAGCCGGGCGGCATCGCCCACCGCCCGGTCGGGGGCACCTGGCGGCCGGGGGAGGCCGGATCCCTGGGACCGGAGGTCGGCGCCGGTGCAGAACCCCTTCTCCCCCGCTCCGGTCAGCACCACCACCCGGACCGCCAGGTCGGCGGAGGCCTCCTCCAGCCAGACCACCACCTGGTCGCGCATGGCCGCGGTGATGGCGTTACCGGCCTCGGGCCGGTTGAGGGTGATCCAGGCCACGCCGTGCTCGATCCTTCTGAGGACGGGGTCGGCTGCCGGAACGTCCGGTGACGTCGTGTCGGTGGAGCCGGCCATCACACGCGGTGGATGATGTTCATGCGCGACGTGCACACCGGGTCGCCGCTGGACTGGTCGCTCCACGCGGTCTCCACCACCACGAAGGTCATGGTCTTGCCCTTGGACTCCTTCTGGTAGGCGTCGACCACCTTGCCCTCACCGACCAGGACGTCGCCGGCAAACACCGGTCGGTGGTAGGTGAACTCCTGCTCGCCATGGAGGATCAACCCGCCCTTGGCCATCAGCGGACCGAGGACCGCGGCCATCGGGTTGGCCGACGGTGCGTCCTCTGACTGGAGTTCGGGATAGACCCCGAAGTTCCCCATGACGAAGGGATAGGTGGGCGGTGCGGGGATCCCGGGGAGCCCGGCCTCGGAGGCCGCGGACAGGTCCCGGGTGACCGGGTTCTCGTCCTTCACCGCCTTGGCGAACAGTGCGAGCTGCCCTCGCTCCACGGTCACCACGGTGGTGCCGGTCGGCTTGCCGATGATCTCGCTCAGGATGTCGTCTGCCACCTGGGTCTCCTCCACGTTGTCCACGGTGCTCCGGAGGGAGTCGAAGCCGCCTCCGGGTGGGCGCTAGGGTGCCCGCTGCGCACCGTAGCGCGCAAGCCCCGGTCGGGCGGACGAGGAGCCGGGTCAGGGGCCCGGCCCCTACAGCCCCGGTCGGTCAGGACCTCGTCGAGCGAGAACGGAGCACGCCCATCATGGTCACCATTCCTTCCTTCACGACCCTGGGATACGAGGAGTCCGACGGCGTGGCGTGGGTCACGCTCGACCGTCCCGAGGTCTACAACGCCTTCAACGCAGTCATGCAACGGGAGCTCCGCACCCTGTGGCGTGCGCTGCGCCGTCACGACGACGTGCGGGTCGTGGTCCTCACCGGCGCCGGTGACCGGGCCTTCTGCACCGGCATCGACCGCAACGAGGCGCTGGGCGAC
>JADGOG010000201.1 GCA_017883065.1 Acidimicrobiales bacterium | reverse complement strand
CGAAGAGACCGGCGGAAGCGGCCAGGTCGGCCTGGACCTGGCGCTGGTTCTCCAGCAGCTCGTCCGCCCACAGCATCTGCAGGGTGGTTCGCAGCCGGTCTTCCCGACGGCGGTCACGGGCGTCCTCGAAGGCCTCGAGGAGGACGCCGTTGAGGACGTTGTCGTGGACCGGCGGGGGATCGAGCTCCTCCCGCCTGCCGCCCAGCATCTCGGCGAACTCCTCGTACCAGCGGTGGCTGGCCGCATACGAGTCGCGCAGCACCGCCCCGGCGACGGCCACCGACTCGAGCTCGGGCTGACCGGGTTCGGGGGGCTGGACCGGAAGTGCGGCCAGGGTGAACGCCGCCAGGCGGATCCGGTTGGACCCGGTGAAGAGGTTGGCGACGGCGTCGACCGACACCACCTTGGCACCGCGCTCGGCCAGGTACTGACGGAAGGCGTCGTCCATCCGCAGGTAGGCGCGGTGGGATGCCCGCTGGCTGGGCCCGGTGTCGATCAGGTGACCGGTGGTGGTCAGCCGGCCGACCGCATCGGCCAGGTATCCGGAGCTGGCCACGAACGCGTCCGACAGGGCGCGTCCGAGGGCGGCGGTGGCGCCCCGGGGCCAGAACAGCAGCCCGACCACGATGCTCACCGCGCAGCCGATGGCCACGTCCTCGATCCTGGTCAGACCGACCTTCCAGCCGATGGGGTCGATGATGTTGAACAAGATGATGACCACCAGCGTGAACCCGGCCTGGCCGGCGGCGAAGGAGATCATCGACGGGACCACCCCGGCGACCAGCACGGCGAAGGGAAGGAGCACCCACAGCAGCACCGTGTGGTTGGCCACGCCCACCATGATGGCCGAGCCCACCACGAAGCCCACCGCTGTCCCCCCGACCGCCCGCAACGCCGTCGCACCCGTTCCCAGGGCGTTGGACCTCAGCACCGACAGCGTTCCCAGGACCACCCAGAAGCCGTGCTCGACATCGGTGGCCTCCACCACGGCCACGGCGAGGGCCAACCCCGCCCCACCGCGTACGGCGTTGCGGAACCACACCGAGCGGAACGAGAGGTGCGAGACGATCCGGGACCACACCGACAGCTGGCTGGAACCGGGGTTGGTGCCCAGTCTCCGATCGCCGACCGCCTGGGCGCCGGCGGCCTCGAGCACCGCGTCGGCCATCATCTCCGTGCCGATCCCCAAGGCCCGGGCACGGAAGGTCGGATCCAACTCGGAGGCGATTCCTCCGTGCCCGGTGGAGGAACCGGTGTGGGCGGTGACAGGCGTCGGGTCGGTGAGGTCGGGGTCGGGGTCGAGGATCTCGGACACCTCGGCGTCGAGCTCACGGGTGATCAGCCGGTCCAGACGTCGGGTCGAGTCCTGGGCCTCGGAGACGTGTACCGGATCGTCGACGGGGTGGCCGGCGCCATCGCAGATCAGGGAGGCACTGCATCGCAGCGTGTCGGCCACCGCCCCGGCCGCCATCCGGACCGACGGGAGCCCGAGCGACGCCGACTGGTCGCTGAGCAGTGCGGCGTTGCTGGCCACCCACTCCACCCGGCCCACCAGTTTGGCCACCGCCACCGCGCCGGCCACCGCTCCGGTGGGCGGGTAGGGGGTGACGGCGAACTCGTCCCGCAGTCTCGACACCTCCGAGCTCACCGCCACCCGCAACTCCGGATCGGGTCGACCTTCGGCCACCGATGACACCAGCCGGCCCACCGCCGACATGGTCGCCGACAGCCGGCGGCGCAGTTCGTCATGCCACGGTGCGGGCCAGATCAACAGGCATGCGGGGATGCAGAACGCCCCGGCGATGGCCCAGCCGAGCAGTCGGGGTCCCACCGCCGACACCGGCTGGGCGACGGCCACGGGAAGGACGAAGACCAGAAGGGCCGCCGTCGACGCGCTGGCGGCCTGCGGCGAGACGATGCCGGCGAACAGCACGCCGAACCCCACCACCGCCATGGTGGCGATCGCCGCCGCCTTGTGGGTGGAGACGACGGTACCGAGGGCGATGAAGCAGGTGCCGAGCACGAACAGTCCGAGGTAGGAGAGGAGGCGGGTGCGGGGCCGTCCGGGGAAGCTCACCAGGAGCATGAGGGAGAACGAGCCGAACGCTCCGAACAGGCTGATCTGTGCGTCGGCGAAGATCAGGTGGGTCAGGCCGAAGACCAGCGGCATGACCACCGCGGCCCGGACCGACCGCTTGAGGGCCAGGCCCCCCGGGTCCTTCGCCCTGATCCACGCGGTCGTGCCGGACCACGAGAGTGGGCGGACCGACGTGTCCCGCTCCTCAGTTTCGGTCATCTCGTCACGACGGCTGCTCGGGAGACCGAGCTGCGCGGTGGGTGTCCGACATAGGTAGGGCCAAGTTACTCGGGCGGTCACCGACCGATCCCCCGGTTCGGTCGCACCGGGACGTGGCCGGAGGGGAGAGCGTGGCGGTCACGGAAGGGTCCGGAACCTCAGTCCACACCCGGTGCCGCCGCGGCATCGCCGGCCCTGCAGGTTCCTTGGTCTACCGGCTGATATTCGATGTCCACCGGATCGCCGCCTGCCCGGTGATCGGCTGGATGGCGCTCAACAGCGAGCCGTAGCCGGTCTGGGGGCTGGCCCCGTTGGGGGCGTTCGTCAGCACCCCGAAGACGGTGAGGACCCGACCGCGCGCCTTGGCATAGGAGGCCAGTGACGCCCACGAGGAGACCTGGGAGTGGAAGTAGACCTCCGGGACCGCGAGGTTCGGCCTGAACCCGTCGGCGATCTGCAGCAGCTGATCGCTCGACCAGAATCCCCGTTCGGCGGAGCCGTAGTCGATCATGGCCGGCTGGAACCCTCCCACCGCGTTGGCGTATCCGGCCAGAAGGTCATAGGTGTTCTGGTAGCCCGGATCGAAGGCAGGCTCGGCGTCGTCTCCGGCCACCACGGTGACCACGTCGGTGAAGCCCGACCGGCTCCTGAGGGAGGTGGCTTGCGACTGGGCCTGCTCGACGGCGGCGGCCTGGCGAGCACCCCACGCGGCGAAGCTCGGCGGCTCGAACCTGCAGCCGCACACGATGCCCCCGCACGGTTGCCCGGTCCCACAGCTGTTGTTCGTCCCGATGGCCACGTCCAGACGGAGGTTCGCCGGCGCCGTGGCGAAGTAGCCCTGGACGTAGCTCGCGGTGGCGGCGACGATCGAGTCCAGCGAGACGAAGCCGCCGTTGAAGTCCATGGTCCCCGACGTGGAGCCACTGACCGCGGGACGTCCGAAGTCCAGGATCACCAGACCCTGGGTGCCGGCCCGCCCGGCCACCCTTCCCTGGGCGTTGAGCGTGGCCGGGTCGACGGTCGCCGCGTAGTGCGAGGTGGTCGTCGGCGGCATGGCCGCCGCACCGGCCTCGGGCGGGGAGACGGGGATGCCGACGGCGAGGGCCGCCGCCAGGACAAGACCGACCACCACGATCAGACCGGTTGTGCGGGGGGAAGAACCCGATGTGGGGGTCCCAGACCCCCTGGGGCTTCCATCACGCTGTGGTGAACCGAAACGATCGCGAACCCGAAATGCTCCCTCGGGGAGTTGAAGTCGCGAC
>JADGOG010000110.1 GCA_017883065.1 Acidimicrobiales bacterium | reverse complement strand
CACGATCCTCAGTACCGTCGCAATCGCGAGCGGGTGATCCGTGACGCGGAGCGGGAGAACATCCTCCTCGAATGGGACCTCGGTGTTCCCGAAGAGGAGACCACGCCCGTCGCTCCGGCCGAGGACGCCACGCCGGATACCGCGGCGGTCGAGGCGCCTCCCGTCGCCGAAGGCTGACAAGCTGAACCGCCGAAGGCTGAGGTTCTTCTAGATCCGGACCTGGGTCAGGCGTCGTCTGGCCGGTCGAGTTCGGGCAGGCTGATCCGCTCCAGCCACAGCCCAGGAGCATCGACTTCCGCCGGCGTGGGGATGTTGCGTGCGTCCGCCCAGAGCTTGGCCAGGCCGTCATCGCCGGCCCGCTCGATCACGCCGCTGATGAAGGATCGGCCCCGGTCCACCTGGGTCTGCTCGAGGTCGAGCCCGAAGAGGGCCCCGGCGGCCTCCTCCCCTTTGCCCCGCTCGGTGCGGCGGCGATACCAGGCCTCTGCCAACTGGGAGTGCGACCCGACCAGCTTCTGGCCGACCTGAGTGGCGATGTGGTCGGCGTAGGCATCGATGACCACGGCCATCGCGGTGAGCTGGTCCGACGACCGACGCGACTCGGGGGTCAGCAGATCGCCGAGCAGTGCTTCGGGATCTCCGAACATGCCCTGTATCGACTCGAGATCCATGCCTTCCCCGCCGCCGATCCCCTCGGGGCCGGCCAGGCCACCGAGCTTGCCGGCCAGATCCTGCTGCGCCTGTGCGGAGGACTCGGCGAAGGCGGTCAGCAGCGAGACCATCCGGCTGCGGATCCCAGGGCGGGTGAGCACCGAGTTGGAGGCCAGCTCACGGGCGCACACCCACAACAGCGTCTCTTCTTCGGGGAGGCTCCAGTCGGAGGCGAATGTGGCGATGTTGGCGGTGACCAGCACCAGCTCGTCGGAGGGCGCCCAGGGGAGCGCCAACGGGTACTGACCGAGGGCCCGTTGGGAGAGATGGCCGACCACCGACCCCACCTGGAGCCCGAAGAACATCGGACCGATGGTGCTCGCCCACTGGCCGAGGAGACTGCCCAGACCGCCCATCGGATCATCGGACGGGAAGGGGTCCTCGGTCGAGGCGTCGCCGGGGGCCGGTCCGGCGGGCTGTGGCCCGGCGACGGGCGTCATGGCCGTCAGGATGGATCGCCACGATTCGAGCGCGCGCTGGGTCCAGTCCCCCCGGCCCACCGGCACACAGGTCAGCCGGCGTCCGTCGGGAGTGACCGGCAGGCCGGTGGCTTCGGTCACGTTGAGCTCGGCCACCCGGGCCAGCTGCTCCAGCTGAATCCGCTGGATCGGCTCGACGTTGGGTTCCGGGGTGCCCTCGGTGGCGACGTTGAGGGCGAAGGACCGGGTCATCTCCCACTGGTTGGGACCGTTTGACCCGAGCATGTTCATCAGGTCACCGAGCAGCGACTGGAACGGGTTGCCGGGATCCCCTGGGTCGCTCGGTGCCATCACGCCATGCTACGGCGACGAGGAGACCGCTGATGCATCGGGGTCCCCGGCGTCCAGGGTGACCTGTGGCTGGTAGGTCTTGCCATCGCGTGCGTAGGTGATGGTCACCGAGTCACCGGGGGCATCCGGGTAGAGCCTGGTCTCGAGCTCGGCCAGCGAATGCACCGGCGCCCCGTCGATGGCGGTGATCACGTCGCCGACCGCCAGGCCGACGTACGAGGCGGGGCCGTCGCTCTCGACGGTGACCAACCGGGCCCCCGATCCGACCGACTCACCCACGGGCTTGCCCACGGGTGTGGTGGCCGTGACGACGATGGGTTGGGCGTCCGTCGCCTGCACCCCGAGCGACCCGTGCCTCACCTCGTTGGACCGGATGATCTCCATGGCCACCCCGAAGACGAGCTGCGCGGGAAGGAAGACCGACAGCTCCGATCCGTTCGACCCGGTGACCGCTTCCAACAGGCCGGTCACGTGGCCCTGGGCATCGATCATCGGGCATCCGATGTCGTCCTTGCGAAGTGGCGCCTGGACGGCGGTCGAGGTGAAGGACGCGGTCTCCCTGTCGGCGGTCACCGTGCGGCCGGTGGAGACCACCTGGCCGGCGTAGACCTTCATCGACGGAGCGCCGCCGGCTGACCGCGCCCGCTCGAGTGACATGGCCATGGCTACCGAACCAGGCGCGGGGTCGGCACTGTCGAACACCGCCGCCGGAAGTTCGTCCTCGACGCTGATCAGCGTCAATCCCGTTGTCTTGTCGCCGCCGATCACTGTGCCCGGCCAACGCTTGCCGCCTGCTTCGACGACGGTGATCGACCGGGCCCCGGCCACTGCCGACGCGGTGGTCACGATGATGCCCCCGGCGGCCACGACCAGTCCCGCACTCGTGGTGGAGCCTGACGCCGCGGTGCTGATGATGGCCACCGTCGACGGGCTGATGGTCTCGACCAGACCCTTGACCGTCGCCGCCGAGGGCAGATAGGCGGTGCCAGGTTCGGTGGTGGGGGATACCGAGCGGGCGACGAGTTTCTGGAGCGAATCCGTGGTCGAGTGGTCGGCGTTGCCGGTGGTGGAGATCATCACGCCGGCCGCCACCAGGACGAGCACGAAGCACATCGTGGCGCCGCCGATCACCCATGGGGCCGAGCGTGGGCGGTGGGCGTCGGGCCCCCGAGCATCGCCTCGGTCGGTCCCGCCGGCCATTCCCGCCGATTCGGACGGGTGGCGCCAGAGTCGGTCGTCGGGGGAGATCCATCCTCGGAGCCCGTCGCCGTCCAGATCGGCATCGGATGACCAGTCGTCGTCGGGGTCGCGCTCCGGCGTCCCCTGATCCTCTCCGTCCACCCCGTTGAGGATACTGACGACAGGCATCGAGAAGGGGTCGCCTCCACCGGACGACCGTCCGGATCCGGACCATCCAGGCCATCCACGCACTGGAGCAACAGGGTGGCCCTACGATGAGATGGTGGCCCGGGACCTTGCGATCGACCTTGGGACGGCCAACACTCTCGTCTACGCCAAGGGCAAGGGCATCGTGTTGAACCAGCCCACCGTCATCGCACTCAACACGCGGACCCACGAAGTCCTCGCCGTCGGCAACGAGGCGTGGAAGATGATCGGTAGGACCCCCGGCTACATCGTGGCGGTCCGCCCGCTGCGCGAGGGAGCCATCACCGACTTCGACATCACCGAGAGGATGATCCGACTCCTGCTCCGACGGGCCGGGATCACCAAGTTCAATCGCCCCCGCGTCCTGATCTGCGTGCCGTCGGCCATCACCTCGGTCGAACGCCGGGCGGTGAAGGAGGCGGCACGCCGGGCCGGTGCATCGACCGCTCATCTGATCGAGCAGCCGATGGCCGCGGCCATCGGTGCCGGATTGGACATCCACGAGCCGGTGGGGAACATGGTGGTTGACGTCGGTGGAGGAACCACCGAGACGGCGGTGATCTCCCTCGGCGGGGTGGTGGCCTCGAAGGCCATCCGCTGTGGCGGGTTCGACATGGATGCGGCCATCCAGCAGTACGTCCGCCAGGAGCACGGCATCGCCATCGGGGAGCGCACCAGCGAGGAGCTCAAACTGGCCATCGGGTCGGCTCTTCCCTACGCCGACGAGGTCAAGGCGGAGGTCCGGGGCCGGGAGATCACCACCGGCCTGCCCAAGACGGTGGTGTTGACACCCGAGGAGGTCCGGTTCGCGCTGCGCGAACAGGTCGAGCTGATCGTCAGCACCGTGGTCGAATGCCTGGGCGAATCACCGCCCGAGCTTGCGCAGGACATCATCTACGAGGGGATCCATTTGGTCGGTGGCGGCGCCATGCTGCGGGGGTTGGCCAATCGGCTGGCCGACGAGACCGAAGTGCCGGTCCACCTGGTGGCCACACCACTCGAGTGTGTGGTGGTGGGTGCCGGCATGTGCCTCGACTCCTTCGACAGCCTCCGTCCGATCTTCGCCGCCGCCGAGACCTGACCGACCGGTTCCGGGCGACGCTCCAGGATCACCCGTCGGCCAGCAAGTCCTCGGCCACCTGGCGCACCTGCCAGTCCCGATCCTCGAGACACCGGTGCAGGGCGGCGTCGACGGACGGACCCTCGAATGCGGCCAGGGCCACCGCCGCCCGGCGTCGGATGGCCGGCTTGTCGTCGAGGGCGCCCAGCACGGCGGCAAGTCCGGACGGCTCCCCGATCGCGCCCAGTGCGGCCACCGCCGCTTCACGGCAAAGCGGGTCGGAGTGACCGCTGCCCATCGACGCCATGGCGACCAAGGCCGGCACGGCGGTGCGCTCGACCCGCTCGCCGAGTGACCACGCCGCCATTTCGGCCACCGACGAGTCGTCGTCGCCCAGCGCATCGACAACGGCAACGCCGGGGTGAGTGGCCGCCAGTTCGCACGCCCGTCGCCGCACCGCAGGAGACGGGTCGCAGAGCGCGGACCGGAGGTCGTCCTCGTGCAGTGCGCCCAGGCGGTCGAGGGCGCCGAGGGCGCTCGCTCTGACCGAGGGTTCGTCGTCGTCCAGACCGCCTCGGGCGCGGTCGCCGTCGCCGGCATGACCGGCGAGCACCACCTGCCTGCGCCGCTCGGTGACGCCGTCGGGTCGGGCTTCCGTGGCAGGCTTCATCTCCGAACCCGTGCCCCGGCCGGAACGTGTCGGCGGATCCGATGCGTCAGGAGTCACCACCCCACCACTATGACCGAGTCCCTTCACCCCACGTCGCAGCCGGTCTCGGAGCAGGGCGCGATCCCCGATCTCCCGCCGCCGCCCCGCCGCCGCCGGTGGCCCTGGGTGCTGTTGGTCATGGTCGTCGCGGCTGTCGCCGTGGCGTCACGCATCAATCTGGACTACTACGCGTTGGAGCCCGGCTCTGCCCAGTCGGTGCAGCAGTACATCACGGTGCCGCCGGCCAAGGGCCATCCGGTCACCCACCCGGTGCTCCTCACCGACGTGCAGATCGGGCGGGTCACGGCGCTCACCTATCTGTACTACAGGCTTCAGAAAGACACCGTGCTGGACAAGGTGGCCGGCGTCACCGGTGGGACCCCGCCCGCGCAGCTCGACGTCCAGGGAACGCTCGAGATGACCCAGGCCGAAGAGGCGGCCAAGGCGGCCGCCCTCACCCGCCTCGGTTACCGGGTGTCGGCCACCCCGGCCGGAGCGGTGATCTTCGGGACTTTCCCGGGCACGCCCGCATACTCCGTGCTGTCGGTGGGCGATGTGGTCACCGCGGTGAACGGCAAGGCCACGCTGACCGCGCTCGCCCTCGACCACGCACTGGCCGGGTACCACTCCGGGCAGACCGTCACCCTTGCCGTGCGCAAAGGGGGCACCGGTGCCCCGAGCCCCGTCCCGGTCACCCTCAAGAGCACCGTGGTCAACCTCGGCTACAACGCCAATGGCAAGGGCCCCTACACCCGCGTCGACCTGGGCATCGATCCCGAGAACCAGGTCGACTTCACCTACCCCTTTCCGGTGAAGATCGACGTTGCCGACATCGGCGGCCCGTCGGCGGGCCTGGCCATGACCCTCGGGGTGATCGACGCGCTGACCAGCGGCTCGTTGACCGGTGGCCGCACCGTGGCCGCCACCGGGACCATCGACGCCCAAGGCGACGTGGGTCCCGTTGGCGGGGTCCCTCAGAAGACGGTGGCGGTGGAGAATGCGGGGGCGTCGATCTTCCTGGTCCCACCCGATGAGTACAAGGACGCCATGTCCAAGGTTCGACCAGGGCTGAAGGTGTATGCCGTCTCGACCCTGGACCAGGCCCTGAAGATCCTCGCCGCACACGGTGGAACCGTGCTTCCGGCGACCACCACCGTGGCCGCTCCGGTGGCGGCAGCGGGATGACGCGAATCGGGGGGCGACCGTCGTAGGCTCTCGCCCATGCCCGAGGAACGACTGATACCCATCACGTCCTCCTTCCGCCTCGCCCCTGACGACGTTGCCCGGCACACGTTCGCGTCCGTGCGGCGCGGCTTCGATCCGAGCGAGGTCCGTGCCTACCTCGAATCGGTGGCAGCAGGCCTGCAGGGGATCGCGGATCGGGAGCGCCAGCTGCTGGAGGAGCTCGCCGACGCCGAGCACCGGGCGGCCAACCCGGTCCTCGACGAACCGACGTTGACCTCGGCCCTCGGGACGGAGACGGCCCGGGTGCTGCACAGTGCGCACGAAGTGGCCGCCGAGATGGTGGCCAGGGCAGAGGCGGAGGCCAATCGTCTCCTGACCGAGGCCCGGGAGGAGATCGAGCAGAACCGGGCCATCACCGAAGCCCGGCTCGAGGAGCGGACTTCCGAGTCCGAGGCGGCGGCCAACGAGTTGCGGGAGCGGACCGACCAACAGATCGCCGCCGGCCTGGAATCGGCCCGTCGCGAGGCCGACGAGCTGTTGGCCGCAGCGCGTGAACAGTGCCGGGCCATGGTCGACGAGGCTCAGGCCCTGCGAGCCCGCGTGCTGGCGGACATGGCCAAGCGCCGGAAGGTCCTGCACGCACAGATCGAGCAGCTCCGGGCCGGACGGGAGCGACTGGCCGAGACGGTCCAGGAAGTTCGGCGGTCCATCGACGTCATCGCCGACGACCTGTTCGCCGCCGAGGACAACGCCCGGTTGGCGGCCGAGGCCGCCGGCCGTGAAGCGATCGCGCAGCCTGACGAGGGCACACCCGAGGAGCTCGCCGTGGCACTCCTGGCCGACGAGGCACAGGCAGTCTCCGTCATGGGGACGGAGATCGAGCATGAGGAACGGGAGCTTCCCGGTGCAGGAGAGGAGATCGGACCAGGAGCTGGGATATTCGACGGGGAGGCGGCCGCCGAAGCGCCGGGGCCTGAACGCAAACCAGAGAAAGGGCAGGAACCGGAGTCCGCGGTGGTCGAGGCCGCGGCCGAGGGCCCACCAGAGGAGAGTGGTCCCCCTCCGGCAGAGCCCAAACCTCCCGCCGGCGAGAAGGTCGATGCGCTCTTCGCCAAGCTGCGTGCCGCCAGCGACAAGCCCGACGAGCCGGGAGGAGCCGACAAGGCTGACAAGACGGAAGCCTCCGGCAAGACGGCCAAGTCCGACAAGGGCGCCAAGGCCCCCAAGAAGGAGGCAGCCGAAGCCACGACGCCCACCGAGCTCGAAGCGGACGAATCTTCCGCGGCAACCGTTGCCGCCACCGCCGACCCGTCCGCAACCGACGACCAAGACGACGACGAGCCCCCCGAGGAGCGGAACCCGTTCGCCATCCAACGGGACGGGATGACCGACCCGATCGTCAAGGCGCTGGGCCGCCGGTTGAAGCGCACTCTGCAGGACAGCCAGAATGAGCTGCTCGACAGCCTCCGCTCCAACGGGTCGCACTGGTCGATCGACCTGCTCCCCGAACCGACCGAGCACATCGACTCGTATGCCACGGCGGCGCTCCCCGCCCTGGAGCAGGCGGCGGAGGCCGGCGTCTCCTTCGCCGGCAGCGGATCGACCGGCGGGCCCCCGGTGGATGCGCTGGTCGGTATCGCTCACGATCTGGCCGAGGCCGTGGTGGGCCCGCTGCGGCGTCGCCTGTCCGACGACGAAGGCCTGGCCGATGCCGAGGAGACGGTGGTGGCCGACCATGTGGGCTCCGCCTTCCGCGAGTGGAAGGGCGAGAGGATCGAGCGCCTGGCCGGCGACCACATCGTTGCCGCCTTCTCGCTCGGCACCATCTCGACCATCGAGAAGGACCCATCCGCCCAGCTGGAGTGGGTGGCGGTGCCCGGGGCGGGGGACGCTCCGTGCCCCGATTGCGAGGACAACGGACTGAACGGGGCACTCAGCCCCGGCGAGGAGTTCCCCACCGGCCATCTGCGCCCACCTGCTCACCCCGGGTGCCGGTGCGTGCTGGTCATCCCGGCAACGTAGGCTGCTCTCCCGTGCGTTCCCCCAGCGACATCCCTCCTACCCTGCGCCCGGCGTCACACCGTCGACGCCGGTGGGTCATCGTTGCCGCCATCATCCTGATCGTCGTCTTCGCCTCCCTCAAGACGTTCGCCACCTTCTACACCGATGCGCTGTGGTTCTCGTCGGTCAACCTCCACTCGGTGTGGCTGAAGCTGTTCGAGATCAAGTTCGGCCTGATGCTGGTCTTCGCCGCCATCTTCGCCGTGCTCCTGCTGGCCAGTCTGGTGGTGGCCGAGCGGCTCGCCCCCAAGGGCCCCTCACTCGACGCCGAGGATGAGTTCGTCAAGCGTTACCAGGAGGTCATCGGACCCTACTCACGCTGGTTGCGGGTCGGCGTGGTGGCCGTCCTCTCCCTGATCGTGGGTTCGCAGGCCATCGGTCAGTGGAACAATTGGATCCTCTTCAAGAACAGCACGCCGTTCGCCGCGGTCGACCCCCAGTTCCACCGCAACGTCGCCTACTTCGTCTTCACCCTTCCCTTCGAGCAGTTCCTGGTCCACTGGGCGCTGGTCGCCCTGGTGGTGATCCTGGTGGTCACCGCACTCAGCCACTACCTGAACGGCGGGATCCGGGTGCAGGGCTCCCGCCCCCGGGTACGCCCGGCGGTCAAGGCCCACCTGTCGGTCATCCTGGGCCTGTTGGCTCTGGTCAAGGCGGTCGGCTACTACCTGGCCCGATTCGGCCTCGACAACGCGACCACCGGATACGTCCAGGGAGCCGGCTACACCGCCGTCCATGCCCAGCTTCCCGCCCTCGAGCTCCTGATCCTGGTGTCGTTGGCCTCCGCCGCTTTGCTCATCTATAACATCCGTCGCCGGGGATGGGCCCTGCCCATCCTGGGGGTGGGGCTGTGGTTCCTGGTCGCTCTCACCGCCGGCACCATCTATCCGGCCGCCGTCCAGGCTCTCAAGGTCAACCCGTCCCAGAACACCCTCGAACGTCCCTACATCCAGCGCAACATCGATGCCACCCGGGCGGCCATGGGGATCAACTCGGTCAGGAGCATCCCCTATCCGGCATCGTCCGACCTCACCGCTGCCCAGCTGTCGGCCAACAGCGACACCCTGGCCAACGTCCGGCTGTGGGACCCCCAGCAGACCCAGCCCACCTACGACAAGAAGCAGGACATCCGCTCCTACTATCAGTTCAACTCCCTGGCCCTCGACCGCTACAAGGTGAACAACCAGGAGACCCCGGTGGTCGTCGGGGTCCGGGAAGTCAACGACTCCGACCTCCCCTCCACCTCGTGGGTCAACACCACCCTCCAGTTCACCCACGGCTACGGGATGATCGTGTCGCCGGCCAACACGGCCACCAGCAACGGTGACCCGCAGTTCGCCGTGGGTGATGTGCCACCGGTGTCCACCAACGGACTCCCGACGGTGACCCAGCCCTCGGTCTACTTCGGGCTGAACAACATCGGTTACGTGGTGGCCAACACCAAGCAGCCGGAGATCGACTTCCAGCTGACCAACAACACCAACGTCGAGACCCACTACTCGGGCACCGGCGGGGTGCAGCTCTCCAACTTCTTCGACCAGGCCATGTTCGCATTGCGCTTCAGTGACCTCAATCTGATCATCTCCAATCAGATCACCAACCAGTCCCGGATCATGTTCGACCGGGGAGTCCAGGCCCGGGTGTCCAAGTCGGCGCCGTTCCTCAGCCTCGACGCCGATCCGTACCCGGTGCTCCTCAACGGGCGTATCGACTGGGTGCAGGACGCGTACACCACCTCGGACGCCTACCCCTACGCCCAGAACGCCAACACCAGCGCCCTGCCCCAGGGAAGCGGCCTGAACCAGAACCTCAACTACGTGCGCAACTCGGTCAAGGTCCTGATCGACGCCTTCACCGGCAAGATGACCTTCTACGTGATGGATCCGAAGGACCCGATCATCCAGACCTACGAGAAGGCGTTCCCCGGGATGTTCACCCCGGC
>JADGOG010000027.1 GCA_017883065.1 Acidimicrobiales bacterium | reverse complement strand
ACGGGGTGGTGCCGATGAGGGGAATGCGGCCAAGACCAGAATCGCACCGGCACCGGTGACCAGTCCGGCGACCAGCAGAGCCCGATGACTCCCGAGGGCAAATCCCACTCGGGCGAGGTGGGCCAGACCCGCGCCCAGGGCCCCGCCGGCCAGGCGGGCGACGGCCAACGCCCCACCGAGCGAGCCGAGGATGGTCTGGACCGCGACGTTGGGAACGTGGTGCCCGGCCAAGGCCGGCGTCAGCGTCCCCTGGAACGTGCTGGAGAGCACGCTCCCCACGACGGCGACACCGAGGGCCCCTCCGACCTGGATGGCGGTGCTGTTCGTCGCCGATCCGACCCCGGCATCGTCCTGGGTGAGCGTACTGAGCACCGAATCGGTGGCAGAGGGCATGAGCAGACCGGCCCCCAGTCCCAAGAGCAGCATTCCCGGAAGGACCTGTGCATAGCTGGTGGTCACCGCCGAGACCGCGGCGATCTGGATCAATCCTGCCGCTATCAGGACAAGACCGCCCGCCGCGGTGAGTCTCGTCCCGATGGCCGACGCGACAACAGTGGAGGTGAGTGCCACGGCGGCGAGGACGCCGGCGATGGGCAGAATGCACAGGCCGGCCTTGAGCGGGGAGTACCCCAGGCCGAACTGGAGGTACTGGGTCTGGATGAACAGTCCACCGAGCAGGGCGAACACGCCCAGGGCCACGGCGACGACGGCGACGGTGAATCGCCTCGAGCGGAACAGCCGCAGGGGGAGCATCGGATGGTCGCTGTGGTGCTCCCACGCCACGAATGCGGTGATCACGGCTGCGCCGGTCAGCATGGCCCCGAGGACCGAGCGGGACAGCCAACCGTGTGTCGGGCCCTCGATGATCGCCCACAGGACCAGGCTCAGGCCGGTGACGGCCAACACCGCCCCGACGGGATCGGGACGCCCGGCGGCATGGTCGCGTGACTCGGGGACGACCAGCAATGCTCCGACGATTCCCACGACGACCACGGGAATGTTCACCAGGAAGATCGATCCCCACCAGAACCTGGACAGCAGCAGTCCTCCAGCGAGCGGACCGACGGCAATCCCGAGCCCGATGGTCCCGGACCAGATGCCGACCGCCCTGGCCCGGTCGGCGGGTTGCCGGAAGAGGTCGTTGACGATGGAGAGACCAGAGGGGATCGTCGCCGCCGCGCCGGCTCCCATCACGGCCCGCCAGGCGATCAGAGGGTCGACGCTTCCGGAGAAGGCGGCACCGACCGATCCTGACCCGAAGATGGCCAGCCCGATGATGAACAGCCGTTTCCGCCCGTAGCGGTCGGCCAGGCTGCCACACACGAGCAGGACGCCGCCGAAGACCATGGCGTAGGAATCGACGATCCACTGAAGCTCTTCGGTACTGGCTCTCAGGCGCACCACCAGGGTCGGGAGGGCGACGTTGAGGATGGTGTTGTCCAGGTTCACCATCAACACGGCAATGCAGAGAACGCCCAGCGCCACGCCTCGGTGACCCGCCCTGCTGGCCGGGAGGGAGCCCGGCGTGATCACGCTCGACACTCGCTCACCATTCTGGACACCGATCCGACCTCAGGCCATCGAGCGCGCTCACCGCCAATGCGCCCTCCGTCACTGGGTCCACTTCCGTCATGGCGGGAAGGTCCTTGCATCCGTGCTCGTTCCACCACCCCGCATGGGCGATTCGGGCCGGACCCCTTCTCGAACCGTGGGCAAGCGATCTCCGCCACGCGTCAGGGCTCAGTCGGACTGGTCGACCGGCCCTGTCGCCTCGCCCACCCTCGTATCGATCGCAGCGCGTCCATCCCGTTCGAGCCCCTCTCCATCCAAGTCCGAACGCCTGATGCCGAAGCTCCCGTTGGCCATGTACAGACGGTGCCTGACCTCGGCGTCCGCGCCCTCGATCTCCTTGGCGGGCACCGACCACCGGACGACGTCACCCACCACGTCGGGTCCGCCGCCGAGCACCCACTCCATGGATCCCTGCGATTCCGACAGGTCGGCCGTCTGCAGGACCTCTGCCCACTCCCGTTCGGGCCTCGCGCTGAGCTTCCACTCCACGTCGACCCTGTCGCCGACCTCTCGGACGGTGGTCCTCTCCAGGATGGTGATGTCCGTCCAGTCCGCTCCGGTCATCTCGCAAGCCAGCCTTTCCCCGTCCATGGTCGCCGCCTCATGATTCGATCCTATGAGCCGCGTCCACTGCTCACTAGAGTCGAATGTCCCCCCAGCCGGCCGTTCAGCGAGTTGCCAGCACCGAGCTCACGTACCCAGTCCCGAGGGCCGGAGCACCACGATCACCCGTCGATGTCGGGTATCCGCCGACTGTGCCAGGTGGTGACCGGCACTGAGGAATTCCTCACGCGGACTTGTCGTTACCCTGTCCTTCGGCCAGTCCGACGATGTCGAACACATTGGTCATCACCTCGCCGAACGCGTCCGGGTCGGCGATCAGCCAACTGTGCGTGCCGGGCACCGTGACCACGTGTGGATCGCCCAACGTGGCGCACATCCCCTCGAACGACCGGCGAGTGATCAGCTGGTCGCTCTCCCCCCACAGCACCACCACCGGAAGCCTGCGGACGCGGAGCTCGTGGAGCTCGTCGGTCAGGTCCGCCTTGCGGGCCAGTCCCGCAGCCATCCAGAAGGTCCTCGGATCTCGAAGGAGATTGGGAAGGCCTTCGGCGATGATCACCGGAAGTACCCGACGGCCCTGGCGTAGCGGGAGCAGGTCGGCGGGAAGGTGGATGCCCCAGTCCCACAGTGGCCGTTGGGCCATCGATCGCATGACCGATCCTCGCTGGGTCCAGGCAGAGCCGCCGACCGAGTTGACCAGGACCAGGGCATGGACCTGGCCGGCATGGTCGTGTGCGAGTTTGATGGCGACGCCGCCGCCGAACGAGTGTCCGACGACCAGGACCGGCTGATCGACTCCCACCGTGATCAAGAACTCGCTCACCCAATCGGCGTAGCCCTCGAAGTTGGTCGCGCCCCGGCGAAGGGGCATCGTGCCGCCGAATCCCGGAAGGGCGGGCGCGATGACCCGGACCCCGGCGGCCACCAGGCGGGACAGCGCCCGCTTGTACACCTTGTGGTCGAGGCCCCACCCATGGAGGAAGAGCACGGGTGATCCGGTGCCGGCCTCCCCGTACATGGCCGAACCGGTGCCGACCTTGATGCGCTTCCAGGTGAGCCAGTCTGCGCCGCGCGGTGTGTCCTGTGGCTCGACCTTCTCGGTTCCGTCCTCGTCCCGGGCGGGTGCCGGGCGCCCACGATCGGCCGGGCGTTGCCGTCGGCCCGCGGACCTAGGCATCGCACACCACGGCGGGACCCGGTTCGGGAAGCGAATTGACGGCGGCAAGGTTGCGGTTGGTGCAGTAGCGCAGCCAACCCAGGGCGGTCGGCGTGAGTCGGTCGCACACCCAGTCCCAATGGAGCGAAACCGCGTCACCGGGTCGCAGGTCTCCGACGAAGCCGGTCCCCTCGACGCTGCAGCGGACCACCTCGGGCTGTTCGGGCCCGAGGACCAGTCGGGACCCGTCGAAGGTCAGGGGCCTACTGGTCACCGAGGCCATGTCCCCCTGGACCGACTCGATCCGGCCCCACCGGATCCGGCACCTGTCGAGGACGTCCATCGCCGGCCCGTCCTTGCCCGCTCGGAGCAGTCCGAGCCACGGGTAGACGGCGAAGACGTGGAAGCTGTGCTGGGGGACACCGCCGGCGGGAACGGCCGAGACCAGTGACTCGAATCGGCGGCCTGCACGCTGCTCGAACCGGTCGGCCAACGAGGTCGTCAACGCTGAGTCCGGCACCCGGGCGAGCAGGGAGTTGCCCACCCAGTAGGCCTCGACCACGCGTCGGTCGAGGGGGTCGTCGATACCGTTGCACGCCGCCAGCAGCTGCAGGTAGGGCCACGCGCCCTCGAATCGGGCGGCCAGATGTCCGAGGCCGACCACGTCGGTTCCGTCTGCTGCGGCCTCGAGCAGGGCGGACGGGTCGCCAGGTCCGCAGTAGCCGAGCGAGTTGGGTGGGTAGGCGTAGCGGGCGAAGAGGACCGGGCCCGGGGGGTCGGCGGCCGGACGGGGCCCCCAGCAGTCGCTCTCCGGACCGAGCCCGAGGCTGCCGCCGGACGATGAGGCGGTCATCCGGCCACCGCCCGGGGCCGGTAGAGCTCAGGGTGGCGCCACCCGATCCAGACGACCGCGGTGATGCCCACGGCGATGAGCGCCAGACCGAGTGCCTGCGGGGCGAGGGCGGTCGTGCCCGCCGCGGCCTGGAGGAGTGCCGTGACCAACGCACTTCCCACCAGGATCGAGGTCACATCCAGGGCTCTCGCCCGGGCCAGGGCCGTCATCCAGGTGGCCACGTAGGCCGACAGCAGCAATCCGGTGAGGAGCACCCAGCCGAGCTGGGTGGCGTCGAGGGAGACCAGGGCGTGCAGCGAGCCGGACGCCGCCAGGTAGGCAAGCAGGGTGACTGCGCCGACTCCCATGCGGGCCAGGGAGACGGCGGCCGGGGCGAGGTCGCGGAGCAGGGTCTTGACCACCACCACCTCCACCGCCCACAACACGGTGGCAAGGAGCACGAGCACCTCCCCCCGGGAAGCGGCCAGGTGTCCCACTCCGCCGGCCACCGCCACCTCGCCGGTCACCAGCAGGGCGATGGCGGCCACGTTCCACCACATCATCCGCTCGTGCAGGATGGGCACGGCCAGGACGGCCACCCAGATGACCAGGGTGTCCCGCATGAAGGCGGCCGGAGTGGCCGTCGTGTCGGCCAATCCGTCGAAGAAGAGCACGAAGGCGAGCCCGCCACCCACGATGCCGACGTAGGCGAGGCCGAGCCATCGCAACGCCCCCCAGGTCCCCGTGCCGCCGGCATCGGCGCTCGGCGTGGCAGTGCCCTTCCTGACCGAGACGAAGCGGGCCGCAGCGGACTCCGGCCGGCGCTGCCTCACCATCCACGCGCCGACGGCGCACCCGACGAGGGCCACCGTCGCCACCAGGTTCTTGCCCGTCGTGTAGACGGCAGGAGCGGTGACGGAGTGCACGCCGTAGCTGTTCACGAAGACCGATAGCCCGCTGATCAGTGCGGTGACGCCGGCCACGAGCACTCCGGGGAGCCCGGCCTGCCGGCGTCCGAGTGGCCCGGTGGCCCCCTCCCGGCCGCCCGGTGCTGACATCGGGGCGCCCGTCATCGCCCAGCCAATCGGGCGTGCCGCAATTCGGCTTCCACCGCCTCGGCCTCCGCGGTGTCGACCCGGTCGATGGCGTACCCACTGTGGACGACCAGCCACTCGCCGGCCACGGGCGGCGGCCCGTCCAGCGCCAGCAGGGAGACCCGGTGGACGACTCCGTCGACGTCCTCGACCTCGACGGAGTCCCCACCCTCGGTCACCACCCGGTGAAGCCTGCTCACGCACATGCTCGACCCTCCTTGATCACGTCGACGACCCGACAGACCGCCGCGGGCACGGCGGCTTCCACCGCCGGGCTCAGCCCGGTCCCCCTGCCGAAATCCTCGCCCTCGATGCCCACCACCACCACCCGTGCCGGGGCACGATCGATGGCGCGGGCAAGACGCAGCACACCGGCCAGCCCGATCCCGTGGGTGCTGGTCGCACCGCGCGGGCCGGCCTGAGCAACGCTGCCGTGTGCCCCGGTCAGCTCGACCAGAGTGAGCGTGCCCGGCGCCACGCCCGAGCGGACCGCGTCCACGACGACGGCCAAGTCGGCGTCGTCCCACTCGCCCAGAAGATCCAGTGGGTCGACCAGCGGCCCGATGACGCTTCCGAGCCCGGCCTCGTCGACGGCGCGGGCGGCGATCAGGGGGCCGACCCCGTCGTCGCGTCGGTACTCACTTCCGAGGCCGGCGACCACCACCCGGGGTGTCGTGCCGGTCATGTCTCCACCACCGAGACGTCGAGGAAGTGGGCGGCACAGGAGATGCACGGGTCGTGGTTGCGCACCGCCTGCTCGCAGCGCCACTGGAGGTCGTCGTCTTCCAGGTGGAGTCCTTCTTGGACGACCCGGCGGAGGTCGGCTTCGATGGTGAGCTGGTTCTGCGAGGTGGGAGGCATGATGCGCGCGGCAAGGATGGTGCCCTCGGCGTCGATCTCGTACCGGTGGAGCAGGAGGCCCCGGGGCGCCTCGGTCACGCCCGTGCCCACGCCGGGTCTGGGGCGAACCTCGCTGGCGGGAGGATCGGGTGGCAGATAGGCCTCGACCAACGCCAATGCCTCGTCACAGGCGACCACGAGCTCGACGGAGCGCACCACGATGCTCTGAAAGGGATTGGAGCACACCGGGCCGAGCCCGGCCATCGCCGCCGCGTCGGCGGCGATCGGGGGAAGGACGGCGGAGTTGAGCGCATACCGGGCCATCGGACCGGTGAGATAGGGGTCGCGGCCCGCCAACCGGGCATGGAGGGCGGTGGAACGGGCCACGTGTTCCTCGACGGCCAGGTCGCCGAACTCGGCCGGCCCAAGGTCGAGGCCGTCCGAGGAAGCCGGTCGACCTCGCTCGATGGGGTATCGGCCCGGGTCGCGCAGCGCGACGAACCGGTAGTCGCCGATCACATCGGGGAACTCGAAACGCGATACCCATTCCACAGTCTCCAGTGCTGCGTCGCGGGCGCGGCGCAACGGTTCCGCCAGGGCGGCCACCGCTTCGGGGTCCGGGGCGCGATAGAAGCCTCCGACGCGGACGTTGACCGGGTGGACGGCCCGGCCGCCGACCGTCTCCATGATCAGGTTTCCGGTGCGTTTGATGCTCAGACCCCGCTCCACGGCAGTCCGGTCCCGCTCGGCGAGTTCGACAGCGTCGGCGCAGCCCAGGAAGTCCGGTGCGTGGAGGAGGTAGATGTGGAGGGCGTGGCTCTGGATCCACTCACCGCAGTAGAGGAGACGTCGCAGCGACGCCACCCGGTCGTCGACGACGACGCCACACGCTGCCTCCATCGCCGAACAGGCGCTCATCTGATAGGCCACCGGGCAGATCCCGCAGATGCGCGCGGTGATGTCCGGGGCCTCCGTGAAGTGCCGCCCCACCAGGAGGGCCTCGAAGTAGCGGGGGGGCTCGAAGATCTCCAGGGCCACGTCGGTGACCGTGCCGTCGTGGACGACGACCCGGAGTGAGCCCTCTCCCTCCACCCGCGACAGCCCTTCGACGCCGATGGTGCGAGGGGAACCGGAACCGTGGGTCATCGCGGCCCCTCCCGCTCGGCACGGTGGGTGATGCGGACGGGAGCGGACGGGACGGGGCCTCCCTGGGCCAGGGCCTCGTGCCGGAAGGCGGGGGCGCCGGCATTGAAGGTGGCGAACAGCCGAGACACATCGACAGGGGCCATGCCCTGGAGTCTGAGATGCGCGGCGAGCGACGCGGTGTTGGCCGTGTCGGCCGGACCGAAGCAGCCGAAGCAACCTCGATCCATGCTGGGGCAGATGGCGCCGCACCCTGCTCTGGTCACCGGGCCCAGACAGGGGGTATCTCCGGCGACGAGCAGGCACACGGTGCCTCGCGACTTGCACTCCTGGCATACGGAATGACCGGGGATCACCGGGGTGCGGCCGGCCAACGAGGCGGTGAGCACCTCGAGGAGCTGGCTCCGGTCGACGGGGCAGCCGTGGAGCTCATAGTCCACCTCGACGTGGGCCGCGATGGGCGTGGACGTCTCGAGAGCGTCGATGTACTCGGGGTGGGCATAGACGGCCGACGCGTAGGCGCCGGACGCCGCGAAGTTGCGCAGTCCCTGGATCCCCCCGGCAGTGGCACAGGCCCCGATGGTGACGAGCAGGTGGGAGCTGGACCGTATCTCGAGGATGCGTTGGGCGTCGTCGGGGGTGGTGATCGAACCTTCCACGAGGGATACGTCGTAGGGTCCCTCCGCACTGGCCCGTGACATCTCGCTGAAGTGGGCGATGTCGACCACCTTGGCCAGCGTGAGCAGCTCGTCCTCGCAGTCGAGCAAGCTCAGCTGGCACCCGTCGCAGGAGGCGAACTTCCATACGGCCAGTGACGGACGACGATCTGGCTCCGGAAGATCGGTTCGGCTCATCGTTCCCGCTCGCTGAGGAGTTGTGCCACCGCGCCGGCATAGGGGAGGACCGGCCCGTCCCGGCACAGCAAGAACGGGCCGAGTTGGCAGTGGCCGCACCAGCCCAGCCCGCACTGCATGTTCCGTTCGAGTGACACCCGGATCCTCCCCGGGTCGATGCCCCGGTCGACGAGGGCCCTGGCAGTGAGGCGCATCATGATCTCCGGCCCGCAGATCAGTGCACTGGACGTCGACGGATCGAAGTCGATCTCGCTCAGCATCGACGTGACCAGGCCCACATGGCCTCGCCAGCCCGTCGGTGCCATGTCCACGGTCACGGCGATCTCCGCCCCGTCCCGCCGCCACGCCTCGAGGTCGTCAGCGAAGATGACCTGTGCAGGCTCCCGAGCGCCCGAGACGACGAAGACGCGACCGCCGGCCGCATCGGTCCGGTGCACCAGGTCGTCGATGGCCCCGCGGAGGGGTGCCAGTCCGATGCCCCCGGCCACCACGACCACGTCACCGGTGGCGAGGAGGCTGTCGTCCACGCCCCAGGACGTACCGAACGGTCCCCGTACGCCGACGATGTCACCGACCGTTGACCGGCACAGGGCGGCGGTCACCGGTCCGACGTCGCGTACGGTGTGGCGGAAGGGGCCGACCTCGCGCCGTGAACTGCACACCGAGATGGCCGCCTCGCCGACGCCGTAGGCGGTCAACATGTTGAACTGCCCGGGCAGGAACCGCCATGCTTCACCGGCGACGGGGACGAGTGACAAGGTGGTGACGTCGCCGGTCTCCACCTTCCGACCGACGACACGGTGGGGGATGGGGGACATCGGGCCGGGATCATCCGCCGACCGTTGCATGGCCACCCGCCCGGTCGATTCCGCCGTGGATCCCATCGTCTCAGCGGGCACGGTCTGTCCCGTACAGGTCGAGGAGGCGAATCCGGGTCGCCTGGAGCCGCTGGAGGAGCACGCCGGCAACCCGGGTGACCAGCAGGCGTCCGAGGGCGTCATCGGCGTCGGCCTTGGCGCGCAGGCAGGTCGCGTCGATGGCGACGGCCCCCACCGGGCCCAGGGCCCTGGCGTCGAACTGCCACCGGTAGGGCGGGAACATCCAGCTCCAGCCGACGGCTCCGCCCGGGCCGACGGTCTCGACGACGATCGAACCTCGGTCGGGCGCGTGGATCTCGATGGCCACTCGTCCCCGGCGGACGAGGAAGAGGGTGTCGGCGGGTTGACCTTCGGCCAAGACGAGCTCGCCGGGCAAGAAGGCCACGTTCCGTGCGCAGGCGGCGATCTCTGCGGTCGTGCCCTCGGGAAGCCCGGCAAACAGCGGGTGGGACGCGACCAGTTCGGCGACCGGGCGCATCATCGCCCGTCCCTCCCGGAGGCGGGGGAGGACCGGAGGGCACCGTCGCTGGCCCTGATGGCCGCGGCCTCCACGGTCAGGTCGATGCCCACCGGGCACCATGCGATACAGCGGCCACAGCCCACGCATCCCGAGCTGTCGAACTGGTCCCACCAGGTCGACAGCTTGTGGGTGAGCCACTGGCGATAGCGTGACGAGACGGAGGACCGCACCGGCCCACCGTGGATGTAGGAGTGGTCGAGGTCGAAGCAGGACGCCCATGTGCGCTGGCGACGGACCTCTCCGGCCAGGTCGGTGGTGTCGGACACGTCGCTGCAGAAGCAGGTGGGGCAGACCAGGGTGCAGTTGCCGCAGGACAGGCACCGCTCGGCGATGTCATCCCAGCTCGGATGGTCGAGGTTGCGAGCCAGAAGCTCGGCCAACCCCTCGGTCTCGAGCCGACGATCGATGGCCTTTGTCGCCGAAGCGAGTACCGCCTGGCGGGCGGCCATGTCCCTGGGGGTCGTTTCGGAACCGGGCACATACTCGAGGATCTCAGCACCCCGGTCCGTGCCGACGCGGACCACGAAGCGGTGACCATCGTCGTCGTCGAGCTCGGTCAGGGCCAGGTCGAAGTCTGACTCGGTGGCCGGCCCGGTGCCCATCGACGTACAGAAGCAGGTCGACGCCGGGGAGCCGCACTCGGCCGCCACGATGAAGGCGTCGACGCGGCGGGCCGCATAGTGCGGGTCGGTGACGGCTCCGTCGAGCAGCACCCGGTCCAGCACGGCCAGGGCGGCCAGCTCGCAGGGTCGGGCGCCGACGATGGCCAGGGGAGCGACGTCCGCGACGGGCGCCTCCGACGTCACGACGTCACCCTCGAGGGTGGACGTCCACAGTTCCTGGGACGGTGGGAAGAACTCGGCCTTCCACGAACCAGGTCCCACCGCCCAGGAGAACACGGCGTCGCCTTCACCGTGCTCAAGACGGTAGCGGCCCGGACTCTGCACGTCGCGCACGCCGACAGGTAGGTCGTTGATCCCGCCGACCGGTCCGGGCAGGATGGCCCCGTCCCTGACCACCGGACCCTTCGTCTCGTAGCCGCGGGAGGCAAGCGTGGCGATCAATGCGTCCAGACCCTCGGCGTCGATGGTCACAGCACTGCCGATGCGCATGATGGCAGGCTACGTGCCCTGGTGGGAGGGTAGTAGGGCCAGAAGTCACTCTCAGGAGGCTGACCGTAGGCACGCCGGGCGGAACGGGCGAGCAACCGATCGGACACGTCGGTGCTGCCGCCCGACACCACCCTGCCGCGGGGTCTGAGCCGTTGCGTTGCACCCCGAGGACGTGCCCTGGGTCGGGGTCCTCGCCGTCGCTGCCTTCAGACCGCCGACCCGGTGAGGTCGCCTGACCGCAGCGCGTCGAAGGTGATGTCGGCCATCCCGAACCCCGGATCGACCAGCCGGCTGCCGAAGTGCCCGACGGGCTGGCGCCGAAGCATCAGGGACCGGTAAACCCCGGCCGCTCGGATGTCGCCGGCGAGTTGGGCTCCGATGATCCGGTCGTCCCGAAGGTAGACAGCACGCAGATCGACGCCGTCCTGCCAGCGCAGGATCTCGTCGGGTGAGTCGATCGTGCCGATGGACACGATGGGGACGCCGAGATGCTTGAGGCTGTTCATGGTCTCGGCGCCGTCGTAGCGGAGATTGGCGCCGAGCAGGTTGGCGGCGGCGATCGGCGCCTGGGCCACCGCATTGGGGAAGATGGCGTGGACGTACCGCTCGCCGGTAAACCGGTCGGCCGCCTCGGCCACATCGCCGGCGGCGACGATCCCGGCAACCGACGTCGACAGTCGATCGTCGACGTGCACCCCCCAACCCGTGACGATGCCCGATTCCCCCAGGAATTCGGTGTGGGGCTTGACCCCGGTGGCTGCCACCACCAGGTCGGCGCCGAGCAGGGTCCCGTCGACCAACCGGACCCCGGTCGCCGAGGTGCCTCCTACGATCGCCTGAGCCTCGACCCCCAGCCGCAGGGTCACCCCACGCTTGGTCAGGGCCGCCTCGGCCACCTTGGAGGTCTCGGGGTCCAATACCCGGGGCATCAGCCAGTTGCGTCGCCCGATCACCGTGACATCGACACCCAGGTCGGCCAGGAGCAGCGACAGCTCGATCCCGATGAAACCGTTGCCGACGATCAGCGCGGTGGTCACCTCGCCTGCTCGCACCCGACCGAACATCTCGGTGGCGGTGCGCAGCGACTTGAAGTCGAGAACGCCGGGCAGGTCGGCGCCCTCGAGGGGCGCATAGAGCCGGCTCCCCGACGCCACCACCAGCCCTTCGAAGCCGATGCGGACGTCGTCGGCCAGGACCACCTCGTGGGCGTCGGCGTCGATGCCCATCACCCGGGTGGTGCGGCGCTCATCGATCCCCAGGCGCTCAGCGACGTCGGGACCCTTCCAGTAGAGGGGTGCTTCGCGCCCGGTCAGGAAGTGGTCGGCCATGGCCGGGGGTGAGTAGGGGGGAAACGGTTCGGTGGTCAGTGCCATCACCGAACCCGACGGGTCGAGGCGGCGGAGGGTCTCGGCGGCGGTGATCCCCGCCGGGCCGGTTCCAATGACGACCGCCCGCATCAGGCCACCGAGCCGGCGGCGAGGGGCACCGGTGTCACGATGGTGGACGCCAGTGCGGCCAAGGCATCGACGAGGGCCGAGCCCTCCAGGGTGAGGTCGACGGCCGGCTCACCGTCGACCACCGAACGGTCGAACGGGAGGGCGGTGACCGAGGTGAACGGGAAGCCGCCCAGGCGATCGACATGGGCGAGCACCCGATCGACGTCGTCCTGCGATCTGGTCCGGTTGACGGCCAGATGGAGGCTGTCGATCCCCAACTCCCTGGCCAGCATGGCCGACTCGACTCCGACCTGCACCGCGTTGAACGATGGCTCCACGACCACAATGGCGGTGTCGAAACCCCGCGCCAGGGCCCGGCCGAAGTGCTCGACGCCGGCGTGCGTGTCCATCACCACCACGTCCTCGTGGTGCAGGTGCATGCCGGCCACCGCAGAGGCCACCAGCGCCGTCTCGGGACAGAGGCAACCACCACCTGCTCTGCGCACCCCACCCATCACCACCAGGCGGACACCGTCCGGGGCCGGGACGGACACTCGGTCGACCAGGTCCGATGTGTCTGGGTTGAGCCTGAGCATCCCACCCGCCCCCTCGCCGGGTCGGGCACCGGTCTTCTCCTCGATGTAGTCCGCATCCTCGGCGAGCGGCACGATCGACGTGGCCGTGCCGATGTCCACGCCGAGGGTGGCGGCCAGATTGCGCTGCTCGTCGGCGTCGACGGCCATCACGCTGAACCCCCGGCGCGCCAACATCCGGGCGAGGAGGGCGGACAGGGTCGACTTGCCGACGCCTCCCTTTCCCACCACCACGATGCGACTGCCACCGATGGGAACATGCGGGCGGGCGGCTTCGGAGGGCCCGTGCCCTCCACAGGTATCACACACGGCGGTCAGGCTCCTGTTCTCGAGCCCACCGGGGTGGCCGAGGCCGCAGGAGCGAGCGCATCGGCCACGACCTCCGTGAAGGGCAGGCCGAGATCGCGTCGCTTGTCCTCGATGAGTCGACGGATCCACAGGGCGGCCTCGGCGGGGTCCGGCTCCACGACGAACTTGGCCCCCACCACGTCATCGAGCCCGCCGGCCAGGAGGCCGACCACGTTGGGACTGCCGAAGATGGCGGGCTGGACCCCCAGCACCGTGGTGATGCCAGACGCCACGACATAGGAGCCGATGGCCACGGCCTTCTCCGAGTACCACTCGGGAGCGGCCCCGGCGAGGGGGAGCTTGTCGATGTCGACACCGAGGTAGTCGGCCAGTGCCGCAGCCAGGGCGATCACCCTGCTGTTGTCGACACAACTCCCCATGTGCAGGACCGGGGGGATCCCCAGCGCCTCACAGACCGATCGGAGACCCGGCCCGGCCATTGCGGCCGCCTCGGGGACCATGTGGCCCGCCTTCCCGTTGGCGACCGCCGCGCAGCCGGTGACCAGGACGAGAACGTCGTTCTCGATCAGTCGTTGGGTCAGTTCGATGTGCTCGAGATCCTGGGGCAGCTTGGGGTTGTTGCAGCCGACCACGGCGACCGCACCTCGGATGGCGCCCGAGGCGATGGCATCGACCAGTGGCTTGGGTGTCCCCCCCAGGGCACCGAGGATCGCCTCCACCGAGAACCCGCCCATCATCCGCACCGGCTTGCCGGGGATCCGCACCCGCTCGTGATTGCGGTCGGCGTAGGCCTCGACGGCCATCCGGACGATCTGCTGTGCGATCTCGGCCCCGTGCTGCGGATCGAAGGACACGTGAGTGGCTCCGGTGAACTTGGCCTTGTCCGAGGTGGAGATGATCTTGGTGTGGTAGCACTTCGCCACATCCACGATGGACGGCATGATGCACTGGTAGTCGACGACCATCGCTTCCAGCGCACCGGTGATCAGGACCAGCTCCTGCATGAGATGGTTTCCGGCCATGGGCACGCCGCGGCGCATGAGCATCTCGTTGCCCGTGCAACACAGGCCGACCACATTGATCCCCGTCGCGCCGAGGGAGCGGGCCAGCTCGATCAGCTCGGGATCCTGTGCGGCGGCGACGATCACATCGGAGAGCAACGGATTGTGACCGTGCATGGCGATGTTGACCTGGTCGGTCCGGAGCACGCCCAGGTTGACCTCGGACATCACCGGGGCAGGCGTGCCGAACATGACATCGGAGAGCTCGGTGGCGATCATCGACCCGCCCCAGCCGTCGGACAGAGCGGTCCGCAAGGCGTGGAGCAGGGTGTTGACGTAGTCGTTGTCCACGCCCATGTGGGTTCGGTGGAGCATCTCGACGTTCTCCCGGTCGATGCCCCTCGGAGTGATCCCGAGCTCGGCCCACAACGCACGCCGCGCCTCGGGTGCCCGGCCGATGAACGAGAGCGATCCCTTCTTGGTGCCGTAATCGTCCAGTAGGGCGTCGGCCAGTCCGATGGCCACCTCCTGTGCGGTCTGTCCCTCGGTGGGGACGCCGACCTCGTCGGCCAGGCGGCGCAATTTCGCCTCGTCGGCGATCTGGTAGCCGGTGGTATCCCCACGGGCCATGGCGCCGAACGTCTCCAGGATGTCCCGGCCATGGTCGGAGTGGGACGAGGACCCGGCGGCGATGGTCCGGCCCAGGTTCCGGGCCACGATGACGTCGGCGCCCGCCCCGCACACCCCCTTCTGGGGGCCCTCGCCGAAGGGGTCGATGCGACACGGACCCATGGCGCAGTTGCGGCAACTCAGCCCGAGGGCGCAGTACCCGCACTGGGGTTGCTGGGCTTCCAGGCGATCCCAGACCGTCTCGATCCCTTCCCGCCGGGCGACGTCGATCATGGCCTGGGCATCCTCGTTGATGGTCAGGCGCCGTGCCCGCCCGTTCCCGTTGGATCCACTCATCGTCCCTCTCCCTTGTTCCCGTTCCCGGTCGGGGAATCGTTCCCCGCCTGTCCGTTGCTCCCATGGGCGTTGATGGCAGTTCGCCCGGTGGCCCACTGGTCCGCTGCCGTTCCGGCCGCCTCTCTGGCCACACCCCAGGAGTGCCAGCCGGCAAGGGGATCCCCACCGGGCAACTCTGTTGCCGTGGCCCCTGCGGCGGCCAGGACCGCACCCGACTCACGCAGCCGTCCGGCGGCAACCAGTTCGTTGATCTCCCCGAACACCAGGGCATCGACCTTGCAGACCTCGGCGCACGCCGGCGACTCGCCCCGGCGCACCCGGTCCTCGCACCCGTCGCACTTGACGGCCACGGCGACCCCCTCAGCGGGGCTGTCGGCCAGTGGATGGAAGGTCAGGACGTCGAAGGGGCACACCACGGCACACATGGCGCAGCCGATGCACCGCTTGGGCTCGACCAGCACCAACCCGAGCGCGTCATCCCGGGTGATGGCACCGCTCGGGCACACCTGGAGGCAGGGGGCCGGATCGCAGTGACGACACCGGTTGGGGAAGGCGAACGTCGGAGTCGGACCGGCCTCGACATGCACCCGCTTGCGAGGAACGGGGACCTCGAGGAACGCCTCGCTCTCGCTCTTGCTGACCGAGTGTTCGACTGCGCATGCGAACTCGCATTGGAGGCAGCCGATGCAACGCTCGGGATTGATGAACACGGCTCGCACGGTCGCTCCCTTCAGGGTCGGACGCCGATGCGCCTCTTCCCTCTCTACGAGTCTCGGCGACCAGCCCTCCAGCCGGTAGGGCCGAAAGTCACGCTCGATCCGGCGGACCAGTCGAACCTCCTGGGGAGACGGCCCGCGCTGGCAGTAGTGCGAGAGGGGGTCGGAGTCCGGCCGTTCTGGCCGTGGTCGTTCGGCGGGGCGCAATGGACTTACGGCCCTGTGATCGCAGCATGATCTGCGTGAGGATGACTGCATGGCAGTGTCCTTGGACGAGACGGAGGTTGGCCGATGATCGTGGAGTTGTCCGATGAGCTCGCGGAGGAGTTGAAGAGCACCCTCGGAGAGGTGATCACCGAGATGAGCAGCGAGATCGCCGCCACCGACAATCCCGCCTACCGGCGGAAGCTGGAAGCGCGCCGGGAGAGGCTGCGGTCGATCCACTCCTTGTGCAGCGCCTGAGGGGCGTTGCGAGACACGGCGATGAGTGCCGGTCCTTGGCCGCTGTTGTGGAGCAGCACTTCGAGTGGCAGGATGCGAAGATGCTCGATCACCTGTCGATCCAGTGTGCCGACGTGGCCTCCAGTGCCGAGTTCTACGATCGCGTCCTGGCGACTCTCGGCGGTGGGCGAGTGATGGAGTTCGGCGAGATCATCGGATTTGGCGTTCCGCCGATGCCGACGTTCTGGATAGGCCCGCAGACCAGTGGTGAAGGCTTCCGCGAGTCCCACATCGCCTTCGCCGCACCTGATCGGAGCGCCGTTCAGGCCTTCTATGACGCTGCGACTGCAGCTGGAGCCGAGTCACTCCACGCTCCACGGCTATGGCCCGAATACCATCCCAACTACTTCGGAGCGTTCGTCCGCGACCCGGATGGCAACAATGTGGAAGCCGTGTGCCACTCACCTGAGTAGCCGATCCCGAAGTGCTGGCGCTCCGACGATCGGAAGTGCCCCCGCACCCTGGTTGGAGCGGTGGCCGGTGCTCGATCACCCGGCGGCGAATTGCGAGGTGCTCACTCGCTCTCGACGCTCGCCCCGTCGTTCAGAATGACCAGTAGCTGACTGAACACACCGACGAGACCGCCCATCTCCCGGGCCAAGGCCCGTCGATCGGGTCCAATCGGGCTCCGCGCCTCGTACGCCATCAGTTCACCCAGGGCACGGTATGACCGGATCAGGCGTTCCAGCCGGGCATCGAGGTCGGCGATCGGACGTCTGTGGGCCGAGGCCCAGATCGAAGCGCCACGGGCGGCGGCGATCAGTTGATCGCTCGACGACAGCAATGCGGCCGGACCCTGTTTGATCGATCTCCTCGAGAGGTTCAAGGTCGCCATCAGGGACTCCAGGACCGGCCCGAAGTCGGATTTCCAGCGCTCGAATGAGGCTCTCGATGTCATTGTTCTCCCGGTTCCAATGCGAGCCGACTCTAGAGCCTCGAGAACCGCCAGCGCGGCGCCGTACGCCAATTCATCACTCAGCGTGCCAGGAACAACTCGGGTAGTGCTCCGGAGTGAGTCGTCCGGAACGGGTCAACAGGCGTTCGGTGACCCGTTCGGCGGCCGACTTGGCCGGCCCAGACGTGCGTCAGGGCGCACCCGCTGAGGCCCAGAAGTTCATGACATGCACGACGGCAAGTGCCAAGGCGATGAGCACCCAACTGGCGAAGACGGTCAGGACGACCCAACCGATCATGTGAGGGACCGAACGAACGACGCCGGCCAGATGATCCGGTCGGCCCACCCCATCTCTTGCTCTCGTCGCCCACGGCAGATCAACGTGCACGTGTGGCAAGCGGTGTATGGGGCTCTTGACGGTCGGCACCGGTATCAATCGTACGCCTGCATGGGTCGGGTTGCTAGCCCCTGATTGTCCCTGGCCAGTCAGGCACGTAGCAGCAGCTGGTCGTGGGCTTCACCAACCCAACTCGAGTTCCGGCCTCAGCCTGAGCTGGGAACCCCGGAGGAAGGATCGAACAGGACCCCTGCGGGCGCCACCCGCTGGCGCTCCCGAGTGCACTCTTCCCATCGTCGACCCGCTGGCAGTCCGGTTTCGGGCGATGCACGCCGCACATCCGTCGGCCATGTGTAGGCAGTGCCGTGCTCCGGAACGTGGTGTCCGTGTCGGGTAGGAATGAGCGGGCCGACCGCGTACTCCCCCCGGCTGCTTCAGGCTCCCGCCTCGGGATGCATGGCGCCCACTGGTCAGCCGGGGTTGGTGACGACGGCCCGGGTGAAGTAGCTCCAGGGCTTGGGACCGGCGCCGTACTGCTGGCTCAGCTCCTCGACGATGAATCCGGCGTGCTCGACCATGGGCACGGGCTCGCGGGTGAGATGACAGCCGTCGGCCAGACGCCGTTGCAGGGGCTCGATCCGGTGCTGCCACCTCGCCACCCCAGGGTCGGGGGCCAGGCCGTGCTCGATGAAGTGGAACGTGCCCCCGGGTCGGAGTACCCGTCGAACCTCGGCCAGAGCGGCCTCGGGGTCGGGAATCGTGCAGAGGGCGAAGGTGCACAGGGCGCTGTCGCAGCTGTCGTCGGGAAGGGGGATCGACTGACCGTCGAGTCCGATCCGTGTGATGGGGATGCCTGACTGTCCGATGTGCTTCCCGGCGATCCGGAAGGCTGTCTCCGAGGGTTCGACGGCGAGGACCTTGGTGACGTCAGCCGGGAGGTACTCGACGTTGAGGCCGGAGCCGAAACCGATCTCCAGCACCTGCCCGGTCAACCCGGACGCCACCTGGGCCCGCCATTTCCGGAGACCGGCGGTTCCACACGCCCGATCCACCAGGTGGGGGAGGATCCGTTCGCGGTAGAAGGTCACAGTCTCACGCTATCGATGACGGTCGTCGGGTGGACCACCTCGAACCCACGCCAACAGCACGGCCTAGGTGAAGATGATCTGGCCGCCGCCGGCCATGGCGTAGAACTCGCCGACGGTGATGATGTCCATGACCTGGTCGATCAGGTCATCCTTGGTGAGATCGAACAGGTCCACCGAGGCCTTGCACGCGTAGATGCCCGCGCCGGTGTCGGCAATCATCTCGACGAACTCCGGAATGGGCGGGATGTCCAGCTTCTCCATCTTCTTGGCCAGATAGTGGGTCATGACCGTGGACACGCCGGGCAAGCCCCCGGCCATCGTGGCCAGATGGAGCCCGGGGTTGCCGACGGTGGCAACCTTGATGTGGTCGATCGTCGATCGATGGACCACATCAAGGCCGAAGAAGGTGAAGAACAGATTCGCCTCGATCCCCTCGGCCCGGGCGCCGTTGGCCATGATCAGGGCCGGGTAGACGCCCTCGAGCGAACCCTTCGAGACGATGATCGATACCTTTTCGATCGTGTCGGTCATTGCGCATCATCCTTTGTCGTTGGTGATCCGGTGGTCGACTAGATGCAGCCGCGAGGCTTGGGAATTCCGGCGATCTTGGCGGCCATCTTGGCTGGCCCCTTGGGAAAGAGCTGGTAGAGCTCTTTGACGGTGACACCGGAGGTCTTCCCGAGAACCCGGACGGTCGGCCCGGTTCCCTTCTCGGCGTACTCGGCCCGCATGAACTTGATGACCTGCCAGTGGGGCTCGGTCAGCTCGTCGATGCCCTGCTCTCGGGCGATCTGAGGGGCCATCGCCTCGGTCCACTCGCTCGGGTCCTCGAAGAACCCTTCCTCGTTGACCTCGACGGACGTACCTGCGTAGGTGGTGCTGGGCATGGTCAACTCCCTTCGGTGCGCGGTGTGGTCGCGGGCATACTCATCGAACGCCCTGGGTGTCCTTGCCTCGAGCCGGCATGGCCGAGCCAACACCGGGAAGGTCCCGACCGGGCAGCAGGCTGTGCCAGTAGAGAGGCTGGAACATCAGCTTGCCCAGGTGGTTGAGGCGAGACTCTTTGAGGAGCGGCAGCCCCACCGAGGCCGGGTAGTGCCCGGGCAGCGGCTCGGTGTCGTAGTTGAAGTCGATGAGGAGCGCCTTGCCGAACCCGGTCTCGATGAAGCAGTTGGCGTGCCCGTCGAAGCTGGCATCGAGGGGCTCGTCGGCGAGGAAGCGCCGGACGTTCTCGACCAGGACCTCACCTTCGAAGTGGGTCACCGATCCCGCCTTGGAGGTGGGCACCCCGGCGGCGTCTCCGATGGCGAAGATGTTCGGTGTGGTGTGCGACTGCAGGGTGTGCGGGTCCACCGGCACGAAACCCAGCTCGTCACCGAGTCCGGGAGACCTTGCCACGTAGTCGGCCCCGCCGTGAAGTGGCACCACGACGGCCAGATCGAAGCCGACCTCGCGTCCGTCGTAGGAGATGAGGCGCCCACCTGCTCCGTCCACCTCGCCCGTGTTGAACTCGGTCACGAGGGACACCCCCTTCTGTTCGAGCAGGCCGGTCAGCGTCTTGGACGCCACCGGCTTGGTGAAGGCACCGTCGAGCGGGGTGACGTAGGTCAGGTCGACACGATCACGAATGCCGACCTGTTGGAAGAACCAATCGGCCAAGAAACAGAACTCGAGAGGTGCAACCGGGCACTTGATGGGCATGTCGACCACATTCACCACCAACCGGCCACCGTCGAACGCGTCGAGTGCATCATGCAACGCAGCAGCACCGGCGACGTCGTAGAACGTGAAGACCTTCTCCATCCAGCCCGGCCCGGTGAGTCCTTCTGTCTCCTCCTTCACGAGAACCGAACCGGTGGCGACGACGAGTACGTCGTAGCCGAGTTCCGAGCCGTCAGCCAGGTGGACCGTGCTGCCTGCAGTGTCCACCTGCTGGATCGGCACCTGCCGGAACTCGACGCCCTCGTAGATCTGGTGGCGGCGGGATCGGATGATCTCGTCGGTGTGGGCCAAACCGAAGGGCACGAAGAGCAGACCCGGCTGGTAGACGTGGTCGTCGTTCTGGTCCACGACGACGATCTCCACGTCCTCCTCGCTGAAGATGCGCCGCAGCCGGTTGGCGCCGAGCGTGCCTCCGGTGCCCCCGCCGAGGATCACGATCCGTTTGGTCATGCCCCCCATGGTGGGGGAGAGGAAACGAGTGGGCCAGGGTCCTTGGTCCCCATTCCCGTCAATCAGCTGCCCCGGGTCGATGTCGACATGGCGACGGTTTCGCCGTCGGTCGCTTCTGATGACGGCTTGGTCCGGCGGGGAAGAGTGAGGGGCGCATCCCGCTATGGTGATAGTACCCCCAGGGGTATCGTGACTCGACAAGGGCGATTGGAGACGGCCATGGTGAACGCTGTGAGAGTCGGTGAAGGTCGGGAAGCCAGGATCGCCGTCAGACCGGTTCTGATGGCAGCTCGGGCGTACGAGCACTGTCTGATGGCGCTTCTCGTCCACTGGCCTCTTCGCTCAGCCAGTTCGCCTGGAGCCTGATCCGTGGACCGGCACCAGTGGGACGAGCGCTACAGGGGGGATGCGTTGGTATGGACGAGCACCCCGAATCAATTCCTTGTCTCCGAGGCCGTCGGTCTTCCCGCGGGTCGGGCGGTGGACCTGGCCTGCGGCGAAGGTCGCAACGCGGTGTGGCTCGCCGAGCAGGGATGGCGGGTGACCGGCGTGGACTTCTCTTCGGTCGGTCTGGCAAAGGCACGACGGTTCGCCGAGCTGTGGGGCGTCGAGGTGACCTGGGTCGAATCGGCGGTGCAGGACTGGGCACCCCCGCCGGAGGGATTCGACCTGGTCGCAGTGCTCTATCTCCAGCTGCCACAGCCGGAGCGAACGGCGGCCCTCGACGTGGCTGCGTCGGCCGTGGCGCCCGGAGGCACGCTGTTGGTGGTGGCCCACGACGAGGACAATCTGACCAGGGGATACGGCGGACCCCCGAGCGCAGACGTCCTCTACAGCGTGGCCGACGTCACCCGTGTGGCCGAAGCGGCCGGCTTGACCGTCGAGCGCGCCGAACGGGTGGTCCGGGTCGTGGACACCGATGCAGGTCCGAGGGACGCAGTCGACACCCTGGTCAGGGCCAAGCGGCCGACATGAGACGACGTCGACTCCCGTCGGTCCGCCCAGGAGAGCTGAGTCCGGTCGGACCTCGGGAAACCAGGCGGTAGCGGGGGAGGACCCGGCATGGACGAACTCGAAGCCACCGAGGACCATCTCCCGCGGACGACGTCGGTTCTCGCTGTCTGCGCCCATCCCGACGACGAGAGTTTCGGACTGGGAGCGGCGCTGAGCTCCTGGGCCGAACACGGCACCCGCACCTCGGTCCTGTGCTTCACCCACGGCGAGGCCTCGACGCTCGGAGCCAACGACGGCAACCTCCATCGCCTCCGTGCGGAGGAGCTGGCCATGGCTGCGGAGGAACTGGGGGTCGGGACGGTCCGCCTTCTCGAGCACCCGGACGGCCGCCTGGCCGATGCGCCGATCGACCAGCTGTCCTCAGAGCTGCGCCTGGCGATGGAGCAGGCGGGTGCGAGTCTGCTCCTGGTGTTCGACGAAGGCGGGATCACCGGGCACCCCGATCACGTCCGGGCCACCGAGGTGGCCACGGCGGTCGGCGGTGATGCCGGTATTCCGGTCCTCGGCTGGGCACTCACCGAATCGGTCGCAGGACAACTCACCGACCAGTTCGGGGCGAACTTCGTCGGGCGCGCCCCCGACAGCATCGACCTGGTCGTCGAGGTTGACCGAGTCCGCCAGCGACGGGCTATTCGATGCCACGTCAGCCAATCGACCGAGAATCCCGTGCTCTGGCGTCGTCTCGAGCTGCAGGGCAATCGAGAGACGTTCCGCTGGCTGGTCCGATGAGGATGCCGTACTGGACACGGTCTCTGGTCACGAGCGGGCCAGTCCATGTTCGAGCAGGAACCCTCGCTGCTCGTCGTGCATGCGGTCCGGCAACACGGTGAACCACGACGGCTGGCCAGCTTCGGACAGGAGCTGGCCTTCGCCGGCGTGGACCTCGAAGGCCAACCCGACCGGAGAGTCCAAGCCGTTCAGGTAATGGCTCGGATACTCGATGTATCCCAGGAACGGGCCCACCGAGACCTCCAGCCCGAGCTCGGTCGCTGCCACGCGCTCGACGGCTGTTGCCAGCGGCTCGCCGAATCGCACCGTGCCGCCGGGGATGTGCCACAGGCCCGCGCAGGGCCCGGACTCGCGACGCGTGAGGAGGACTCCCTCCGGGGACTGGAGGACGACCTCGACCGTCAGGCGCGGGACCTGGGCGTAGATGTCGTGGAACTCCACCTCGGTCAAGGGCAGGGCACCCCCCGGTGCCCGGTGGGGCACCTCCGGCGTCGACCCTTCCATCAGTCGGGCCCAGAGTCGCGCCAATCGTGGGTCGGTGCCCGAAGATCGACCAGGGCCTCGTCTGCACGTCGCATTCTTCTGGCACCCTACCGGTCGGGACGGTGAACGCTCGTCACTTCCGGAGAGCCCCATGAGCCAATTCGACGGATCCGGTTACTCATGGGCGAAGCGCACCGGGGGAAGCACCCTCTTCAGCCACGAAGGGGCCCACCAGGCGGCGTTCCCCGTCAGACGGAGCAGCACCGGCAAGAGGACTAGCCGGACCAAGAGTGCGTCGAGCAGCACCGCCACCCCCAGGATGATCCCCATCTCCTTGGGCGGCAGTGGGCCGGAGAGGGCGAAGGTGAAGAAGACCGCCACCATGACCGCGGCTGCGGCGAAGATGACCCGACCGGAGTGGGCCAGACCGTTGACCATGGCGTCCTTGGGGCTACCCGATTTCTCGTAGTGCTCCTTGGCGCTCGAGAGGAGGAACACGGTGTAGTCCATCGAGATGGCGAAGATCATGGCGAAGAAGAACACCGGCCCCCAGGCGTCGAGGAAGCCTTGGGGAGTGAAGCCCAGCAGCTGATGGAGCCACCCGTTCTGGAAGATGAGCCGGGACACCCCGAAGGCGGCCCCGGTGGCCAACAGACTGGTCAGCACCCCGAGCGCGGCAATCAGCGGGGCCTGCAGGGCCACCAGGAGCACGAGGAATCCGAGCAGGAGAACCAGGCCGATGACCAGGGGCGTCTTGGCCGCCAGCACTGTCTGGAGGTCGTGGTTTTCGGCGGCGGCCCCGCCGACCAGTGAGCCCGGAGGCAACGAGCCTCGCAGCCGGTCGATGGTGGTCCCTATCGACGGAGACGAAGGATCGACCTTGGGCACCGCTCCGATCATGACCAGGGCCGATGAGGCCGACCGCTGGGCGGGAAGTGCGGCAGCAATGCCCGGGTCGTGGGCCAGTACGGCTTCGGCCGCGGCGGCGTTCGTCGGCGTGGTGACGACCTGCATCTGCCCGGGAGCGCCCGGGCCGAATGCCGACTGCACCAGGGCATATCCCACTCGGGCGGAGTCGGTTGCCGGAACCACCTTGATCGACGGCATGGCGGTGCGGAGGCCGATGACCGGCGCGGCCAGAAGGACGAGGATGGCCACGGCCACGCCACCGAAGAACCACGGCCGACGCCACAACAACTCGCCCCAGCGGGCGAAGCGCGCCGAGCGGTGCTCGCCGGAGTGGACCCACTTGAGGGGGAGGGCGTCGACCTTGTCGCCCAGCTTGCCGAGCACCGCCGGCAGCAGGGTCAAGGTGGCCAGCAGGACGAAGAAGACCGAGAGCATGATTCCGGCGGCCATCGACTGGAACGCCGGTGCAGGGACCAGCATGACCGTCGAGAGTGCGATCAGCACGGTGAGACCCGAGAACAGCACTGCCTTGCCCGCAGTGTCCATGGTCTCGCCAACCGACTCGCCGACATGGCGATGGCGCCCGAAGTGCGCCCCGCGGAATCGCACCACGATGAAGAGGGCGTAGTCGATGCCGAGGGCGAGCGCGAACATCAGAGCGAAGTTCATCGCCCAGATCGAGATGGGGGTGACGTGGGTGAGTAGGTCGAGCAGGCCGGCGGCGCTCAGCAGCCCGACCAGGGTCAACAAGAGGGGCAATCCGGCGGCCACCAGGGAGCCGAAGGCCACCAGCAGGATGATCAGCGTCACCGGCCACGAGATCATCTCCGAGCGGAGCATGGCGGTGCGGTTGGCGGTGTTGAAGTCCGACCACAGCACCGAGGCACCGGTGGCGGCCACCGTGATCCCGTTCCCGCTCAACTGACGAAGCGGCTGCTGGAGGGCGTCAGCGGCCCGGACCATGGTGTTGGGATCGGCATGGGCGCCGCCGAGGATGATGGCAGTCTTCCCGTCAGCGCTGATCGACACCCCGGGCTGGGGAGTCACGACACGACCGATCCGAGGATCGGCGGCCAGGATCCTCTCGGCGTTGGAGAGCACGGCTTGCACCGATGGGCTCGAGATCGGGCGATCGGCATGCACCACGACCTCGATCGCCGAACTCGCCTGGCCACCGAAGTCCTTCTGGGCCAGGTTGCGGACCTGGACGGACTGCGACCCGTTGGCCTGCCACCCGGCGCCGCTCAGTGCGTGTTCGACGCTGGGGGCAAAGACGGCCAGTACGGCGACGATGGCCAGCCAGCTCAGGAAGACAGTCCCCCGGTGGCCGGCAGACCAACGACCGAGCCGGCCGAGGGGGCCGAGGTTGCTCGGCGGTGGCGTGCCCCCGGCCCCCTCCTCGGGAGCTTTGCCTGCGAGAAGGCCCGGTTCGTTCACAACGGCAGCCGATGAGGTCGGGGAGGTCACCATTGCGCCAGTAAACCATACCCGGTAGGGTATATGCAACCGGTTGTGTTCAGCCGCCGGAACACCCTCTCGACACGAGGAACGTACCGACTGAACGTCACGAGCAGGAGCGAGCGATGGCAACGATGGAACTCACCAAGGAGAACTTCGAAGCGGTGGTGGCATCCCACGACACGGTGCTCGTGGACTTCTGGGCCTCATGGTGCGGACCCTGCCGGATGTTCGGCCCCGTCGTCGAAGCGGCCTCCGACCTGCACCCCGACGTTGTCTTCGGCACGGTCGACACCGAAGCCCAGGTCGAGCTGGCTGGCTCCTTCGGGATCCAGTCGATCCCCACGCTGATGATCCTCCGTGAACAGGTGGTCGTGTACTCGCAACCCGGTGCCGTACCTGGTGACGTGCTCGAGGAGTTGATCGCTCGGGCGGCCAGCCTCGACATGGATGAGGTTCATCGCCAGGTGTCTGACCGGACGTCCGGACAGGCTGCGTCGTGAGCATGCCAGTAGTTGAGGTCACAGCGGCCCATGTGATGACGAGAGAGAGGATCGAGCATGGATCTCCCCGATGATGTCGTCGACGACGTGCGGAAGCGGCTGCGACGGGTGGCGGGACAGGTCCAAGGAGTCGAGCGCATGCTCGAGGAGGGCCGGGAGTGTAGAGACGTGGTAGATCAGCTGTCAGCCGCGACCAAGGCTCTTGAGCAAGCCGGGTTCAGACTGATCTCCGCCGGCATGGTCTACTGCGTGCAGAACCCGGAGAAGGCAGCCGCCGACGGGTATGCCGTCGACGAGGTCCAGCGAATGTTCATGAAGTTGGCGTAAGGAGCCCACAATGAAGGCAATCGAAGTCACCATCGATCGACCACTGGCGGAAGTGGAGCCGGCGGTTCGAGCGGCTCTCAAGGATCAGGGATTCGGGGTGCTCACCGAGATCGACGTCGCCGCCACCCTCAAGGACAAGCTCGGCGTCGATCGGGCGGCCCTGAAGATCCTGGGCGCCTGCAATCCGGGATTCGCCCATCGGGCCCTGACGATCGACCCCTCCGTCAGCCTCTTGCTCCCCTGCAACGTCGTGCTGGAGACGGTCGACGGCGGTACCCATGTGGCGATCGCCGATCCCCGGGACCTCATGCCGGGGGAACAGTTCGCCGAACTGGCAGCGGAGGCTGCGGGGCATCTCGTGGCCGTGGTCGATGCGCTCGGGGGGCGATGACTCAGGTGGTCCGGGAGCGGAGGGAGATCGTTCACTTCGAATCGTCAGGCGAAGTGTCAGGCGAAGCCTGCTCCTCGTTCTCAAGGGAGGGACGGATCGGGACACCCGGTTGTCCGGAGAGGTCCCAATGGCTCATCTGGTGATCCTCGGCGCTGGTACCCATGTGTAGGGCAGCGACATGCAAGAATTGCGGTCGCCCGACCTGGAAGGGTTGTGGTGCCCATGTCGAACAGGTGCTCGGCGATGTGCCGAAGGACGAACGGTGCCAATGCCGGACCAATCTGGCACAAGCCACCAAGCGGAAGTCCTGGTTCTCACGATGACAACCTCACCTGATCACCAGACCAAGCGAGTGGTCATCATCGGCGGGGTCGCCGGCGGGATGTCCACCGCCACCCGCCTTCGCCGTCTCGATGCCGAAGTCAGCATCACCGTGCTCGAACGATCCGGTCACGTCTCCTTCGCCAACTGCGGCTTGCCGTATTTCGTCGGTGGCCTCATCGAGGAAGAGGAGGACCTCACCCTCCAGACCCCGGAGCAGCTGTTCGATCGGTTCCGGCTTGACGTCAGGATCAATGACGAGGTCATCGCCATCGACCGTGTCGCGCGTTCCGTGACGACGCGTTCGACCATCACCGGCGAGTTCAGTACCGTGCCCTACGACAAGCTGGTGCTCAGCATGGGGGCCGCTCCCGTTCGGCCTCCCATCCCGGGCTATGACAGGGTCCGCACTCTGAGGACCGTTGAAGACGCAGCTCGCCTTGCCTCGGATGTCGATGTGGCGCCGACGACCGCCGTCGTGATCGGCGCCGGCTTCATCGGCCTCGAGATGGCGGAGAATCTCGTCGCTCAGGGGATCGACGTGACGATCGTGGAGGCAACCCCCCAGGTGCTCCCACCACTCGACCCCGAGCTCGCCATCCTCGTGAGCGACGAGCTGGCCGCTCACGGAGTCCACGTCGAGACGGGCGTGTCCGTCGTCTCGGTCGAAGGGCGGTCGATCACCCTTGCCGACGGACGGGTCCTGCCCGCCGATCTGGTCGTAGGGGCCATAGGGGTCAGGCCCGACATCCGACTGGCCGAGCTCGCTGGACTCAATCTGGGGTCCAGCGGCGGCCTGGCGGTGAACGAGGTCAATCAGACGAATGACCCCGACGTCTACGCAGTGGGTGACGCCGTCGAGAAATCGGATGCCGTCTCGCACTCCACCTCGCTCATCGCCTTGGCAAATGTGGCCAACCGCCAGGGGCGGCGAGTCGCAGACCACATTGCCGGGCGACCTTCGCACACGGTGGCGTATCTCGGGACGGCCATCGTGAAGGTCTTCGACATCGTCGCGGCCACCGTCGGTTGGAACGAGCGACGGCTGCGGGCCGCGGGTCGTCCCTTCCGTGCCATTCATTCACACCCTTTCGACCACGCCACGTACTACCCCGGTGCGACGCGCATGGCAGCGAAGCTGATCTTCGATCCGAATGACGGGACCATCCTCGGAGCACAGATCGTCGGCCGACACGGGGTCGACAAGCGGATCGACGTCATCGCCACGGCCATGGCCGGGGGCATCACCGCCGACCTGTTGGCCGATCTCGAACTGGCCTATGCCCCGCCGTTCTCCTCGGCCAAGGACCCGGTCAATCTCCTCGGCTACATGGCGGAGAACGTACTGAGCGGTGATTGCGACATCGTCGATCCGAGTGAGCTCACCGAACTGGTGGCGAAGGGATGGCCGGTCATCGACGTGCGAACTGTCGAAGAGCACACGAAGGGCGCAATTGCAGGATCCGTCAATCTCCCGATCGACCTGCTCCGTGAGAACCTCGATGCACTCGGCCATGGACCGGTGGTCGTCTACTGCGAGGTGGGGCAACGAGGACATACGGCCACTGCGCTCATGCGCGAGCTCGGGATCGAGGCCCGCAATCTCGACGGTGGCTACCAGACGTGGTCGGCGTGGACCAGGGCGCAAGCGAAGGCCACGACAGTTCCGATCGCATAGCGACCCCCGGGGAACGAGGTTGTCCCGACCGACCGGGCGCATCGGGGCGCGATCGGGCTCAGAACCGCCCGATCGAGAGTCGCTGACGGCGGCGTCGTACCATGGGAGTTCGTGACTACCGGCAGAATCGTGATGGGGCTCTTGTTCTTCCCCCGAGGCGGCGCTGCTCAGGTCACCCGCTACCTCGCTGCCGCCCTGGGCGACGCCGGTTGGTCGGTGTCGCTGGTGGCAGGCTCCCTCGGGGCTCCAGGTCAGAACACCCATGCCCCCACCTTCTTTGCCGGGATCGACCTGCAGTACCTCGACTACACGGCAGCGGTGGCA
>JADGOG010000200.1 GCA_017883065.1 Acidimicrobiales bacterium | reverse complement strand
TCGGCCGGTGGAACTGGTACCTCCCCCACTGGCTCGACTTCCTGGCCCGACCCCGGCCTGAACCAGTCGTCCATGAGATCCCCAGGGCCAAGGTAGCGGTATGACCTCCGATCGAACCAAGCCGGGACGCTCCCGAGCCAGCCGCTCCCACCTCTCGATTCAGACGTTCTTCCACGCCTGAAGCGTGGGTGTCGGTACTCCTACCGATCGAACGACGGGCCGAGTTGCCCCTGCTTCCGGCCTCCGCCTCGGCGCAGCGACGGTTCCCCTTGACGATCCGACCGCCGGACCTCGTCACCCGGACCATCTCCCACCCGCACCGAGGATCACGGTGCCACTCTCCGTTTGGGTGACCAGGGATCGCCCTGCTACGAGGCGGGTCCGGCCCAGTCGTGCTGCACAACGACTCTCTCCCCGACTACCTGACTCGCATGGTCCTCCACATAGGCCTGATGCAGTGGGTGGCCGACATAGCGACGGGCAGCGGCGAAGCTCTCGAAGTCCATGACGGCCACGAAGTCGAAATTGCCCTCGAAGTGTCCGGCGTCATCGCCCCAAGTCATTGCCACGAGTTCGGGTATGACGCGTAGGCCTTCGAGGGCGCCACGGTATGCCTCTTTCGCCTCGGGAGAGGCGCCTTCCATCCATCGGAATGCAATCACTTGGCGGAACACAGGCGTACCTCCTTGGGGACAACGTCGGCCGACCGCCAGTTGACCGCGAATTGCCGGCAGGTTCCACTCGATGGATCACCAAGCGCGCACGACATGGCCGGCGTGCGACTGGCCTGACTCATGTTCCGTCTTGGTCCTCCGACAGATAGACGCGAAGGGAGCCCAGGCGGCTACGAGATCAGACGTTGTCACCGAGGGGGCCCAGAGGCCGAGCGATGAGTGCTCCTCATGAGCGGAAGGTGGTGAGCTCAGGTGGGGCATCTCCCTCCGTCGTCCTCACCAATTGTTTCCGACCGGTCGTTCACGCACGGATCGTGCTCGGCATAGTCAACTCACGACTCCCCGGCCGACTCCATCTGGAGATGACTGACCGACAGTCGGGATCAGTTGTGGACCACGACAGACACAGGAGCGCTGTAGCTGCTGTCACCGTGGAATGAGCTGCGGCCCAGTATCGTCGTGGCCCGGCTACATGGGAACCTCGGCCGGACCGAACCAGGTGGCGAGATGTGGGGTCGATCTCACGGCGAAGCAGCGTCCACATTCTCAGCTCGCTCGGCGCAGGGGTCAGGCGGCGACGTTGACGTTGCCAGCGCTCATGTGATGCACCCGCACGACAAAGCTCCCTCCGCCGAGACTCTTGAGTGTGTATCCCTGACCGGCAAGAGTGCGCCTCTCGGTGAGAGCTCGACCGCCTGCAGTCACCGACACCGGTCGGAAATTCAGGCGGAGTACTTCGGCTGCGTCCTTGTCGAAGGTCCGATAGGCGATCTGGTGATGGCCGTAGTTGACCAGTTGGACCACCGACGTTGAACTCAGCAGATGGCTCTGGCCATCAGGAGCGAGAGCCGGGATGGCGGCCATCGTCCAGATGAAGCTACGCAGGTAGTCCGAATAGCCGTCGCTGAACCAGTACTGGATGGCTCCGAAGCTCTGCCCACAACAGGAGACCTTGCCGTCGGAGCCGGCGAAGTACGTCGCATAGTTGAGCGATCGGAAGGCATTCTCCCTTGCCTGACCATCACCAGTCTTCTGGTAGTACAGAGCGTTGACGGCAGCCCAGCGGGCGGTGTCGCTGCCCAGGCCAGCAAGCGAGCAACACAGGTAGCTACCTCCGCTCGCCGGGCCCTGCTCGTTGATGCCCGTCGCACCGTAGAACGGCCCAACTCCGAGGTGTTGGTCGACCCATGCGATGAGGTGGTTCACGTGGGTCCTCCACAAGGGATCACGCCGAGCGGGGTCACGAAGGTTGAGCAGGTACAGGGCTGTGTAGGTTGGCGCAGCCTGGTTGACGTTGCTTTGATCCTTGGCGACGTCCTCGAAGTAACCGGTCCAGTCGTCGAAGGTTGGGCTCTTCGGATCGAGTTGGTGTGAATCCAGCCACGACCACGCGATTCGGCGTGCTCGTCCGTAGGCGTTGACGTCGCCCTTCTGGATCCGGATCAGCTCGTCGAAGAGTCGAAGCGGGGAAACCACTATCCCGCCGAACTCTTCGCCGTCGAGCGTGGCGCCGGTTCGCCCGTCGACTCGGAAGGCCCATGGCGTATGGGTATCGTCCCCGTGTCGCACGTGAGCGGCCAGGGCGTCGGCACAGTGAATGGCTGCCTTGAGGTAGCTCTTCTTGCCGGTCAACTCGTAGTACAGCGCATAGCCGATGCCGAGCTCGCCAACCTTGTCCGGCTCGATCCCGCCATAGAAGGCCTTGGGCATGTCGGACAGGCATCGTCCATAGTCGGGTTGATTGCCGCAGCCAGTGGGAAAGGGAACGCCCTCCCAACTCCACTTGGCAGGCGTTGTGCCGTGTGCAAGCGAATAGTTGAGCATCGCCCCCACCTTCCGGATTGCCTCTGAGTCGCCCGAGTAGGGGTACCAGGTCAGAGCCGAGTCGACGAACGACCCGAACGTCATTGCAGGGTTGCTCTGCCAATACGCCCCTTGGAGCGTGCGACTGGCGAAGACAGAGTTGACGAGGTAGGTCTTGAGGTGGGTCCCCGATTGATCGGGGACTTTGTGCTCGATGAAGTTCCAACCGAGTCGGAGTACCTTGTCGTAGCCCAAGTGCTGCTGAGGTCTGTACCAGGCGAGCAGCTTCCCCTGTGAGTCCACGGTAACGGGGTGCCAAGGAAGCTCCGAGTTGACATTGCCGGTGGGTACGGGTGATGTCGCCGCGTCGACGACATTGGGGCACGCTCCCAAGAGAACCTGTGCGACCAGCGAGACGACGACGAGCGTGATCAGTCGGTGTCGCACCGGTTGATCGTACCTCCGGCACCAACTCGTCCATGCTGCGATCCGAAGCCTTCCATCGGCTCGGGGATCCTGCTGGTCTCGGGTGAGTACCGGGCCCAGCAACCCACCCAGTCTGGGGGGAACCACCTGGAACACCCCCACTTTCGGCGTCCCGCGGTGAAGGCTCGCCAAGCCGATCCCCCTGTCCAGTGACCACGACTCACGGCGACATTGCTCGCCGCGGCATTCGCTTCGGACCCATCCGCGAGTCTTCCGGGCCGCCTGACCTCACACGGCCACACGTCACCTCAACGGCACTTCGACCCCCCTGCAAGCGAGAGGCCCCGTTGGCGTTCGGCAAGCCGTCGCTGATCTTCGGCACCCCGTCCCTACGGCAGAGATCCCCGGAAGCGGCGCCAGGTCTTGTTCTTGGACCCTTCAGATTGGTTCGACCGGAACGTTGTACTTGACGCGCACGAGCCGTGGGCGCCAGCGCGATTCCGCTGACGTTCAGTACCCGTCCCAACAGCACATGCCAGACTGCGTCGGAGAGTCAACCAATCCGACAACGTGATTGCGTGGACCGGGTCTACGACGCCTTCAAGGCGGAACAGAGCGTGGGGGCCTTACCCTTCCGACACGGTGGCCGTGATCGGGGACATCGCAATGCCGAGGCGTTTCCATCGCCCACCGATCGCGCACGA
>JADGOG010000109.1 GCA_017883065.1 Acidimicrobiales bacterium | reverse complement strand
GAGGTGGCCGGCCTCTCCATCAGCGCCGTGGTCACCGCCAACCGGACCGACAGCGCATCGGTGCTGGAGCGGGGCCGCCGGACCCACCGCCGCAAGGACGGATCCGAGGTCGACGTCCTGGTCTCCATCGACCCGCTGATCGACGACGGGGCCCAGCCGACGGGCTGGGTGGTGGTGTGCACCGAGCTCACCGACGCCCGCCAGGCCGAGGCCGGCCGGAAAGCCGCCGAGGAACGCTACGAGGCGGTCGTCGCCTCGCTCAGCGAGGGCATCGTGCTCTTCGACGAGCTCGGCAACGTGAGCGCCCACAACGAAGCGGCCACCCGCATCCTCGGCGACCGGCTGGTCGCCGGCAGCGGACACGCGATCTTCACCGGATCCTCCATCGCCATCGAGGCCAACGGGCATCCGCTCTCCGCCGAGATGTTCCCCCACGCCAAGACCCTGGCCACCGGTGAGTCCGAGGACGATGTCGTCGTCGGCGTCACCGACGGCAGCGGTCGCCGCCAGTGGCTGTCCCTCAGCTCGCGGCTGCTGTCGGGAGCAGGGCAGTCGGACTCCCCCATGGTGGTGTGCTCCTTCACCGACGTCACCGACCGGAAGGCGGCCGAGGCGCAGCTCCACTGGCTTGCCTACCACGACTCGCTCACCGGCCTGGGCAACCGCTCGCTCTTCAACGACGAGCTCGAACGGGAGCTGCTGGTGTCCATGCAGCGCGGCACCAACCTGGCCGTGCTCTTCATCGATCTCGACCGCTTCAAGCTGGTCAACGACTCGTTCGGCCATGCCAGCGGGGACGAGGTCCTGTTGGCCCTGGCCCAGCGGTTCAAGTCGGCCGTGCGGGGCGGCGACGCGGTCAGCCGGTTCTCCGGTGACGAGTTCGTGGTCCTGTGCCGCAACGTCCACGACGTGAATGTGGCGGTCAGCCTGGCCACCGAGTACTCGCGCCTGTTGTCCGAGCCGGTCCAGCTCTCCACCGGGCGCAACGTGGTGGTGACCTGCAGCGTGGGTGTCTCGTTCGTCATGCGGGGCCGTCAGACCGCGCAGGACATCCTCCAGCAGGCCGACGTGGCCATGTTTCAGGCGAAGAACAAGGGCCGCTCCCGCGTGGAGGTGTTCGACGAGTCCCTTCGGGCCAAGTCGGTGGCCCGTCTCGAGATCTACGACGACCTGCGCCACTCGATCGACCACGACGAGCTGACCGTGCACTACCAGCCGATCGCCTCGGTCAAGGACGACCGGATCGTGGCCATGGAGGCGCTGGTGCGGTGGCACCACCCGTCGAGGGGGCTGCTCGGTCCGATGGAGTTCATCCCCTTCGCCGAAGAGACCGACCTCATCTTCACGCTGGGCCGCTGGGTCCTTCGGGAGGCGTGCCAGACCATGGCCAAGTGGCGCCGGGAGCTCCCCGGGGCCGAGGACGCCTACGTCACGGTGAACCTCTCGGCCCACCAGCTGAGCGACACCGAGCTCCTCGACACCATCGCCGCCGCCCTGGCCGACTCGGGGCTCCCCCCCGAGGCGCTCGTCATGGAGGTCACCGAGAGCATGCTGATGAGCGACACCTCGGCGTCGATCGCCATGCTCGGCGGCATCCACGAGATGGGTGTCGGTCTGGCCATCGACGACTTCGGCACCGGCTACTCGTCGCTCGCCCAGCTGAAGCGGTTCCCGGTCAAGATCCTCAAGATCGACAAGTCGTTCATCGACGGACTGGGCACGTTCGAGAACGACGAGGCCATCGTGGCCGCCATCGTCCAGCTGAGCAAGGCGCTCGACCTGGTGGTGCTGGCCGAGGGCGTCGAGACCCCGGTGCAGCTGCAGCGCGTCACCGAACTGGGTTGCGACCTCTACCAGGGATACCTGATGTCCCGACCCACCCAGGCCGACCGCGTCGACTTCAACAAGCAGGTGTCGGCGAAGGTGAGCTCGGGTGCGGGTTCGAGCTCCCTCAACGCCTGAGCGGTCTTCGCCGCCCTACCCCAGACGCTCGATGATGGTGGCGTTGGCCTGCCCACCGCCCTCGCACATGGTCTGCAGCCCGTAGCGGGCACCGGTCCGCTCCATCTCGTTGAGCAGCGTGGCCATCAGGCGGGCACCCGATCCACCGGTGGGATGGCCGATGGCGATGGCCCCCCCATTGACGTTCACCTTGTCCATGTCCGGGTGGTGCTCCTTCTCCCAGGCCAGCACCACCGAGGCGAAGGCCTCGTTGATCTCGATCAGGTCGATGTCGTCGAGGGAGAGCTTCGACTTCTCCAGCACCAGGGTCGTCGCCGGGATCGGCGCGGTGAGCATGATCACCGGATCGTTGGCGGCCACGGCGAAGGTGTGGAACCGGGCCCGAGGCACCAGGCCGAGCTGCCCGGCCTTCTCCTCGGACATGACCAGCACCGCGGCCGCCCCGTCGGAGATCTGCGACGAGCTCGCCGCCGTCACCAGTCCGTCCTCGGCGAAGGCGGGGGCGAGGGAGGCCAGCTTCTCGTAGGTGGACCCGGCCCGCACCCCCTCGTCGAAGGTCAAGGGCCCCTCTCCCGCCGGATCGCCCTCGTCGGTGCCGGCGATGGCCACCTTGTCCTCGATGCGCGCCCGGCGGGTGGCCAGGGGGAGGATCTCGTTCTCGAACCGGCCCTCGGCGATGGCCCGGGCCGCCCGGTCGTGGGACTGGAGGGCGAAGCGGTCCATGTCCTCGCGGCTGATCCCCCACCGGCGGGCGATCTCCTCGGCGCACTGGCCCTGGTGGATGAAGTCGAAACGCTCGTGCACGGTGGGCCCGTACGCCTCGCCGGGTCCGTGCTCGGTGGTCGAGCCGATGGGCACCCGGCTCATGCCCTCGACCCCGCCCCCGATGGCGATGTCCATGGCCCCCGACATCACCGCCTGGGCGGCGAAGTGCACCGCCTGCTGGGCCGAGCCGCACTGCCGGTCGACGGTGGTGCCCGGCACGGTGTCGGGGAACCCGGCGGCCAGGGCGGCGTTGCGGCCGATGTTCATGGCCTGCTCGCCAACGGTCATCGTGCACCCGTAGATCACGTCCTCCACCAGCGCGGGGTCGAGGTCGTTGCGCTCGATGAGTGCCTTGAGGGGCTGGGCGGCCAGGTCCACCACGTGCCAGCCGGAGAGGCGCCCGTTCTTCTTGCCCACCGGGGTACGGACCACATCGACGATCACGGCATTCGGCATGGGCCCATTCTGGCCGATGGGCCGTGGTTGCCGGAAATCTGGCGGTGTGTCAGATTTCACCCTGAGGTCCGGACCGCCGCACATCGACCGTCGGTGCGCCCGGGCCCGTCCGCCAGCAACCAACCCGACCCACCCGCTCGACCCACCCGCTCGACCAACCAGCCGGCCCCGCCATGCCGGCCTACCGATGACGGAAGCGACCATGGACACCACGATGGATCTGCGCACCACTCCCGCCCAGGAGGCGTTCCGCCTGGAGGCACGGTCCTGGCTGGCCGCGCACACCCCCCCGCCCCGTTCGCTCCCCTCGCTGGACACCGCCGAGGGGTTCGAGGCCCACCGTCAGTGGGAGCAGACCATGTTCGACGACCGGTGGTCGGTGGTCTCGTGGCCCGAGGAGTTCGGGGGCCGGGGTGTGGGGATCCTCGAATGGCTCATCTTCGAGGAGGAGTACTGGCGGGCCCAGGCACCGCTCCGGGTCAGCCAGAACGGTGTCTTCCTGCTCGCCCCCACCTTGTTCGAGTTCGGCACCGAGGAGCAGCGGGCCCGTTTCCTCCCGGCCATGGCCTCGGCACGGGAGATCTGGTGCCAGGGCTGGTCCGAGCCCGACGCCGGGAGCGACCTTGCCGGCATCCGGAGCCGGGCGGTGCGCTCCGAGGGCGACGACGGTTGGCTGTTGACCGGGCAGAAGACCTGGGCCTCGCGGGGGGCGTTCGCCGAGTGGTGTTTCGGGCTGTTCCGCACCGACCCCGAGGCCGAGCGCCACCGGGGCCTCACCTACTTCCTCATTGAGATGTCCACACCCGGGGTCACCGTGCGGCCCATCCCCCAGATCGACGGGGAGACCGGGTTCGCCGAGATCTTCTTCGAGGACGTCTTCGTCCCCGACGGCCAGGTGCTGGGCGGCGTCGGTCGGGGCTGGAACGTGGCCATGGCCACGGCCGGATCCGAACGGGGGCTGAGCCTGCGCAGTCCGGCCCGCTACACCGAGGCCGCGTCCCGGTTGGTCGATCTCTACGCCCACTCCCTCCAGACCGAGCCGGCCCGCGCCGCCCGGAGCGCGGATGCGGTGGCCCAGGCGTGGATGGATGCCGAGGCCTACCGGCTCAACACGCTGTGGACGGCCACCCGGGTCCTGAGCGGCGGGTCGGTCGGCCCCGAGGCCAGCGCCAACAAGATCCACTGGTCGGAGACGGATCTGGCCATCCACCGGGCCGCCCTGGCCCTGCTGGGGCCCGAGGCCGAGTTCCACGGGGACGGGGTCGACGCCCCCTGGCTCGACGGGTACCTCTTCGCCCTGGCCGGCCCGATCTACGCGGGCACCAACGAGATCCAACGCAACGTGGTGGCCGAGCGCATGCTCGGGCTGCCGCGGGGCTGAGCGGCCAGACCGGCCGGGACGGACGACCATGCGCTTCGCCTTCAGTGACCAACAGACCGAGTTCCGCGACGCCGTGCGCCAGGTGCTGGCCAAAGAGTGCACCACCGACCACCTCCGCGCCGCCTACGAGGAGCCCGCGGCGCGATCGCCGCGGTGGACCACGCTGGCCGAGATGGGGGTGGTCGGACTGACCGCTCCTGAGGACCACGGCGGGTTGGGCCTCGGGATGCTCGACCTGGTCCTGCTCCTCGAGGAGGCGGGACGGGTGGCTCTGCCCGAGCCGTTGCTCGAGACCACCGCGGTGGTCGTACCGCTGCTGTCCGAGCTCGGAGGTTCCGGTGATCCGGGCGGTGTGGGTGATCCGGGCGGTTCGGGCGGTGTGGGCGGCGCGTGGCTCGATGGGATCGCTGCCGGGGACGTGGCCGCCGCGGTGGGCACCATCTCGACGGACAGCCCGCCGATCGCCGGGGCCGACGGCGCCGACCTGCTGGTGCTCTTCACGACCGCGGAGGCGGGCGACGGCGAAGCGGTGCCCGAGGTCCACTTGGTTGACTCGGCGTCCGTCACCATCCGCACCGTGGCTTCGCTCGATCCGACACGGCGCCTCGGCATCCCCCACTGGACCCCGAAGGACGACACCCGACTGGCATCGGGGGCGACCGCCCGAGAAGCCATCCGCCGGACCGCCGACCGCGCCGCACTGTCCACCGGCGCCGAACTCCTCGGGCTGACCGAGTCGATGATCACCATGGCCGCCGAGTACGCCAAGGAGCGCAACCAGTTCGGCAAGCCGATCGGCGGGTTCCAGGCGGTCAAGCATCTGCTGGCCGGCGCCCAGGTCAAGCTCGAGTTCGCCCGGCCGGTGGTCTACGCCGCCGCCTGGGCCCTCGACGAGGGCGAGCCCCATGCGTCGCGGTCGGTCTCCACGGCCAAGGCCTACGCCTCCGACGCCGCCACCGAAGCCGCCCGGGTCGCCCTGCAGGTGCACGGGGCCATCGGCTACACGTGGGAGTGCGACCTCCATCTGTTCCTCAAACGGGCCTGGGCGCTGGCCGAGGCGTGGGGTTCGGCCTCGGAGCATCGCCAACGGGTGCTCGACGGGTTGGTCGCCGGCGCCTGACCGTCGCCAGGCGATCGGGCCGACCGTGGGGTCAGGCGGATCGTGCGGTCAGGCGGATCGTGTGGTCAGGGCGATCATGCGGTCAGGGCGATCATCCGGTCAGAAGCGGGCGAACGCGTAGATGGGCACGCCGTTGGAACCGACCGATTGCGACGGCAGGTACGGGCCGTTGACCACCACGGCGAGGGAGCCGGACGGCGCCGGTCCGGCATCGCCCTCGATGGTCACGATGGCACCGTCCGGCCAGACCTGCATGACCAACCCGACGTGGACCGATGTGGACGTCGACGACGGCCCGGTGCCATAGAGGACGGCGTCCCCGGGCACCGGCGCGGCGTTGGGCGGAAGCACGCCGGTGTTGGTGGCCGCCCAACCGAAGATGCTCCCGGTGAACGGATACGACGGGATGGGGACACCGGCCCGCTGCCAGACCCAGGTGGCGAACAGAGCGCACCACGCCTCGCACGGCCCGTAGGGATTGCAGAACCTGCCCCGATTGGGGTCGCTGTTCACCTGGCTGTTGGCCACCGCCACGATGGTGGCTGCGGTCGATGACGGGGAGGGGCTGGTCGGATTCGAGAACGAGTACGACCAGCCGTCGGGCTCGAGCATCCAGTAGCCCCCGCCGTCCGGGGTCAGGGTGATGCCGGCCACGGGCGGGACATTGGCCGGGTCGCCGCCGTAGCCACCGCCCAACGTTCCGAAGAAGGGGGCGTCGCCGAAGCCGAAGACGCCACCGTCGGTCCCCACCAACAGATAGCCCCGGTCGTCGCTCGAGGCCGCTATCCCCACCACGGCGTCGTTCAGTGGCTTCCCACCCATCGAGCCGTAGAACTTGGCGTCCCCGAAGGAGAAGATGCCTCCGTCGGCCGCCACCATCCAGTAGCCGGCTCCAGAATGGGTCGCCGCGATACCGGTCACCGGCGACACCAGGGAGGCACCGCCCATCGAGCCGTAGAACCTGGCGTCCCCGAAGGAGAAGATGCCTCCGTCGGCCGCCACCAGCCAGTAGCCCTTGCCGTCCGACGTGGCGGTCATCCCCACGATGGGCCGGTTCAGATGCTGGGCGCCCATCGAACCGTAGAAGTGGGCGTCGCCGAAGGAGAACACGCCGCCGTCCATGGCGGCGAGCCAGTAGCCCTTGCCGTCCGGTGTCGCCGCCATCGAGACGATCGGCCCCTGCAGGCGCAGCGCGCCCAGCGAGCCGTAGAACGGGGCGTTCCCCTCGGTGAACACGCCACCGTCGGCTCCGGCGATCCAGTACCCCTGGTCGGACGCGGTCGACGCCGGGTTGACCGCCATGGCCACCATCACCGAGCTCAGCGGGGCAGATGGCTGGGCGTTGACCGACTGGGCGTCGCCGAACCCGAGGACGCCGCCGCCCTGGTAGACGTGGGGACGCACGATGGCTCCGGCGGCGGCACGGGCAGTGCCCACCGGGACGAACGTGGCCGTCACGGTGACCAGGACGGTGAGCCCGACCAGTGCGGCGGCGAACGTCGAAGGCGACCACCGGGCGGGCAGGGAAGGTCGCCGGAATGCCGACAGGGCCTGGGTGATCCGCACCCTCCCATGGTAGGCAGCGCCCTCCCCACCGACCTGCGGGTCCGGTGAATGTTCCGTGACGACTCTCGACGGATCTCCAGCCGTTCCGAAGTCCGAGGAGCGCGTCCGTCGACCTTCGGCGACACCCGGGCGACCCACCGTCATCGGCGCCATCGAGGTCCCGCTCCTCGAACCGTGCACGGCTCGCCCCTGCCGGAGCAGTTGCCGGAGCGGCTGCCTGAGCGCTGTCGGTGCGCTGTCGGTGCGCGGGCCCAATTTCACTGGCATGACGGCGGGAATGTGATGATAGAGTAGTTATACCACTACTTAGAGTGGTAATTGTACGTCGGAGGGGCAGTGATGGAAGCAGCAAAGCGGTGACCCCGCGACCCGGCCAGCCCGAGCCATTCGTCAGAGGGGCGCCGTACCCGGCGTTCGGCAACGTCCCCTATCCCCGGGCCAACCCATTGGACACCTCCAGATTGCCGGCCGACATCTGGCACGCGGCCACCGTGCCCGCCGGTGTCAGGCTCGAAGTGGTCGGCGACGCCGAAGCCATCGACGTCGCCTACCGCACCGCCACCGGGAACCTCGGCTACCGAGGCGACGGCGCCGGTATCACCTTCTCCGTATGGCGCAATGGCCGCAAGGTGTGCGAGGAAGAGGCTGTCCTCGGTGAGGGCCTGATTCGACTGTCCCTCGGGACCGGCTCGCCCGACCGACCGGCCACCATCTATCTGCCCGAAGGCATGCAGCCGCTCGTGCAGTCCCTCACCGCGGTGAAGGGGGAGATCTCCCCTGCACCGGAACTTCCCCGATGGATCGCCTACGGGGACTGGAGCACCCAGGGATGGGTCGCCTCGGGGCCGTCGCACGGGTGGGCCGCCATCGCCGCACGAAAGGCCGGACTCGACCTCGTCAACTTGGGCTACGCCGGAGCCGGTCGGGGGGAGATCGTGTCGGCGGAGCACATCGCCGCTCTCACGGCCGACGTGATCACCATCGCCTACGGAGCCAGTTGCTGGACCCGCATCCCCCAAAGCGCAAGCATGGTGGCCGAGGGGCTCCACGGATTCCTCGACGTGGTACGCCAGGGCCATCCCTCCACCCCCATGGTGGTGATCAGCCCCATCATTCGTCCCGACGCCGAAGACGTCCCCAACAAGCTCGGAGCCTCCATCGCCGACATCCGCCATGCCATCGAGACAGTGGCCCGTGCCCGCATCGTCGACGGTGACACCACGTTGACCTTGGTGGCAGGCGAGGCGATGATCACCGAGGAGCACCTGGCTGACGGCATCCACCCCGGCGACGAGGGACACAAACGGATCGCCTCTGCGGTGGCCAAGGCGCTGGGCACGGCGATCCGGTCCAACGGTGAGGCTCCCGGGATCGACGCCCTCCGCAACGAGGCACATCGGCTCGACGTCCAGACCAGACCGCTCGAGAAGATGACCGAGTTCGGTGGTGCCTCCCAGGAGGCCGTGACGTCCGAGGATGCGGTGACGTCCGAGGCCACCGATTCGTCCGAGGAGGTCGTGACGTCCGAGGATGCCGTGACGTCCGAGGCCACCGACTCGTCCGAGGCCACCGACTCGTCCGATGAGGACCTCGGTGCACTCCGCGACGAGGACCTCGACAGTGAGCTCGACGAGATGGATGCCGACGTCGCAGCTTCCTCCTCGTCCTGCTGACCGGCTATGGGCCGCGACTTCCCATCCGCGGCCGGGGGGCGAAGGGCGGTGGGCGGACGTCACGCAAGCGGACACACGTGATGCGGGCACCGGCCGTCATGACGGACTGACGACGGGCTGAAGTCCGCCTCGCCACGGAGCGATGCCGGCATGCGTCGGGTCGCACTGGCCTACTGTTCCCGTCGACGGGAACCGATGCCCGGCCGCCAGTGCACCCATCCGCCAACCCCACGAGGTAGTGAATCGCCATGGAAGCAAGCACGCTCATCGAATCGTTCCGCGTCGACGGCAAGGTCGCGGTGATCACCGGCGCCGGAAGCGGAATCGGGAAGGCGAGCGCCCTGGCGCTGGCCGGTGCCGGAGCGACCGTGGTCTGTGCCGACATCGACGCGGGCAGCGCCATGGCCACTGCCGAGGAGATCGTGGCTGCCGGCGGGAAGGCCGAAGGGGTTGCTCTCGATGTGTCGGTGAGAACCGACGTCGACGCTTTGGCCATTCGGGTGGCAGCGGAGTACGGCGGCATCCACGTGTGGTGCAACATCGCCGGGATCATGGTCGAGGGACCGTTCCTCGATGCTCCGGAAGGCGATCTCGACCGGATCATCTCGGTCAATCTCAAGGGCGTGTTCTTCGGGTGTCAGGCGGCAGGACGGATCATGGTCGAGCAGCCCGAAGGCGGGAGCATCATCAATGCCTCGTCGGCCGCCGCCGACGCACCCAGTCCGAACATCGTCAGCTACGCCATCTGCAAGGCCGGTGTGGTGCAGATGACCAAATCGATGGCCATCGAAGTCGGTAAGAAGCACGTGCGGGTCAACGCGGTAGCCCCTGGCTTCGTGCTCACCGGAATGACCGGTCGCTACTTCGTGCGACCCGACGGAACCGTCGACGAAGAGATGCAGGAAGCGGTGGTGGCTCCCATGCGCAAGCACACCCCACTGCGCACCATCGGAGAGCCCGAGGACATCGCCGCCTCCGTGCTCTTCCTCGCCTCCGACGCGTCACGGTTCATGACCGGTCAGGTACTGCGACCCAACGGCGGCGTGGCC
>JADGOG010000026.1 GCA_017883065.1 Acidimicrobiales bacterium | reverse complement strand
CCTAGGGTGCCGGCGCCGGGCCCGACTCCCCCAGGGGGGTGGCCTCCAATGCGCAGTGGATGTGGGGCCCGACCACCTCGGCTCCGGTGCCGGCCGACGTCCGGGGCGGATTGCGGATGCCCAGGGCGCCGACGACGCCGCCGGCCACGCACCACGAGGCAGCGATGAGGACGGCTCGTTGGAAACCGGGGGCCAGGGCGTGCGGGGAGAGATACGACTCGCCGGTGATCCCACCCAACGCCGGCAGCACGGCCACTGCGATCAAGCTGCCGATGCGGGCCACGTCGTTGTTGACGGCCGAGGCCAGGCCGGCGTGGCGCTCGGGGACCGAGTTGAGGGCGGTGGCGGTCAGGGGGGCGACGGTGATGGCCAGGCCGGCGGCGATGACCAGGACGCCGGGGAGCACGGCGGTGACATAGGACGATCCGTGCGGGGCCAGGGCCAACAGGGCGAGTCCGCCGCCGACCACCACAGGACCGAGGCCCATCTGCAGGCGGGGTCCGATGGTGGTGGCCAGGCGCCCGGACCGCGCCGAGAAGACCAGCATGACCACGGTGATCGGGAGGAGGGCCACTCCCGAGGCGAGGGCGGAGTACCCGTCGACGATCTGCAACACCGAAGGGAGCAGGAAGAGCACCCCGCCCAGTCCGGCGTAGACGACGAAGGTCACGGCGTTGGTGACCGCGAACTGCTGATCGGCGAACAGCCCGAGGGGCAGCATGGGGGCCAGCGAGCGATGCTCGGCCAGGACGAAGAGGCCGGCACCGCCCACGCCCAGGCCGATGGAGCCGACCACCGTGGCTGAACTCCATCCCCGTGACGGTCCTTCGATGAGGGCGTAGGCGATCCCCCCGAGGGCCACCGTGGCCAGTGCGGCACCCACCACGTCCAGCCGGCCGGCGACGTCGGGGTCCCGCGATTCGGGGACATGGCGGGACGACACCCACAACACCACCGCACCGAGGGGGATGTTGATCAGGAAGATCCACCGCCAGGAGGCTGCCGCGATGAGGGCCCCTCCGAGGAGCGGGCCGGCGGCGGTGGCGACACCGCCCAGGCCCGACCAGGCGCCGATCGCCTCGCTCCGGTCCTGAGGGGTGAACGAGGCTTCCAGGATGGCCAGGCTTCCGGGGGTGAGCAGTGCCCCGCCGACCCCCTGGAGCATCCGGGTGACGATCAGTTGGGTGGATCCACCCGACAGGGCGCAGGCCGCCGAGGCGAGGGCGAACCAGGCCGCCCCGATCAGGAAGATCCGCTTTCGGCCGAAGCGGTCTCCGAGCGAGCCCCCCAACAACAAGAGGGAGGCCAGGGTGAGCGTGTAGCCGGTGACCACCCACTGGAGGGTCCCGAGCGGGGCATGGAGGTCACGACTGATGGCGGGAAGGGCGATGCCGATGACCGTGGCGTCGATGGCCGCCATGCCCGAGCCGAGCACGGTTGCTCCGATCACCCATCGTCCGGTGGCCGAGCGGTACCGGAGCTGATCGGCGCCCGGCGGGGTGGGAGAGGCAGAGGAGGGTGTGGGCCGACCGGCCATCCCGACACCGTTCCACACTCCCGGGCCCACCGCGGCGGAGGCACGGGAGGACCAGGTCATCCCCGGGTCAATCGACGCCGTCGCTGTGCCGATGGAAGTGGATGAGCACGACGACGCTGCCGGCGGCACGGCAGGGCGGATACCTCGCCGGAAGGGCCGACGCCCTCCCGCTCAGCCGGCTGTGAGCGAGCCGGTGCGACGGTGGATCAGGGCCGCCGGCCGTTGGGCATCACGGCGTTCGAACCCCACTGGTCCAACGCGTTCAGCTGCACGTGGTCACCGGTCGCCTCCACGATCCTGTTCCCACCGACGAAGAGGGCGGTGTGGTACACACTGGTCCAGTCCGTCTGGCTGTCTCCCCAGAACAGCAGGTCCCCGGTCTGCAGGTTCTCCAAAGACACCGGCACGCCGGCGGTGTGGTACTGGTCGTTGGCGACCCGGGCGAAGGTGATGCCGGCCGCGTGGCTCCACGAGGCCAGGACCAACCCCGAGCAGTCGTAGCCCAACGGACCGTTGCCGCCCCAGATGTAGGGCTTCCCCAACTGCTGGAAGGCGAACAGCACCGCCCGATCACCGGGGGTGACCGGGGTGAAGACCAGGCCCATCGGCGGCGGCGACTGTCCGGTGGCATCGCCGAAGGGCATCGCCGTCCCGTTCTGCTCGACGATCCAGTACCCGCTGCCCGAGGTGGTGCTCACCACCCGCTCGACCGGATCGCCCAGTGTGGCCGCGCCGGTCGAGCCGTAGAAGTGGGCGTCCCCGAAGGAGAAGATGCCGCCGTCGGTGGCCACCAACCGGTAGCCGGCCCCGTCGGGCGTCGGAGCCATGCCCACGACGGGTCTGTTGAGGACGATGGCACCGGTCGATCCGTAGAACCGGGCGTCCCCGAAGGAGAAGATGCCGCCGTCCGAGGCCACCAGCCAGTAGCCGGCCCCGTCGGGTGTCGGAGCCATGCCCACGATGGGCTTGTTGAGGGTCAGGGCACCGGTCGAGCCGTAGAAGTGGGCGTCCCCGTACGAGAAGATGCCGCCGTCGGTGGCCGCCATCCAGTACCCCCGGTGGTCGGGGGTGGGGGTGACGGTCACCACCGGCTTGTTCAGGGGTCCCGCCGGCGAGCCGTAGGAGGGCACCCCGAACGAGTAGACGGCACCCGCGGCGGTGGTCAACCAGAACGAGGTCGATACCCCCGGACCCGAGACCTGGGCCCGGTGGGGGGCGGTGGATGCCTCCGAGGAAGTGGGTGCGAGGACCGCGGTTCCGGCCACGGCCAGGATTCCTGCCGCCGCCACGCCGAGCGCGCGCTTCGTCCACTGGCCCATGATGATGCCCCTCGTTGTCGAAAGATGAATACCCTACGTGGTAAGTCTCCCACGCAGAGTGATATCGGGCAAGGTCACCCGGACGGTCGATTCGGATGCGGGTGCCCCGGACCATCTACCGTGGGACGGTCGTGCCGGCCAGGACGACGGATCGTGGTCCCGGACAGCGTGCCGGACGAGGGTGGAACGGAGCAGAACATGGGATCACCGGGGGATGAGGACAGGGCGGGGGAGCGGCCATGACCCACCCTGGCGTTGCCGTGATCAGTGCCTTCCTGGCCGAATCGGGTGTCACCACCGGCAGCGTGGCCGAGCAGCGGGCGGCCATGGCGGCGGCCGCAGCGTCCGCCCCGCCGCCCGAGGGGGTCACCGTCCGCTCCCTGTCCCTGGCCGGCCGGCCGGCTGAGACGCTCACGCCCGAGGGCGTGACGAGTGACGCCATGGTGCTCTATCTCCACGGCGGGGGGTACTGCTCGGGATCGCTCGACAGCCACCGTGGCCTCGGTGCCCGTCTCGCCCTTGCCACTGGCTGCCCGGTGACCGTGCTCGACTACCGGTTGGCACCCGAACACCCCTTTCCGGCGGCGGTCGACGATGCGGTGGCCGCCTATGACGAGCTCATGGCCCGTGGCGCCCGGCCCGAGCAGTTGGCTATCGCCGGAGACTCGGCCGGCGGCGGGCTGACCGTGGCCACCCTCCTGGCGCTCCGAGCCGCCGGCCATCCCCTGCCGGCCGCCGCAGTGTGCCTCTCGCCCTGGGTGGACCTCACCCAGAGCGCCCCGTCGTACGAACGTCTGGCCGACCTCGACCCGATGGTGTCCAAGGCCGGGCTCGACCTGATGGCCGAGGCCTACCTGGGAGGGGAGGATCCCCGTCACGGGCTGGCGTCGCCACTCTTCGCCGAGGACCTCTCCGGCCTGCCCCCGGTCCGTGTCGAGGTGGGCGAGTACGAGGTCCTCCTCGACGACGCCACCCGGTTGGTCGAGCGCCTGGGGTCCGCCGGGGTCACTGCCTCCTTGACGGTGTGGCCCGAGCTGATCCACGTCTTCCAGGCATTTCCCGGCTCGCTGGTACCCGAGGCCGACGAGAGCGTCGCCGGCATCGGGGTGTTCCTGGCCGAGAACCTCCGACACCCCTGAACCGAAGCGACAGAGAGGACCCACGCCATGCAGGAATTCCGAGGCAAGACCGCGGTGGTCACCGGTGCCGGGAGCGGCATCGGCCGGGCCCTCAGCCTGGCCTTCGCCGCCGAGGGCATGCACGTTGCCCTGCTCGACCTCGACGACGGAGACCTCGCCGGCACGCGGGCCCTCATCGAGGAGTCCTCCCCGGATGTCGAGGCGGAGGCGTGGACCTGCGACGTGAGCCGGGCGACCGAGGTCGACGCCACCGCCGACGCGGTATTCGACCGCTGGGGACACGTCGACGTGGTCTGCAACAACGCCGGCGTCTTCGTGGGCGGGGTGATCTGGGACCGCCCGGTCGCCGACTTCGAATTCTCCTTCGGGGCCAACCTGTGGGGCATCCTCCACGGAATCCGTGCCTTCGTCCCCCGGATGATCGCCCAGGGCACCGAGGGGCACGTGGTGAACACCGCCTCGGTGGCCGGCCTGTTCGGCGCTCCGTTCGGGGGTCCCTACACCATCTCCAAATTCGCCGCCTTCGCCGCCACCGAGACGCTGGCCAACGATCTGTTGGCGTCAGGATCCCTGATCCGGGCCTCCGCGCTCTGCCCGGGGATGATCACCACCAACATCATCGACTCGGACCGTCACCGACCGGACCACCTGGCCACCCAGTTCACCGAGGACCAGCAGTTCGTCACCGACCTGCTGACCCAGTCGGTTGCCGGCGGGATGGACCCGGCCGAGGTGGCAGGCAAGGTGATCGCCGGGATCCGGGCCGAGGAGTTCGTGATCTTCACCCACGACCTCTACCCCGATCAGCTGGCCGCCCGCTCAGAGGCACTCGCCGCCCGCCGCCTCCCCGATCTCCCTGACTTCCCCTGACGTCGGTTCGGCCCGTTCCGGCGAAGCGGGCCGGTAGGCCCACGTAGAACCAGACCGGGTGATGCCCGGTCACGGGGGGTTCGGTGCTCCGACCCTCTCGTGGATGCCCTCGGCCGCGTCCGTCCCCGAGACGAGGGCCACCGATGGAGACCGCTCGGCGGCCGGAGCCTCCAGCATCAGCGGCGACCGCTGGACCACGACATCGTCGAGCGACGCCCCGATCGGCCGACGGGATCGCCGGTACAAGAGCACCCCGCCGACGGCGGTGAGGCCGGCCGAGGCGATGAGGATGGGGAGTGTGACTGCGGCCCGCTGGTCCGACGCCGCCTGGCACGCGTGCACGAAGGCCAGCCACTGGGCACGACTGCCCGCCTGGGCGGCCGGTGGCTCGGGGCCGGCCCCGATGGTGACCGGATCGAAGAATGCGATGACGGCCGCCTCGGACCCCTGGCCGGGGCCACAGGTCCCTCCGACAGCCGGGCGGGGGAGCGGGCTGAGCAGGCCGCTGACGGCGAAGGCCACGCCGAACAGCCCCAGGCAGACCAGGACGACCCCGATCACTCGGCGATCTGGGGTCGGGCTCACCCGGGCGCACTCCTCATGGTGTCGATGGTAGGCGGAGGACGGTGGGGCGGTGCCATCGGCCCGAGGTCGCCCGTCCATCCGGCGCCGGTCGGCCCGGTCCTCCTGATCGGTGGAGGCTGGCGGATCAGTGGAGGGTGGCGATGCCTCCGTCCACGGGGATGATGGCACCGGTCAGGTAGGCGCCGGCCCGCGAGGCCAGGAAGATGGCCACGCCGGCCATGTCGTCGGGACGGCCGATCCGCTTGAGCGGGGCGGACTCGGCGATCTGCTCCCCGAATGACTCGAGGGTGGCGGCCATCATCTTGGACTCGAACGGGCCCGGTGCCACTGCGTTGACGGTCACCGTCGGGGCCAGGCGCTTGGCCAGGTGACGGGTGAGCTGGTGCACGGCCGCCTTGGACGCCGAGTAGGAGTAGGACTCGAGGATCGGCACCTGGATTCCGTCGATCGACCCGATGTTGATGACCCGGGACGGCTCGCCGGCCGTGGCCCCGGCCGTGAGCAGCGGCAGGAGGGCGACGGTGGTGTGGAAGACCCCTTGGACGTTGAGGTTGAGCACCCGGTCCCAGGAGGCGGTGTCGTGCTCGGTCAACGGTGCGCCCCACGTGGCGCCGGCGTTGTTGACGAGTACGTCCACGCGGTCGTGGTCGGCGCCCACCGCCCCGGCGAACCGCTGGGCGCCTTCCTCGGTGGAGAGGTCGGCGACGATCCCGGTGCATGCTCCGTACTGGGAGAGGGAGGCCACGGCGGCCTCGACGGCCTCGGCCTTTCGGGAGGCCACGATCACCGATGCTCCGGCGGCCACGAAGCCGCCGGCGATCATCAGACCGATACCGCGGGTGCCGCCGGTGACCACCACGGTCTTGCCGGCCACCGAGAAGAGCTCGGCGGGGGGAGTGGGTGCAGGGGGGTCGCTCATGCATGGTGACGGTAGTGCACCCGCCTGTCGTGACCCGGCCCTTGGTAACGTGATCCCCCGACAAGGGGGAATCGATGCATCTGGCACTCACTTCGGAACAAGAGGCGCTCAAGGACGAGTTGCGCGAGTACTTCGCCGGATTGGCCGCCGACGCCGAAGCCGACGAGAGCGGATCGAGCTACACGCGCACCATCCGTCGGATGGGCGAGGACGGATGGCTGGGGCTGGGATGGCCCACCGAGTACGGGGGCCAGGGTCGGGGGCCCATCGACCAGATGATCTTCGTGGAGGAGTCGCACTGGGCCGGGGTCCCCCTCCCACTGCTGACCCTCAACAGCGTCGGACCCACCTTGATGACGCTCGGGACCGCCGAGCAGAAGGAACGGTTCCTCCCGGGGATCTTGGGAGGACGGCTCCACTTCTCCATCGGCTACACCGAACCCAGCGCCGGCACCGACTTGGCCTCTCTGCAGACGCGGGCGGTCCGGGACGGCGACGAGTACGTGATCACCGGAGAGAAGCTCTACACCAGCGCCATCCAGTACGCCGACTATGTCTGGCTGGCCGCACGGACCAATCCCGACGTCCCCAAGCACAAGGGGCTGTCCGTCTTCATCGTCCCGACCGACGCCCCCGGGTTCCACTGGACCCCGCTTCCCACGATGGCCGGCGAGTTCACCAGCTCGACCTTCTACGACGACGTCCGGGTGCCGGTGGCCAATCGGGTGGGCGAGGAGGACCAGGGCTGGAAGCTCATCACCAACCAGCTCAATCACGAGCGGGTGGCCATCTGTCCGGTCTCGGGCATCCTGAGGAGCCTCACCGAGGTCCGGCGCTGGGCCCAGGACGAGAAGTGCGCCGACGGGAGCCATGTCATCGACCGCCAGTGGGTCCAGGTCCATCTGGCGAGGCTCCAGGCTCGGGCCGAGTACCTCAAGCTCCTCAATTGGAAGGTGGCGTGGGCCGCCGACAAGGGGCTCAATCCGGCGGACGCCTCGGCGACCAAGGTGTTCGGATCCGAGTTCGCCCTCGAGGCCTACCGGCTGCTGTTGGAGATCGTGGGACAGGCCGGCTACCTGCCCGAGGGCTCGCCCGGGGCGGTCCTGCGCGGACGGCTCGAGCATCAGGCCCGGGGCCAGACCATCTTCACCTTCGGTGGTGGCACCAACGAGATCCAGCGCGACATCATCGCCATGGTCGGCCTCGGCATGCCCCGGGCGCCACGCTGATCGTCCCGGGCATCCGGACCGGGGGTACCGACCAGGGTCACCGCCGGTAGCGGGTCGGCCTATCCGGACGTGGAGCCGAGTGCGGACGCCAGGCCGTCGAGCAGCGCCCGGGTCCCCTCCTCGCAGATCTCCACCTTGTCGCCCTCGTCGAGGAAGGCGCCCTGCTCGCTGAGTGTCAGTCGGGTACCCGATCCTGCCGCCCCGAACTCAACGGTGGCGGATGCAAGGGGCGTCGTCCCGCACCGTCGGCACCTCGCCCGTCTGCCGGCGCATCGGGGAGTCCGTTGGGGCGGATCGCAGGTGGCTACGCTCCCGGAGGTACGTGGCGTCGGGGGTGAGCGACGACCAGTGCGGAGTGCCGGAACGGACCATGGGGAGGAACCGCTGTGCAGCGAGCATCGATCAACGGGATGCAGGTGGCCTACGACGACACCGGTGGCGACGGGGTCCCCCTGGTCCTGGCCCACGGGTTCTTGATGGACCGGTCGATGTTCGACCCCCAGGTGGCGGCGTTGCGCGACCGGTGCCGTGTGATCACCTGGGACGAGCGGAGCCACGGGGACACCGTCGACGACCGCCGGCCCTTCACCTACTGGGACCTGGCCGATGACTGCATCGGCCTGCTCGACCATCTCGGCATCGACCGTGCGGTGATCGGTGGCATGTCCCAGGGGGGATTCATCTCGCTGCGGGTGGCGCTCACCGCCCCCGACCGGGTGCGCGGCCTGGTGCTGCTGGACACCCAGGCCGGATCCGAGGACCCCGAGGTGATCCCGCTCTACCAGGCGATGGTGGACGAGTGGCTGGCCAACGGTCCCTCCGACGGGATCGCCCAGGCGGCAGCCGGCCTGATCATCGGCGATCCGGCGCTCAGCGCCGCGTGGATCGCCCGTTGGAGACAGCGACCCCACGAGGTGCTCCGGTGGCCGGCCCAGGCGCTGCTGACCCGCGACGACATCACCGATCGGTTGGGGGAGATCACGGCACCGGCGCTGGTGATCCACGGTACCGCCGACCTCTCCATCGCCATGGACAAGGCCGAGGCCCTCGCCGCCGGCCTGGCGGGGTGTGCGGGTGTGGTGGCCATCGACGGGGGCACCCACTCGGCCAACCTCACCCACCCGGACCCGGTCAACCGGGCCATGGTGTCCTTCGTGGAGGGACTCCCCGACTAACGGGTGTCACCCCGGGGAATCAAGCCGCCTGACCTGCGGGAAAACAGGCCAGGCGGCGGTCGCATGCTAGCCACGCCGACACGTGGGTGATGGAGGCCGAACCCGCAGGGGGGCCTGACCAGCGGTTCTCCCCAGGGATTTGATGCTCTTCCCCGCGGCGAACTACACCCTGGACAATGAGTAGTGGAACCGACGCTCCGGTCGCGGGTCGGAGCAATCGCAGACGGTGGTGGGCCCTGGTGGTGGTCTGCCTGGGCATGTTCATGAACGCCCTCGACTCGTCGATCGTCAATGTGGCGCTGCCGGACATCCAACGCGAGCTGCACTTCTCCCAGGCCGGCCTGGCCTGGGTGGTGGACGCCTTCCTCATCAGCTTCGGGAGTTTTCTCCTCCTGGCCGGCCGGTTGGGCGACCTGGTGGGTCGCAAGAAGATCTTCCTGGCCGGGATCGCCGTCTTCACCGCCTCGTCGGTGCTCTGCGGCGTGGCCTCCAGCCAGGCCATGTTGATCATCGGCCGGTTCGCCCAAGGGGTGGGAGGGGCCTTCTCGGCGTCGGCCATCATCGCCATCATCGTCACCGAGTTCCCCGAGTCGGAAGAGCGGGCCCGGGCGATGAGTGCCTACATCTTCGTGGCGGTCGGGGGCGGTTCCATCGGGCTGCTGGTCGGTGGCGTACTGACCCAGGCGCTCGACTGGCACTGGATCTTCTTCATCAACGTGCCCATCGGCGTGGCCACCTTCTTGTTCGGCCGGGCGTTGATCGACGAGAACGAAGGGCTGGGCATCCGGACCGGCGTGGACATCGCCGGCTCGGTGCTGGTCACCGTGTCGATGATGGCAGGCATCTTCGCCATCATCGGGGTGACCACGTACGGCTGGTTGTCGGTCCACACGTTGGGTTTCGGGGGAGCCGCCGCCGCCCTGGCCGTGGTCTTCTTCGTCGTGGAGGCGCGGCTGGAGAACCCGATCATGCCCCTGCGGATCCTGCGGATCCCGACGCTGGTCAACTCGAGCGTGGTCCGAGGGTTCGTGATCACCGGCATGTTCACCACGTTCTTCCTCGGCGCCCTCTACCTCGAGGACGTACTCGGATACAGCCCGATCCTCACCGGGTTGGCGTTCCTCCCCATCTCGTTGACCATGGGCGTGTTGTCGGCAGGCCTCACCGCCCGCATGGTCACGCGCTTCGGCAACAAGTCGGTACTGGTCCCCGGCATGGTGTCGGTCACCGTGGGCCTCCTGTGGCTGACCAGGATCGGTGTGGACCCCGACTATCTGCGGGTGGTCCTCCCCGCCTTCCTCCTGATCGGCTTCGGGGCGGGCACCGCCATGATGCCGCTGCTGTCGATCGCCATGGCCGACGTCCCCGTGGCTGACGCCGGCCTCGGCTCGGGCATCGTGAACGTGTCCATGCAGGTGACCTCCGCGGTGGGACTGGCCGTGCTCAGCACGATCGCCACCAACCACTCGCGCTCGCTGGCGGCGGCCGGCCAATCGGCGTCGAGCGCCCTCACCGGCGGCTACCGTCTGGCCTTCCTGATCTCCGCGGTCAGCGCAGGGGTGGGCACGGTGGTCGCGTTGGTGCTGTTGAAGGGGACCCCCCGCGACGAGCTCGACCGGGCATCCCTCCGCGAGGTGGAGATCGAGAGTGCCGGCGAGCCGTTGGTCACCTGACCGGTGCGCGGAGGGTGGCGCCGATGCCGCCGGCAAGGCGGGTCAGTACAGACCGATGACCTCGCCGTCTTCGTCGATGTCGATGTGCTCGGCCGCGGGGTGCAGGCTCAGCCCGGGCATGGTGCGCATGTCGCCGCAGATGGCGTAGATGAAGCCGGCACCGGCCGCGGCCCGGACCTCCCGGACCGGAAGCCGCCAGCCGGTGGGTGCCCCCTTCAGCTTCGGGTCCGACGAGATCGAGAGGTGGGTCTTGGCGATGCAGATGGGGAGGTTCCCGAGCCCGTTCGCCTCGAACAGGTCGAGGCTCCTCGCCGCCGCCGGCTGGACGTCGATCCCGTCGGCCCCGTAGATGCGGGTGGCGATGGTCTCGAGCTTCTCCCGAAGGGGGGCGTCGGTGGCGTAGAGGAAGCGGAACGCGCTGGGCTCGTCGGCCGCGGCCACCACCGCCTCGGCCAGGGTTGCGGCCCCGGCACCTCCGTCACGGAAGTTGGTGGTCACCGCACAGCGGACCCCCATCGATGCGGCGATCTCCCCGATGGCTTCGTACTCGGACTCGAAGTCCTCGGGGAAGGCGTTGATGGCCACCACCGGGGTGACGCCGTGGACCAGCACGTTCTCGATCTGCTTGCGGAGATTGGCTCCACCGAGTCGCACCTCGTCGGGGTTCTCCTCGAGCAGGGCCGGGGGCAGCGGCCGGCCGGCCACGATCCGGTGGTTGTCCGAGTGCGCCTTGAGCGCCCGCACCGTGGCGACGATCACCGCCGCGTCCGGGACCAGGCCGGACACCCGGCATTTGATGTTGAAGAACCGCTCGGCACCCATGTCGGCACCGAATCCGGCCTCGGTGATCAGGTAGTCACCGGTGTGGATCCCGATGAGGTCGGCGATGACCGACGAGTTCCCGTGGGCGATGTTCCCGAACGGTCCGGCATGGACCAGTACCGGAGTGTTCTCGAGGGTCTGGAGGAGGTTGGGCTTGACGGCGTCCCGCATGATCACCGCCATGGCCCCGGCGGCCCGGAGCTGCTCGGCGGTGACCGGCTCCTTGTCGGTGGTGAACCCGACCACGATCCGGCCGAGTCGACGGCGCAGGTCCTGCAGAGAGGTGGACAGGGCGAGGATGGCCATCACCTCGGAGGCCGCGGTGATGTCGAAGCCCGCTTGGCGGGGCACCCCGTCCTGGCTCGTGCCCAGGCCCACCACGATGTTGCGCAGGGACCGGTCGTTGACGTCGAGCACACGCCGCCAGGTGATGGTGTGGGGATCGATGCCCAGGGCGTTGCCCTGGTAGAGGTGGTTGTCGAGCATCGCCGACAGCGTGTTGTGGGCCGCGGTCACCGCGTGCATGTCGCCGGTGAGGTGGAGGTTGAGGGGCTCGAACGGCGCGGCCTGGCTGTAGCCCCCTCCCGCGGCTCCGCCCTTGATGCCGAAGGTCGGGCCCATCGAGGCCTGCCGGATGGCGGCGGTGGCCCGCTTGCCGATGTGGGCCATCCCCTGGGCCAGTCCGATGGTGGTGGTGGTCTTGCCCTCGCCCAGCGGGGTCGGGGTGATGGCGGTGACCACCACGTACTTGGCCCGGGGCCGGTCGGCCAGGATGCCGGCGGCGTCGAGCTTGACCTTGGCCACCAGGTCGCCGTAGGGCTCGAGCAGGTCGGGACCGATACCGATGTCGGCGGCGATGGTGCTCACCGGGAGCAAGGTGGCCTTACGGGCGATCTGTAACGCATTGAGGTCGTCGGGCATGGGGGTCAGGCCACCCGTCGATCGGTCCGCAGCCGGTCGGTCCACTGGGTCATCTTCCTCGGTTCCCCTCGTTGGTGATGGCCCGTGGCCGAGCACGTCGATCGGAGGGATCCTACTGTCCGCCATCGGCGGGGGAGCGAGCCCATGGGCGCAGTCCGCGGTCGATCCTGGTCGGTGGCGCCGGTGCCCTCAGGCGAAGATGGTGCTCCACCCTTCGCCGGCCGGCGCCATGAACAGTGTGGTCAGGGTCATGGAACGGTGGAGCCAGACGCCGTCGACACGGGCGTATTCGTCGTCCTCGATTCCGCACATCCACCAGGCCGATCCGTCGAGGCGGAGACACGGGGAGAGCAGATCCCACCGACCCTGTGCGCAGTCCCCGTCGACCTCGATGCGGGGCTTGACGAACAGATGGCGCGAGAAGGTGAGCGTGGGGGTTCCGAGCCGCTCGGCGATGGCGTCCCGACCGGTGACGGTGCCGAGGCCGGGCCCACCGTCCCACACCCCGTCTTCGGTGAAGAGCGCGGCCACGTCCGAGGCGATCCGACGGAGTACCCCGTCGTCCACCACCTGGCCCCGGGCGAACCGCCGGTCGACCAGGTCGCCGTAGCGGGCCTTGAGGTCCTGGATGGCGAGGACCGCCTCGGTGCGCTCGACCCGGAGCTCCAACGACCGGATCCGGTCGGCCAAGTCGTCGGTGGTCGGCAAGAGCTCTCCTCAGGGTGACAACTTCTCAGGCCAATCTCAGGTTGCGCCGTTACCGTTGTCTGATCGGGTCCGAGGAGTGAGGAACCGCCGTCCTGACTCCTCGGCCCGACTCTACTCGGGGGGCCTCTCGGTCCCGTGACGAGTTGGGCGCGGATCGGAACGGGGCACCGATCCGTGGCCCACCGATCCGGGTTCGGATCGCCTGTGATGTTCGAGACGCCAGACCATGCGGAGTGCTGTCCACGTGTCATCGAGTGCGCAGACCCTGTTGTCGACCAGTCCGAGCGGGCTCGAAAGCATGCGGACCACGTGGTCCGACAGGTCAGTGTGGAGGCCCGCCGGCTGTTTCGGCCATGCGATCCAGAGCCTGCGATCCAGAGCCCACCTGACGGGAAGACTGCCGCGGCGAGTTTCTCCAGTCGACGCTCCAATTGCTCACACGGGTGAGTCACACCGCCCTGACCTGCAGATCGCAGGCCAGGGCATCGGTGGAGGTGGCGGGAATCGAACCCGCGTCCTCCGGCTTCTCAATAGGTCTTCTCCGAGCGCAGCCGGCGTTAGATTGTCGGGATCGACTCCGTTGCCGGCGGCAGGGTCATTCCGTATCCGACTGAAGTGTCCCTGACGGCCCGTCGGCGCAACCGGTCAGGTAAGTCCCACTAGATGGCGCCCGGTTCCGGCCCGTAGGACTGAGACCGGTCGGACGTCGCAGTTTCTAGGCTGCGAGCGCGAGCTGAGGCTCGGCGTTTATTTTTTGTTCCGGCTCTTTAACGTGGCTCCGGAGACCACGGCTCGCTTCTCCTACCTCGACGACCAGAGTCGAAGCCTGTCACCCCCGTGGGTTGCTTCCAGGGACGGACACGGTGCCCGTCCAGGACATCCACTCTACCGGTTGGCGGCCTCCGAACAGCCCCGGCGTGCCGGTTCACCGGAACCGCGCTCAGCGGTGGGACCCGCCCTTGGAGGCGGCACGCGCCTCGCGAGCGGCCTCACGGGAGGCGTCGCGGCTGGCGATGGCGTGGCGCTTGTCGTACTGGCGCCGGCCCCGGGCCAGGGCCAGCTCGACCTTGGCCCGTCCATCCTTGAAGTAGAGGGAGAGCGGCACCAGGGTGAGGGACTGCTGTTGGGCCCTGCCCATCCACTCGTCGATCTGGCGACGGTGGAGCAACAGCTTGCGACGGCGGTCGGGCTCGTGGGCCCCGACGCCGTTGGCCTGGGCGTAGGGGGGCACGTGCACCCCGAACAGCCACATCTCCCCGTCGATGATCCGGGCATAGGAGTCCTGCAGGGCGATCCGGCCCGCACGGAGCGACTTGACCTCGGAGCCCTGGAGGACGATGCCGCACTCGGTGACGTCGAGGATGTCGTAGTCGTGCCGGGCGCGACGGTTGGAGGCGACCACCCGGTTCGCCTCCGGTCCGGTGTGCTTGCCCGACCCGTCGCCGCCGGTGGAGGTGGAACCCTTCTTCTTCTTTGCCGCAGCCATGTCCTCTGGACGGTAGTCGCCCGATCCGGGACCGGCGTGCTCTAGCGTGGTCGGCGCCATGCTCACGCTGCCCCGCCCGGTTCACGATCAGATGGTCGCCCACTGCCTGATCAGGCTGCCCGACGAGGCCTGCGGCCTGTTGGGGGGCGACCTCGACACCGGCGAGGTGGTGACCTGCTACCCGACCCGCAACCTGGCCGCCTCGGCCAAGCTGTACACGGTCGATCCGAAAGAGCACCTGCGGGCCGACCGGGACGCCGAGGCGGCAGGGAACTCGATCATCGGGGTCTTCCACTCCCACACCCACACCGAGGCCTACCCGTCGCCGACCGACGTGACCCAGGCGCCCGACCCGGCCTGGCACTACGTGGTGGTGTCCCTCCGGGACATCGAGCCGGTGGTGCGCAGCTACCGGATCGTCGACGGGGGGATCAGCGAGGAACCGGTCCGCCTGCTGCACCGGTAGAATCCCCACCTACGCAGTCAACAATTGCCGCCGCCGGCCGTACGTACCCAGAGGAGACCCTGTGCCCGTCCAAGTGAACCTGCCGACCGTCCTGCGCCCACACGCCGGGGGCGCCAAGGTGGTCTCCGCCGACGGGTCCACCGTCGGCGAGGTGCTCACCGTGATCGTCTCCGAGTATCCGGGGCTGACCGGTCAGGTGATCGACGAGAGCGGCGCGCTCCACAAGTTCGTGAACGTCTACGTGAACGACGACGACGTCCGGTACCTGTCCGCCCTCGACACCCCGGTCAAGGACGCCGACGAGATCTCCATCCTCCCCGCCGTGGCCGGCGGAGCGGGAGATGCCCGCGGCCCGTCGCGGCGATGACGGTGACCAGCTCCGTCCTGGAGCTGATCGGCAACACCCCGCTGGTGGACATCAGCGAGTTGAGCCCCAATCCCGACGTCCGGATCCTGATGAAGCTGGAGGGACAGAACCCCGGCGGATCGGTCAAGGACAGGATCGCCCTGGCCATGATCGAGGATGCCGAGGAGAAGGGCATCCTCAGCCCCGGCCAGACGCTGATCGAGCCCTCCTCGGGCAACACCGGCATCGGCATGGCCCTGATCTGCAAGGTGAAGGGCTACCACCTCAAGGTGGTGCTGGCCACCAACGTCTCCATCGAGCGCCGCCAGCTCCTCGAGTCGTGGGGAGCCGAGATCATCGAGTCACCCGGGGCCGAGGGCTCGAACGGCGCGGTCCGGCGTGCCCGGGCCCTGGCCGAGGAGCACCCCGAGTGGGTCTTCCTCTACCAGTACGCCAATCCCGCCAATCCGAGGGCCCACTACGGGGGGACCGGTCCGGAGATCTGGAGCGACTGCCCCGAGGTCACCCACTTCGTGGCCGGCCTGGGTACGTCGGGAACGCTCCTCGGTGTGGGCCGCTATCTGAAAGAGCGGAATCCCGACGTCAAGGTCCTGGCCATCGAGCCACCGGCCGGGGAGATCGTCGACGGTCTGCGCAACCTCGACGACGGCTACATCCCGCCCATCTTCGTGGAGAACCACGGTCGTGAGCTGTTGGACGGCAAACGCATCGTCCGACCACGGGAGTCGATCGAATGGACCCGGCGGTTGATGGAAGTGGGCCTCTTCGCCGGCCTCTCCTCGGGCGCCATCCTGGCTGGCGCGGTCAAGACGGCCGACGCCCTCGACTCGGGTGTGATCGTGACCGTCAGCCCCGATGCCGGATGGAAGTACCTGTCCACCGGGGCTTGGACCGACGATCTCGACGAGGTCGAGGAGCGGGCCAAGCAGATCACCTACTTCTAGGCCGGCCACCCTGTGGCCGAACTCCCCGTTGACCGCCCCACCCGACCGGACGCGACGACGTACTCGCTGACCGTCCTCGGCTGTGACGGGAGTTGGCCCGGCCCGGGAGGCGCGGGCAGCGGCTATCTGGTGGTGTCGGAGGGCTGCCGGGTGCTCCTCGATGCCGGGCCGGGCACCTTCGCCAATCTGCAACGCGTGATCGATCCGGCCTCGCTCGACGCCGTGATCATCTCCCACCACCATCCCGACCACTGGACCGACCTCCACGGCGTGGCCACCCACGCCCGCTTCGCGCTGGCCCGGGAGGTACTCCCGGTCTACGCCCCGGCCACGCTCGCCGACCGGACCGACCTGTCCGCATCACCGGGGTTGGACTGGCATCTGGTCACCGGCGGGGACACGGTGACCATCGGTGCGCTGACCTGTTCCTTCCATCGGACCGATCACGTCGACGAGACCCTGGCCGTACGCATCGACGGTGGCGGGCGGTCGCTGGGGTACTCTGCCGACACCGGCCCGGCATGGTCGTTGGCCGAGTTCGGACGTGGCCTCGATCTGGTTCTGGCCGAAGCCACCTACACCGTCGACCACGAAGGGACTGCCGGCCACATGAGTGGACGACAAGCGGGCGAGCAGGCGCGCCGCGCCGGAGCCGAGCGGTTGGTGATCACCCACCGGTGGCCGACCATCGATGCCGACGCCGTGGCTCGAGAGGCGACCACAGCATTCGGCCGGCCAGTAGAGCAGGCGGCCATCGGAAAGGAATTCGTACTATGAGTGAAGGCACGATTGCCGGAGGGGCCGGCGTGAGGACCGACGGGAGGGCCATCGACCAGCTCCGGCCGGCGTCCTTCGAGCGGGACTTCACCGTCTTCGCCCCCGGTTCGGTGCTGGTCTCGATGGGACTCACCCGGGTGCTGTGCACAGCGTCGGTCGAGGAACGAGTCCCGCCATGGATGCGGGGAAGCGGCAAAGGCTGGGTGACCGCCGAGTACTCGCTGCTCCCCGGCTCCACCAGCGAACGCGCCTCACGGGAGGCGGCCAAGGGGAAGCAGTCCGGCCGCACCCAGGAGATCCAGCGGTTGATCGGCCGTTCACTGCGCTCGGTATGCGACATGGTGGCCCTCGGGGAGATCCAGATCACCGTGGACTGTGACGTGCTCCAGGCGGACGGCGGGACGCGCACGGCATCGATCTGCGGCGGCTACGTCGCCCTCCACGATGCGCTCACCCGACTGGTGCTGAAGGGCACCCTGCGGGCCAATCCGCTGACCGAGGCGGTCGCCGCCGTGTCGGTGGGGGTGGTCGACGGCGTGTGCATGCTGGATCTGCCCTACGAGGAGGACAGCCGGGCCGAGGTCGACATGAACGTGGTGATGACCTCGTCCGGCCGGTTCATCGAGGTTCAGGGCACTGCCGAGGGCCTGCCCTTCACCAAGGGTGAGCTCGACGAGATGCTCAGCCTGGCCGAGCACGGCATCGCCCAGCTCCTCGACCTGCAGACCGCCACCCTCCTCGAACCTCCGACACCCCGCTGACCGTGGAAGGGCTGTCGTTGGTGCTGGCCAGTGCCAATCCGGACAAGGCGGCGGAGATCGCCGAGATCCTCGGTTCGGTTCCCGGCCTGGAGCTGCACCCCCGACCGTCCTCGGTGCCCGATGTGGACGAGGACGGGGACACGCTGGTGGCCAACGCCCGCCTGAAGGCGGTGGCCCTGGTCGAGGCCACCGGCATGGCCGCCGTGGCCGACGACACCGGCCTCGAGGTCGAGGCACTGGGTGGTGCCCCCGGGGTCTACTCGGCCCGGTTCGCCGGCGAGGACGCCAGCTACGCCGACAACGTGGCCAAGCTGCTCGACGAGTTGGACCGGGTGGGCGCCCACGCCCCCGGACAGCGCCGGGCCACATTCCGCACCGTGGCCCTGGTCGCCTATCCCGACGGTAGCGAGCTGTGGGCCGAGGGAGCGGTGGGCGGCGTGATCACCGGCGAGCCGGCCGGTGAGGCCGGCTTCGGATACGACCCGGTCTTCGCCCCCGACGGGGAGGGCGGCCGGACCTTCGCCCAGCTGGGGACCGAGCAGAAGCATCGGATCTCGCACCGCGGCCGGGCCTTCCGGGCCCTGGCCGGACGGCTGACCGAAGGAGCCAACTCGTGAGTGACGTCTCCCAGGGTCCGGGCTGGTGGTACGCCTCGGACGGCAAGTGGTACCCGCCCGAGCAGGCCCCGGGACCGGCCCCCGCTCCGCCCGCCACGACGATGCCTCCGGCGGGCCCTCCGGTCGGTCCACCACCGTACGGGGCTCCGGTGGTGCCTCCCACCTACGGGGTGCCGGTGGTGCCTCCGGCCTACCCCTCGAGCGGCGATCCCGCCTACGGGTATCCCCCGGCTGGGCCGCCCTACGGGTATGCCCAGGGGCCACCCGCCTACGGCTACGTGCCGATGCAGAAGACCAATGGACTGGCCGTCGCCTCCCTGGTGTGTTCGTTCTTCTTCTGGCTGTACGGGCTGGGCGCCGTGCTGGCCATCGTGTTCGGCTTCATCGCACGGTCACAGATCAAACGGTCCGAGGGCAGTCAGCGAGGCGGAGGGATGGCTCTGGCCGGCATCATCATCGGATTCGCCGGACTGGCCATCGGGATCATCGCGATCGTGGCCATAGTCCACTACTGCAACCAGGCCAACCACTGCACCGTCCAGACCCACGTCGGAAACACCTACGGCAACTGAGCGCACCCGGGCCCGTTCCCGACACCCTCTTCGGTCAGGCCACGCCGTTGTCGCCGGCGCCGTTGGACGCCCCGTTCGACACGGTGGTCGCCTCCAAGGCCGGAGACCAGGGGTCGCTGGCGATCGGGGGCGGCATGATGGCCACCTCGGCCAGGTTGCCTGAGTGCTCACCCGAGTTCACCACCGGGTCCAGATCGGAGGGCGGTGCGGGAAGGTCATCGTGTGCGTTCTCGCCGACCATGGTCAACGGTGGGGGTGGCGCCGGCAGGGTGGTCACCGGGGCCGACTCCACCGTGGTCATCCGGTACGACTCGGCCAGCTGATCGGGGGCCGGATCGGGGAGCGGGGGATCGAGCGCGATCAGGCCGGCCGCCTGGAGATCCCTCAGGGAGCGGAGCCCGACCACCTGATCGCCGCCGATGAGATCGATGACCGTCTTGACGGTGTACCCGGAGTTGCCCACCGTGGTGAGCACCCGCCACTGGTCACTGCGGATCTGTACGTCCTGGCCGGGCGGGGAAGGCGACAGCGAGACCGTGGCTTCGAGCGGGACCACCTGGCGCAGCTCCCGCCACTCCTCGACCTGGGGCCGGACCTCGCCCAGGACCGCCAGCACCGGTACCGCCGGCTGACCGCTCGACGACGACTCGCCCGAGGTGAAGTAGAACCAGCCCTCGGTGACGCAGGCCAGTTCGAAGACGGCCTGGCCCATCGTGGTGGCCGCACCGACGTGGGCGTTGGAGAGCTCGCCGTGATCCAGCCACAGCTTCCCGTCGACAGCCTCGCTGACCAGCTGGAGCTCACCGGTCTGTGCGGTGGTGGCCAGCAGGGTGAGCACATCGGACAGCGTGAAGACCGAGAGGGAGCCGACCAGCGACGCCGCCGGGGCCTCCTCGAACGACTCGACCTGGCTCATGGTGCCTTCTCTCCCGTTGGGCGGCGTTCCGAAGAGCGGGGCGATGGTGAAGTTGGGCACGCGATCCGCTCCGTCTCCCGCTTCGGTGGGGCCGGGCGCCGCCGCTTCGGCAATGCCCCTGATCGCTCCTCGTTGGTCGTCCATTGGTGATCCTCCCGAGGACCGGCGTCTCCTGGCCATTTCCCAAGTCCTTCGATCCGCGCTCCGCTTGCCCCTACATTAACCGCGTTGCGTGTACAACTCCACACTTAGAGTGAGATTTCTCGAGGACAGGGAGGCTCGCACCGCGAAGGGGTCGGGGCGGATGGTGAACGCATGCGGCCGGCGCCGGAGGAACGAGGTCATCCGGTGAGGCGGAGAGGGCGGCCGGATCGGTGCGGCCGGGGATTCCTCAGGCGGAGACGGTGACCAGGGTGCCGATCGGAGTCAACGGATAGACCACGGCGGCATTGGCCGGAGGCATCTCCACGCAACCGACGCTCTGCGGGTAGCCGTAACTGCCGCGCACGAACCCGTGCAGGGCATCCCCGCCGTTGAAGTAGCTCACCCACGGAATGCCCGGATCCGAGTACTTGGAGCCGTCAGGGTTGGTGCCGCTCATGGTGGTCACCTTGTAGCGGAGGTAGACCGGGAAGGTGCCCGGCGCCGTGGTGGCCCCTGGCACCCCGGTGTTCGCCCTGGTCGTGTAGACGACAGCCCCGTTGCTGTAGACGGTGGTGGTCTCGGGGAGGGACTGGGACACGTAGACGTAGTTGTACGGTCCCGGGTTGATCGTCCCGGTGGAGGCGTCGGTCAGCAGGTGCTCCCACACCGCGGGCCCGGGCACCCCGTCGGTCTTCATGTCGTACTTCGACTCGAACGCCATGACCGCGCCCTTGGTGATCTGATTGGGCGCACCCACGGTCCACAGGCTGGTCAGGGTGGCCGGCTCATTGCCCCGCCAGGTGAACGAGCCCTCCTGGGCCTGGGCCGCCTCCTGCGGTGCGGTCAGCGGGCCGGCGGGGACGAAGCTCACCGGCAGGTAGCCGAGCTGGGCCAGGAGCTGCTGCAGTCGCAGGGTGCTTCCTGCCGCCACGGTGAACTGGGAGGTCACCGGCTGGCTGAGCGTCTTCCCGTCGGCGGCCACGATGCCGGCCGGGACGGTGACCGTCTCGGTGGACGAGGGGACCAGTGGGGCCGAGGCCACGAAGGTGAAGGTGTCCGGTGTGGTCACGTTCCAGCTGCCCGGCACCGCCGGGCTCAGCGTCGGCGTGGGGGAGTGTGCGCTGAGGGGGAGTGAGAAGTGGACGGAGATGGTGGCGTTGCTGGGCACCAGGGTCGACCCGGTGGCCGGCGTCAACGAGAGCACGGTGAGGGGACCGGTCTGGACGGTGGCGCCGACCTCGTGGGCGGGTGCGGGCGCCGTGGCGGCCGCGGGCTTGGAGGTGCCGCTGTGCACGCTGACGGCGGCAACGCTCACACCGACCACGGCCACGACGCCGATGGTGACCGCGATCAGCCAGCCCCGTCCGCCCTTCGGTGCCTGTTCGGCCCGCGGCGCTCTCGAATGTGCGTGTGTACCCGGCATCCTTCTCCCTCTGCTTGCCAAACTACCAGCGAAGACGGGAATACCGGCGCCACGTCCCCGACGATCCTCTGGCCACCGGTGCTCGGTGGGAGAGTTCAGTTGCCGCCGGCGTTTCCCACGTGCTCCTCGATGGCCTCCTCGAGCTCCGCCACCGTGGCCAGATCGGTGATCTTGTGGCCGTCGGGTCCGCGCACGTAGAAGGCGTCAACCACAGCGGCCCCGAAGGTGGAGACCTTGGCAGAGATGACATCGAGACGGCACGCCACCAGGGCCTGGGTGATCCGGTGCAGCTGGCCGACCACGTCCTCGGCCCGCACCTCGACCACGGTGGCGGTGGCCGAGGCGTTGTTGTCGACGGTCACCCGGGTGGAGACCAGTTGGGGGCTGGTCACCTTCCGGGCGCTCCGGTAGGTACGGGCCCGTTCGTCCAGCTGGGTCTCGATGGAGAGGGTCCCCTTCATGACGGCGGCCAGGTCGTCGGAGAGGCGTACGGCTTCCGGCCACCGTCCCCGGGACGGTTCGACGGTGAAGATCTCCACGGCCACACCGTCCTCGCCGGCCACCGCCGCGGAACGGACGTTGAGGCCGTGGAGGGCCAGCACTCCGGTCACCTCGGCCAACAACCCGGATCGGTCCGGCGCCACCACCGTTACCACCGGGTCCTCGATGGAGAGGGCGGGGGCGCCGTGGCTGCGGACGGTGTCCATGATCACCCGCAGCTCGTCGGTGATCCACGGCGCAGGTGGGGCGACCGGCTCGCCGGCCAGGAGCCGGCAGGTCCGCTCGACCAGGTCGGCCACCAGGCCGGCCTTCCATGGCCCCCAGGCCGAGGGCCCCGTGGCCAGGCTGTCCGCTTCGGTCAAGGCGGCCAGGAGCTCGAGCGTGGCTCGATTGCCGACCTCGTCGGCCACCCGTCCGGCGGTGGCCGGGTCATCGAGGTCCCGCCTGGTGGCGCTGTCCGGGAGGAGGAGGTGGAGGCGGACCATGGTGACCAGGGTGTCCACGTCCTCGGGGGCGAATCCCATGCGGGTGGCGACGTCGGCCACCAGGGTGATGCCCACAGTGGTGTGGTCCCCGGGGAAGCCCTTGCCGATGTCGTGCAGCAGGGTGCCGACCAACAACAGGTCCGGACGGCCGACCCGGTGGGCCATGGTGGCGGCGTTGGCGGTCGCCTCCAACAGGTGCCGGTCGACCGTGAACCGGTGGTAGGGATTGCGCTGTGGCTTGTTGCGCACCGCCCCCCACTCGGGGAGGTAGCGCTCGAGCAGACGGCGCTGGTCGAGGGCCTCCAAGGCGGCGATGGCCGGCGGCCCGGTGGCGAGCACCCGCACCAGGGTCGCCCGCAGCTGGTCGGTCCACGGGGTGGCTGCTTCCGGCGCCTTGCGCCCGAGGAGGTTGAGGGCATCCCGGTCGATGGGCAGGTTCTTCTCCGCAGCCACCGCAGCCAATCGCAACGAGAGCGAGGCGTCGCCGGTGACGTCCGCGGTCGGGGCGAGCACCACCTCGTCCTCGGTCACGCCGATGTCGGGGTCCCCGGTCTGCATGGTGACGCCGGGCGTCTGGTCACCGGAGCGCCCTCGGCCCGACTTCCGTCGGCCGCGCCCGGACTCGAGGGCCCGGGACCACGCCCCTCGACGACGCCAGGCGTCGTCCCCCTCCCACGCCACGGTGCGGCCGGCGGTGGCCACTGCACGCATCAGTGTGTCGGTATCGGGCTCACCGAGGGCACTGGCCACCTGATCCTGCTCCTGGAGGAGCAGGCGGTTCTGGTCGCGGCCGGCCCGGCGGTGGAGCTCCACCCGGATGGTGGTGAGCACGGACCGGGCATCGTCGATGGCCACGGTGTCCACGTAGTCGGCCAAGACCGGCACGGCCAGCATCATGGCGGTGAGCGCGGCCACGTCCCGCAGCCCGCCGTGGGACTCCTTCAGGTCGGGCTCGAGCAGGAACCCGACGTCCCCACTGGATCGGTGGCGCTCGGCGACCAAGTCGGCGAGTACGCCCAACCACGGTGGCTTCTGCTTGATCCAGCGGTCGAGCGCCCCTTCCAGCACGGGTTCGGCCACCTTGGGGTCGCCGCACACCACCCGGGCGTCGAGCAGCCCGAGTGCCACCCGCAGGTCCTCGGAGGCCATGGCCAGCACGTCGCCCGGTCGCCGCACACTGTGGTCGAGGGAGATGCCCTCGTCCCAGACCGGGTACCAGATCTTGTCAGCGGTGGCCGAGATGTTCTTGCGTCCCTTGTGGACCAGCACCACGTCGAGGTCGCTGAACGGGCAGAGCTCTCCACGCCCGTAGCCGCCGACCGCCATGAGGGCCAGGCCCCGGCTGTCGCCCTCGGTGGCCCGGTCGAACAGGTCGGTCAACCAATCGTCGGCGGCCCGGGCGTACGCCGTGCAGAAGGCATCCCCACGGAGGTCGGCGCGCTCGATGAGCGCCTGTCGGCGGGCGCGCAGGGACACGGGCGGACCGTACCACCGTCCAGGCTGCAGGCGGCCGACCTCCCGCCCTCTCGCGGTGACGTCACGTCGCGCCGGTCGGCGATTACCGTGGAGCCATGGCTGATGAGGAACGAAGTGGACTGAGCTTGTTCGACGGAGTGCTCATCGTCGGTGGTGGGCTGATCGCCGTCTTCGTGGCCTTCGCCCTGCTGAGCTTCATCGCCGGTGTGGTCTGGTTCGTGATCAAGGTCGTCGTGGTCATCGCCCTGGTGGCCCTGGTGGCCAAGCTGGTCTTCGGCCGCAAGTCCTGAAGGCGGATGGCTCCCCCTGAGGGAGCCCCATCGTCCTGCCTCCCTTCAGACCAGGTCAGGCGAGCATCGACTCGAAGAGTTCGATGTGTTCGGCGACCATCCGCTCGGTCGAGAAGTAGCCCTCCACCGCGGCCCGGCAGTCGCTCCGGTTCAGTTCGGGCAGTCGGGTGATGGCGTCGACCATGGCGGCCTCGTCTCCGCACAGGAACCCCGTGCGGCCGTCGTCGACGACCTCGGGGGCAGCTCCTTCGGGGAAGGCGAGCACCGGGGTGCCGCAGGCCATGGCCTCGATCATCACCATGCCGAAGGGCTCGTTCCACCGGATGGGGAAGAGCAGGGCCGAGGCGCCCGCCAGGAGTTCGAGCTTCCGCTCGTGGGAGACCTCGCCCAGGTAGTGGGCATCGTCCCCGAGCAGGGGCTCCACCTTGTCGGTGAAGTACCTCATCTCCCACGGCTCGCGCATCTTGGCGGCCAGGAGGATCCGGATGCCTGCCTTGCGGGCGATCTCGATGGCCCGGTGGGCGCCCTTGTCATCGGCCATGCGACCGAGGAAGACCACATAGGGTCCGTCGGCGTCGCCCCCTCCGTCGCCGAAGGGGAAGTGCGAGGCGTCCACACCGTGGTGGATGACCCGGGCGATGGGGATGTCCGGTGCGGCCCGACGTTGGGCTTGGGAGATGGCCACGATGGGGACACGGTCGGCGGTGATCCGGTAGAGGTCGGACAGCTCCTCGTTGAACGGGCCGTGGATGGTGGTGGCCACCGGAAGCTCGGGAAAGCGCTCGCAGTAGAAGGGTCCCATCATCGTGTGGTCGTGGACCACGTCGCAGTCGGCCACCGCGTCGTAGGCGTGGATCACGTGCCGGAGCTCGGGGACGACCATCCCGATCCGCATCCCCTCGGCCGTGGGCAGCACCCACTGGGTGGGCACCGGACAGGTGGAGTCACCGGTGGCGAAGAGGAGCACATCGTGGCCGGCGTCTTGGAGACCCCGGGCCAGTTGATCGACGACCAGCTCGATCCCTCCGTAGAGCAGGGGGGGGATGGGGGTCCAGGGCGGGGCAATGATTCCGATCCTCATAGAGAGATTCAACCATCCCGACGGGGAGGATAGGATCGCCGGGCGTCATGGCGGCGTGGCCGAGTGGTTTAGGCAGGGGCCTGCAAAGCCCCGTACGGCGGTTCGATTCCGCCCGCCGCCTCCAGTTGTTGCACGAATTGGGGGCTGGGGCCTGGGTAGGGTCACTGTCGTGATCTCTCTTCGGCGCCCGATATGAGCACTCCACCAGAGGAGCAGAGCTCGCGCTGGGCGGTGCGGTCCCGTCAGGCACGGATCGCCCCCCGAACCCAGAAGCTCTCGGTCACTGCACGCGCCCTCTATCGGATCGACCACTACAGCTCTCTTCCGGGCACGGCGATCGTCGCTGCATTGGCCATGCTGTCCGGGATCGTGGTCGGTGTGTTCCTCGGCTTCTCGACGGGCTGGGAGTCCGGCTTCTCGATCGGCGTGGCGGTGATCACCTTGATGATGGTCTTCGTGATCCAGCACACCCAGGGCCGCGAGCAGATCGCCACCCAACGCAAGCTCGACGAACTGCTGCGCGCGCTCCCCGAGGCGGAGAGCGGCCTCATGATGCTCGAGGAGGCGTCGGAGGACGAGATGCGTGACGTCGAGATGGGCCAACGTGCCCTCAAGGTGAGCGCCACCGGCGGCCGCCCTGAGCGACCGGCCGAGTGGACCGCGACCTTCGGGGGACCCTAGGTCAGGACGGCTTCGCGTAGTCCCACAGGAGACTGTCGTCCTCGCCCGCCCCGAGGAGCAGGTTGGCCGGGACGTTCTTGTCGATGTGGCCGATGAGGCCGCGGTAGATCCCGTAGCCGACCAGCTGCTGGAGTCGGGGCGAGAAGTGGCGGACCGTATCCACGGGCAGGCCGAGCTGCTGGTTCTCCTGTTGGCGGATGTATCCGGCGCAGTAGTTCATGGCGATGCCCACCCGGCGGGTCGAGGTGGTGTTGGCTCCGCCGCCGTGCCACAGGCTTCCGTGCCAGATCAGCACGCTCCCCTTGGACATCTCCGCCGGGATCGAGTCGTAGTCGGTCACGAGGTCGGGCGATGATGCCGCCTTGTGCGATCCGGGGATGATCCGGGTTGCGCCGTTGGCCTCGGTGAAGTCGGTGAGGGCCCACATGGTGTTGCACACCGTGGCCGGGTGGGGTTTGGGGAGGGGGATCACCTGGTCGTCGGCGTGGATGGGCTGGGGTGTCTCTCCGGGTCCGATGGCGATTGAGGACAGCGAGGACACCAGCAGACCCGGGTCGAGGACACCCTCGGTGATGGGGAGGATCGCCGGGTGCACGGGGATCTGTTCGAACACGGGCCCGTGGGCCAGGAGGTTGTAGACGCGGGTGGTACTGGTCCCTTCGAAGAGGTTGTCGGCCGGACCGGCACCGAGTTCCTGTTCGAGTCTGGCCAGGGCGTCGACGATCCCGTCGACCACATCGGGATCGATGGCGTCCTCGACGATGGTGTAGCCGACCTCGTCGATACGGTTGAGATGCTCGGTGACGTCCGTGGCCATGTCTTCCCCCAGCGCTCGTTTCGTTCGTTCTCAGCCTAGGGTGCACGGGTGCGACGCAAGAGGCGACCGGATAATTTCTACGAACTGCTGACCTGCGGATGGAAGGGCCATGCCCTGGTGGGTACCGACGCCGCCGAGGTGACGGCGGACGATGTGCTCCTGGTGCGCGAGAAGGACGGGATCCGGTGGTACCGGTGCCTCCGGTGTGACGCCTGGCTTGCCGACGACCCTCCTCAGGATCCCGCCCGCGAGCGGGTACCCAGCCGGGACGAGATCGAGATCCCTCAACGGGGCCCGATGCTGCGGGACCGCTACGTGCTCCGCCTGATCGCCGTCGACCGGGCCATCCACGTGGTGGTGCTCACCGTCCTGGCTGTCGTGCTCTACACATTCGCCCGGCACAACACGGCCCTCCATCATGACTACGTCAACATCATGAGCAGCCTGTCCGGCACCACGCCGGGTGAGTCCCAGGTGCGAGGGGTCCTCGGCTACCTGGGGAAGGCGTTCAAGTACTCACCGGCCCGGCTGATCCAGCTCGGCCTGCTGGTCACCGCGTACGCGGCGCTGGAGGCGACCGAGATGGTCGGGCTGTGGTTCTCCAAGCGCTGGGCCGAGTACTTGACGTTGGTGGCCACAGCGGCGCTGATCCCCCTCGAGGTCTATGAGCTGTCGGTGAAGGTGAGCGTGTTCAAGGTGATCACCTTGATCATCAACATCGCCATCGCCGTCTACCTGCTGCTGGCCAAGCGCCTGTTCGGCCTGCGAGGTGGTCACCGGGTCCAGCTGGAGCGCCATCGCGAGTTCGGAGGCTGGGAAGCAATCGAGCGGATGACGCCCGGGTTGCCGACCTCGACGCCCTGAGGCCGATGGCCTGGCCCTGGTGATTGCTCAGGACGAAGGGCCGGCGGGGAATGAGGTCGGTGGTAACGTCACCCGCTACGGGCCGTTGGCGCAGTTGGTAGCGCACTTGCATGACACGCAAGGGGTCGTGGGTTCAAGTCCCGCACGGCCCACTGTGTGATGTCTCACGACATCGTGGACAGACGTCTCAAGACATCGTAGACAGCAAAGGACTATCGGTCACGGTTGTGGCTGGTAGTCCTTTGTTGTGTCTAGGGTCAGGTGGCGGAGCGGCGAACCGTCGATCCCGAGGATGCGAATGTCGGTCCCGGCCACGAGGAGGATCACCCGCCAGCCGGCGTAAGGGCGTCCCACACCGATGTGCTGGAGCTTTCCCCGGTAATGAAGGGCGATGACACCGGTCTTGTCCACCTTGTCGCGGCGGAACCGGTAGCCGGCCGCCTCGATCATGGGTCCCTTTGGGTGCGACTTCTCCCGGGCGGAGAACGCCTCGGCGGGAGTGCGTCGGTCGAGGGACCGGTGGGGCCGTTCGTCGTTGTACTAGGCGACGAAGCGGTCGAGCTGGCGCTGAAGCTGCTTCTTGGTTGTCACCCCGTCCTGTTTGGCGAGGAACTACTTCATGGTCTGGTGGAAGCGCTCCACCTTCCCGCAGGTCTGGGGATGCGGTCCCGGCGATCCGTCAACGCAATAGAGCCCCCGTCACTGACCAGCTTCGACTAGAAGTCCAAACTGAGGCAGGAAGGTCCGTGGACCGACAGCGGCAGCTTGGCTTGTCACTAGAGCAAGGCCGACCGAAGGGAGCAGGCCTGCCCCAACGAGCCGACCGACTAAGGACTGATGACGAGCGTGAAGGTAGCCGTGGCTTGAATCTTGTGCGAGTGAGTCGAGTCGAGGCACTTGACGGTGAACGTGAAGCTGCCCGCCTGCTTCGGGATACCGGAGATGAGGCCACCCCTCGACAGGTTGACGCGGGGCGGAAGCAGTCCGTTCCCGACCGGAGGATACTTGTTCCAGGTGTAGGGCGGAGTCCCCCCAGCGGCCTGGAGCTGGAACGAGTAGGGCACCCCCACCCTGCCGGGCGGGAGTGAGGTGGTGATGACGATCGGGACCGTGTAGGAGATCTGGACCATCGGCACTCCGCTGGTGTCGATCGCCTGGGACCCCCCTGCCGGAACCAAATTCGAGCCAATGCCTCCAGCTCCACCTGAGCCGGCGCTGAGCCCACCTCCGCCGCCGCCGCCGCCGAACAGACCACCGCCTCCACCACC
>JADGOG010000108.1 GCA_017883065.1 Acidimicrobiales bacterium | reverse complement strand
CCTCCGACCGCTGATCGGCGGTTCGACCGGCTCCGTCGGGTGAGTCCGCCCCGCGGCAGGTGCCGGCCGGCACCGGCATCGTCGACCGCGGGGTCTATCGACGGACGCTCGCACTATCGTCGTCGGGATGCCCAGGGCCCGACGGAGACGTAGCCGCTCGGTCGTCCGGCGCTCGTGGGGCCGGACCGCCCTGGTGACTGCGCTGGTCGCCTTCGGAGCGATCGTGGTGGTCGGCTCCTTTGCCGAGATCCACGCCCAGTCGAGTGGCTACCGCGCCTCCACCAACACCGGGTACGCCGCCCTGGCCACCCGGGTGGTCGAGTCCTCGAACCTGACCGGCAGGGAGCTGGCCGCCCTGGTCGGTGGCGCCTCCACGCTGCCCAACACGTACTTCGGGAAGACCGCCATCCACAAGTCGGCGCGGGCCATCCTCCAACAGGGGCTCGACCAGGCGGTGACCGGAACGGCACAGGAGGCGACCCAGGCCTCCCAGCTGGAGCCCCCGCAGCCGACCGGTGGGGTGGGCGACCGGCTGACCGCGGTGATGAACGACCGGGCCACGGCCACCGAGCAGGTGCGGACGGCGGTCGACCAGCTCCTCGGGATGACTCCGATCCCGGTGGCCGGCGCCCCCCACCCGTCGAGACCGGCCGGTGCGTCCCCCCTCATCTCACCCGATCAGGCCTCCACCGCGCTCGGAGCCGCGGGACGGCTGTTCGAGCAGGCCGACGCCGGCTATCGGGCCCTGTCCTCGGCGGCCCGGGGCCAGGCGACCCCGATGCGGCTCCCGAGATCGGTGTGGGTCCGGCCGCCGGCCCAGACCGCACCGCTCGGCGCCGCCGAGCTGGCCGCCGCGCCGGGCGCCCTGTCCGCCTCGTCGGCGCTGCGACCCTCCCACCTGTTGTTGATCACCTCGGTCGGCCTCGAGCCTCCGGCCATCGCTACGGGTGGCCCGGGCATCGTGCCCGGCCTGGCCGGCAACAGCTGCGGCAACCCCCAGTCGACGGCGCCGGGGCCGGCGCCGACGGTGCTTCCCCCGACCGGCACGGTCACCGCTGCGGTCACCGTGACCAACTGCGGAACGGTCGACGACCCCGGGGTGCGAGTCACCCAGACGCTGGCGTTGTCCGACCCGGCGGGAACGGCACCGCCACCGTCCGGCGCCGGCGGGGGCCGGGCGCAGGTCACCATCACGGTGGCGGCAGGCGCCTCGGTGGCGGTCACCCTGCCCCCGGCAACCGTGACGACCGGCCACCTGTACACGCTGACCCTCTCGGTGACCGCCGCGGCCTCGACCGGTTCCCCCCTGCCCGGGGCGACCCAGCAGTTCCTGGTCCGGGCGGCTCCCTGACTCTCGGCCGTCACCGCTCGTTTGGTCAGCGAGCGGGAGCGTGGAACTAGAATCCGGTTCACTACAGATGAGTGACAACGGAAGGGTCTGAGAATGGCCGAGAGCATCACGATCACCGATAACCGCACGGGCGAGTCCCTCGAGATCCCCTTCGAGAACGGGGGTATCTCTGCAGCGCAATGGTCGAAGCTCCTGCCTGGCACCTGGTTCTACGACCCTGGGTTCACCACCACGGCGGCGTGCGAGAGTGCGATCACCTATCTCGACGGTGAAGAGGGCATCCTGCGCTACCGGGGCTACCCGATCGAGCAGCTGGCCGAGAGCTCGACCTACCTCGAGGTGGCCTATCTCCTGTTGAACGGCGAGCTACCCACCACCCAGGAGTACGAGGTGTGGGAGCGCGAGATCACCCTGCACACGTTCATCCACGAGAACGTACGCAAGCGCTTCCTCGAGGGTTTCCACTACGACGCCCATCCCATGGGCATGCTGGTCTCGGCCGCCGCCGCCCTCTCCACGTTCTATCTCGACGCCAAGGACATCTTCGACGTCGAGTCACGGAACAAACAGATCGTCCGTCTCATCGCCAAGATGCCCACGTTGGCCGCTGCGGCCCACCGCTTCAGCGTGGGCATGCCGTTCGTCTACCCGGACAACTCGCTCCCGTTCACGTCGAACTTCCTGTCCATGATGTGGAAGATCGCCGAGCCCCGGTTCGAGGCCGACCCGGTCCTTGCCCGCGCTCTCGACATCTTGTTCATCCTCCACGCCGACCACGAGCAGAACTGCTCGACCACCGCCATGCGGGTCGTGGGCTCGTCCCATGCCGATCCGTACTCGGCCACGGCAGCCGCAGCCGCCGCCCTGTACGGCCCGCGCCACGGTGGCGCCAACGAGGCCGTCATCCGAATGCTCACCGAGATCGGCTCGATCGAGAACGTCGAGTCCTTCATCCGGTCGGTCAAGGAGGGATCGGGCGGCCGACTCCAGGGCTTCGGGCACCGGGTGTACAAGAGCTACGACCCCCGGGCCAAGATCATCAAGAAGACCGCCGACGAGGTGTTCGGGGTGACCGGCAAGAACCCATTGCTCGATATCGCCCTCAAGCTGGAGGAGATCGCACTCTCTGACGAGTACTTCATCTCCCGCAAGCTCTACCCCAACGTCGACTTCTACTCGGGCCTCATCTACCAGGCCATGGGCTTCCCGCTCGAGATGTTCCCGGTCCTCTTCGCCATCCCCCGCACGGCCGGGTGGCTGGCCCACTGGCAGGAGATGCTCGATCAGGACTCGAAGATCGCCCGTCCCCGCCAGCTCTACATCGGTGCCGATGCTCGGGAGTACATCCCCATCGGCGCCCGCTGAGCCGGTACCGAACCTGCGCGGTCAGGAGTCGGAGGGCCGGGCCACCTTGCGCATCAGGCCCTCTTGGACCATGGAGACCACCAACTCGCCTTCCCTGGTGAAGAGGAACCCACGGGCCAGTCCCCGTGCTCCGAAGGCGTTCGGGCTGTCCATGTCGTAGAGCAGCCAGTCGTCGATGCGGAACGGCCGGTGGAACCACATGCAGTGGTCGAGGCTGGCCCCCATGAAGTCGGCGTCGTCCCAGGAGATGTCGTGGGGCGCCAGCATGGTGTCGAACAGGGACATGTCCGAGGCGTAGGCGGCGATGCAGGCGTGCAGGAGCGCGTCGTCCGGGAGGGTGCCGTCGGCCCGGATCCACAGGCGCTGGACCGGGTCGGTGCTCGACGACTTGGAGAAGGGGAGGGCGCCGATGTGCCGCTGCTCGATGGGATGGGGACGCGAGAACCAGTCGCCGAGGGTCTCCCGGTAGGGCTCGAGCCGGGTGGCCAGCGACTCGAGCGTCTCGGGGTCGGGCACGTCGGGCATCGGGAACTGGTGGGACAGGCCGGGTTCGTCCACGTGGAACGACGCCGACAGGTTGAAGATGGCCCGACCGTGCTGGATGGCCACCACCCGTCGTGTGGTGAAGGAGCGGCCGTCGCGGATGCGGTCCACCTCGTAGAGGATGGGGACGCTCGGGTCGCCCGGACGCAGGAAGTAGGCGTGGAGGGAGTGGGGCCGCCCGGTCTTCACGGTGCGCCCGGCTGCCATCAGGGACTGGGCCGCCACCTGGCCGCCGAAGACCCGCTGGCGGTCCTCGTTGGGGTTCACCCCGCGGAAGATGTTGACCTCGATGGGCTCGAGGTCGAGTAGGTCGACGAGGAATTCGAGTGCGTCACTCACCGGGCCATCCTTGCATCCGCGGGCGCGTCCCCTCACGATCCGGTCCGAGGAGAGCACCACCGGTGGCCGGGGTTCGCCCACGCCACTCTGGCCAGGGGTCGCCCACGCTACGGTGGCGGGCCGTGCCCGACATCCACGTTCCGGACCACTTCGTATGGGGGACGGCCACCGCCGCCCACCAGGTCGAAGGTGGCAACCTCAATAACGACTGGTGGGAGTTCGAACACGATCCCACCTCGGCCTGTGTCGACGTGAGCGGCGACGCCTGCGATTCGTTCAACCGGTACCCCGAGGACATCGCCCTGGTGGCCGGTCTGGGCTTCTCCGCCTACCGGTTCTCCCTCGAATGGAGCCGGATCGAACCCGAGGAAGGCGAGTTCTCCACGGTGGCCCTCGACCACTACCGCCGGATGGCCGCCACCTGCCACGAGCACGGCATCCTGCCTGTGGTCACCTTCCACCACTTCACCCATCCCCGGTGGTTGGCCGCGGCCGGCACATGGGAGGCCCTGCACGCGCCGGACCGGTTCGCCCGCTACTGCGAGCGGGTCACCGCTCACCTGGGTGATCTGATCGGACTGGCCTGCACACTGAACGAGCCCAACGTGGTGGCCACCATGGGGTGGCGCCACGGGCTCTTCCCTCCCCGGGTGCGGGACCGGGTCCGGCGGGACGTGGTCAACAGTGCTCTGGTGAGTGCGCACCGCAAGGCGGTCGAGGCCATCAGGTCGGGTCCCGGCGACGCCCCGGTCGGCCTGACCCTGTCGATGACCGACTACCAGCTCCAGCCGGGTGGAGAGGAGTGGCTGGAGCGGCTCCGGCGGCCCTCCGAGGACGTCTACCTGGAAGCGACCGGGGGCGATGACTTCATCGGGGTGCAGACCTATACCCGCATGCGGATCGGGCCCAACGGGGCCATGGGGGGCGAGGAGGGTGTCCCGGCCACTCAGATGGGCTACGAGTTCTGGCCGGAGGCGCTCGAGGGCACCATTCGACGGGCCGCCGACAAGTCCGGTGGGCTTCCCGTCTACGTCACCGAGAACGGCATCGGCACCGAGGACGACGCGGCAAGGATCGAGTACGTGACCCGGGCCCTGGCCGGACTCCAACGCTGCCTCGACGACGGCATCGACATCCGGGGGTACTTCTACTGGAGCCTGCTGGACAATTTCGAGTGGGTGCTCGGCTACGGTCCGACCTTCGGGCTGGTCGAGGTGGACCGGACCACATTCGAGCGCCGTCAGAAGCCCAGCGCGTCCTGGCTGGGCGCCATCGCCGCCGCCAACCACGCCTGAGGCGCCTGATCCCGGGCGACAATCGACCGCCCGGGCCCACCCGGGTCGACGGGAAGTTACGGAACGATGACGACTAGTGTTCAGCCGATGACCAGTCTCACGGTGCGTGCCGAGCACGTTTGGCAGAAGCGGCACACCCCGGAGGGCACGCAGCTCATCCGGTACACCATGGTCTCGGTCATCTCCACAATCGTCTCCTTCGGCGTGCTGGCCATCGTGTTCGGTGTCATCCACCTGTGGGGGGAGATCGCCAGCACCGTCTTTGCCAACGTGGTGGCCACCGTGCCCTCCTACTTCCTCAACCGGCGCTGGGTGTGGAAGAAGGGCGGGCGATCCCACCTGATGAAGGAGATCGTGCCCTTCTGGGTCATGTCGGCGATCGGCATCACCGTATCGATCGGGGGAGCGGCGGTGGCCCGTCACATCGGCGCCGCCCACCACTTGAGCCACATCCAACAGACGGTGGTGGTGCTGCTGGCCAACGTGGCCTCGTTCGGCCTGTTCTGGATCCTCAAGTACATGCTCTACAACCGTCTGTTCCACGTGCACCCCGTCGAGGAGCTCGACGAACTCGTCGAAGCGGCCTGACGGCCCGGTCCGCCCCGGTGGCGGACCATGACCGAGGAGGATCGATGGCGGTGACCAGCACCCACAGCGGCACCGTGGTCCTGGTGCTGGCCGTCTTCCTGGCCAGCACGGTGGAGATGGTCGAGGCCCTGACCATCGTCCTGGCCGTCGGGGTCACCCGGGGATGGCGGTCGGCCATCGAGGGCGTCCTGGCCGCCCTGGCCACCCTGGCCGCGCTGGTTGTGGTCCTGGGCCCGACCCTGGTCCACCTGGTCCCGCTGACCACCCTCCGCCTGGTCGTCGGGGGACTGCTGTTGATCTTCGGGCTTCAGTGGTTGCGCAAAGCGGTACTCCGGTCGGCCGGCCTCAAGGCGAAGCACGACGAGGATGCCATCTTCGAGGAGGAGGTGGCCGAGCTGACTGCCGCGCCGCCGGCCACCGGTCGGGACTCCACCGGGTTCGTGGTGGCGTTCAAAGGGGTGTTCCTCGAAGGCCTCGAAGTGGTGGTGATCGTGCTGACGCTCGGGACGACCTCGCATCGCCTCGGTCTGGCCGCCGTGGCGGCCGGTGCCGCCGTGGTGGTGGTGACCATCGCGGGACTGATCCTGGCCCGCCAGCTCTCGTCCGTCCCCGAGAACGCCATGAAGACGGCGGTGGGCCTCATGCTGGTGAGCTTCGGGACCTTCTGGTCCGGGGAGAGCATCGGCGTCCACTGGCCCGGCTCCGACCTGGCCATCCCGGTGTTGGTGGCCTTCTACGGGGTGGTGGCGTGGGCCCTGGTGGCCGCCTTGGGTGGCCCGGCGGTGGCGCCGGCCGTGGTCGAGCGGGCCGGCGAGGCACCCGGTGACTGAACGAGATCGTTCGGCCGCAGACGATCACCAGCGCTCGCCCGCCGGGCGCATGGCGGCTGCCTTCGGCCACTTCTGGTGGGAGTTCCTGATCGGGGACACCCCCGAGCTGTTCGTCGGCGCCGTCGCAGTGATCGGAGTGGTGGCGCTGGTGTGCCTCGACCACTCGCTGCACACGGCAGCGGCGGTCCTCCTGCCCGTCCTGGTGGGCGGCCTGCTGGTCGGCTCGGCATGGAAGGCCAGTCGCAAACGACCCTCGTGACGATGGGCGGCCGGGGACGGGACCGGGCCGAGCCGAGCCGGCCGGCGACTCAGTCGCGGAAGTTGTTGAACTGCAGCGGGATCCCGAAGTCCTCCGCCTTCAGCGCGGCGATCACCGCCTGGAGGTCGTCCCGCTTCTTCCCGTTGATCCGGAGCTGATCGCCCTGGGTCTGGGAGCTCACGCCCTTGAGACCGAGCTCCTTGACGAACTTGTTGATCTTCTTGGCATGGTCGGAGGAGATACCGGCCTGGATGGTCAGCTTCTGTCGGGCCGCTCCCCGTGACGCCTCTTCGATCTTGCCGACCTCGAAGGACTTGAGGGAGACCTCGCGCTTGACCATCTTCTCCTGCAGCACCTGGTAGAGCGCCCGGAGCCGGTCCTCGGTCGACGAGTTGAGCACCAACTCCTTGTCGGTCAGCTCGATGGTGGAGTCGGTTCCCTTGAAGTCGAAACGGGTGGAGGCTTCACGGTTGGCCTGGTCGACGGCATTGCGTACTTCCTGCATGTCGACTTCGGAGACGACGTCGAAGGTGGGCATGGCGAAACAGTACCTCTGCGGGACGGGATATCCTTCCGCCCTGCGGGTCGGTGCCCGAGCGGCCAAAGGGAGCAGACTGTAAATCTGCCGGCATTGCCTTCGAAGGTTCAAATCCTTCCCGGCCCACGCAGACGGAGACCCCGGTCAGTGAGCGCAGCCGCTCCCCGGCCGGGGTCTTCCTCATCCCACTCATCTGCCCTCCGCCGCAACCGAGAGACGGATAGGCTGACCAACGGTCGACCAGGCGGAGCGACTTGCTCGCCCCGGGCGATTGGTTACAATGCGGTTACGGAATGGTTGCGGTCCAGGCAGGACCTGACAAGGGAAATGCCTGGTGGGGGGCGCAATTGACGCCGAAGGCGGGGAGTGCAGCCAGCTTCTCGTCGACAGATGCACCAGCTGGGCATCGACAGCTGGTCGACCGAGGAGAAGCCCCCGAACCCCATGCCTGCGGACAACACGGCTGGAGAGGTGTCTGACGACCGACACGTTCCGGCAGCGGATCCGCCCACGGGCGGGCTACGGCCGTTGGCCAGAGAGCTGGCCAACGCAGGGATCGGCATGATCGACGGAGCACTGGCGACGGTCCGTCGTCGGCTGGACGTCCATTCCCTCGAATCCGGTGAACGGGACACCCGGCACGCCGATGCAGCGTCGCCACGGGGACTCGTGCTGCGGCCGGCCCTCCTCGGGTTCGCGGCCATGGTGGCCATCGCCATCGGCGCGTCCCTTCCGAGTTCGCCCTTCAAGCTGGAGATGCCCGGTGTCTGGTTCTTCGGGGTCCCCTCCACCGATGGGGCCAGCCAGTGGGGCGTCTACTTCACCCTGGCCGCCGTCTACGGCGGGCTGTTGCTGCTGATGCGGGTGTGGTGGGGCATGACCCGCCTCTACGCCAGCCGCCCCGGGGTGGCCGTCAAGAAGATGATGTGGGTCTTCGCCCTGTGGTCGCTGCCCATGTTGGTGATCGCCCCGCTGTTCAGCCGCGACGCCTACTCCTACGCGGCGCAGGGCGAGATGGTCAGCCACCACATGAACCCCTACCTCTACGGTCCCTTCGAGCTGGGCAACAACGCCTACACCGCCCCGGTCGACCAACTGTGGGGCAACGCCCCGGCCCCGTACGGGCCGCTCTTCTTGCAGCTGGACGGCTTCTTTGCCCGGATCACCTTCCACAACGAGCTGGCCACCATCGTGCTGCTCCGGCTGTTGTCGGTGGTCGGGGTCCTGCTCATCGCCGCCTGCGTCCCCCGGCTGGCCCGCCTCTACCACCGGGACGGGGCCGAGCTGTTCACGCTGATGGTGCTCAACCCGGTCACCCTCCTCCACCTCATCGGCGGTGCCCACAACGACGCCCTGATGTTGGGATTGCTCGTCGCCGGACTCACCGCGGCCAAGGAGAAGCGGCCCATCGTGGGCATCCTGCTGTGCGCGTTGGCTACCTCGATCAAGGCGCCGGCAGCGCTGGGGATCCTCTACATCGGCTGGAGTTGGCTGGGACCCCAGGCATCGACGCGCGATCGGATACGGCCGGTGGTGACCGCCGGCCTGATGGGTGCCGGCGTGCTCGGCTTCTTCTCCTACGTCAGCGGGCTGGGTTGGGGCTGGGTGAGCATCCTCGGGACTCCGGGTGCGGTCCGGTCGTGGACGGCGCCGACCACCTCGGTGGCCCTGGCCTTCACCGGGATCGCCCATTTCGCCCACGTCGGAGTCGGGCTGGGTGGGGTGCTCTCGGTGGCCCGCTTCTTCGGCCTGCTGGCCGCCGGCATCGCCGGTGTGTGGCTGCTTCTCAACAGCGACCGGATCGGCACACTCAAGGCGCTGGGGATCACCCTGCTGCTCTTCGTCGCCCTGGGGCCGGTGGTCCAGCCCTGGTATCTGTCGTGGGGCTTGATCCTGCTCGCCCCGGTGGCTCTCGGCCGGCTCCGTTCACTGATCATCGGGCTCTCGATGGTGACCGCCTTCATCGAGTTGCCCGGGGGGACGGCGCTGATCAAGCCGCTCGTCCACGGTGATCCACTGCAGATCGTCCTGACGCTGCTGTGGATCCTGGTGATCATGACCGTGCCGGTGACGGCCTGGGTGCGCAACGACCCGGTCTCCCCGGAGCTGAGGCATCCGGTCGACCCGGCCTCGCTCCGGTCGACGCCCGCCCTCTGATCCCACCACCCGGGTCCGGGGCGTACTGGTCCCGGCGAGGCCGAACGGCGGTGTTCGCTTCGTGGGTCAGAGCATGCGCTGCAGGACGGAGACGTCGAGCCAGCGGCTGAACTTGCGGCCGACCTCCTGCTCGATGCCGACCATGCGGAACCCGCATGCCTCGTGGAGCCCGATCGACGCCTGATTGTCCCCCCCGATGCGGGCGATGACGCAGTGGAACCCGTGCTGGGTGGCCAGGTCGATCAGCGCCACGAGGAGGAGTCGCCCGACCCCCTTGCCCCGGGCGCCGTCGCCCACGTAGACCGAGTCCTCGACGGTAGTGGCGTAGGCCGGCCGGTCACGGAACACCGAGAGTGAGCCGAAGCCGACCACGGTCTCCGCGTCGTCGACGGCGACGACGGCCGGATAGGGCCCCCGGTGCTCCTCGAGCCAGGCCACCTGCTCGTCGACGGTCCGCGGGACCAGGTCGAAGGTGGCGGTCGACCCGGTGACTTCGGCGTTGTAGATGGCCCGAATGGCCTCGGCGTCGGCCGAATTGGCCATGCGGACGTGCATCCGCAGATGGTACTCAGGATGCCCGGCCTTCTCGTGGGCCTCAGGGTTCGCTATGATTGCCCCTCTGCTGCTCGCTCGAGCTGCAATGCCCCTGTAGCTCAGTGGTAGAGCACCGCCATGGTAAGGCGGGGGTCGTGGGTTCAATCCCCACCGGGGGCTCGCCCGTGGCGGCGTAGCTCAGTTGGT
>JADGOG010000107.1 GCA_017883065.1 Acidimicrobiales bacterium | reverse complement strand
CTCCGGCTATCCGGTCGTCCTCGACCTGACCGGTCGGCGGTGCCTGGTGGTCGGCGGGGGCCCGGTCGCCACCCGAAGGGCCGAAGGGATCATCGCCGCCGGCGGGCTGGTGACCGTGGTGGCGCCCCGCACCACGTCGGCGCTCGACGGGAACCCGGACGTCACCGTCGAGCACCGCTCCTACCAGGCGGGCGAGGCCGGCCGGTACGACCTGGTGGTCACCGCCACGGGCGACCCGGCCATCGACCGCACGGTGGTGGCCGACGCCACCTCGGCGGGCGCACTGGCGGCCGGGGCGGACACCACCGCCCCGGGGACCATCCAGCTTCCCGCCGTCCACCGGGACGGCCCGGTGACCGTGGCCGTCTCCACCGGCGGATCCAGTCCGGCCCTGGCCCGGTGGCTCCTCAGCCGGGCAGCCGGGGCCCTCCCGTCCCGAGTGGCCGTCCTCGCCACCCTGCTGGAGGAGGCCCGCCAGGCGCTCCGGGCCGAGGGACGGCCCACCGATTCGGTCGACTGGACCGCCGTGCTCGACGAGCAGGTGGTCCCACTGGTCGAGGCCGGCCGCATCGACGAGGCACGGGCCGTCCTCGGACGGCTGTGACCTCGCCGGGAACGGCCCCGGCCGGTCGTGTTCCCGGCCCCACCCGCTCGCAAATCCGGCGCCTCTCGGCTGTGAAGCGGTGCGGCCCGGTCGGTAGGGTGGACAGCATGATCCCCGAACAGGTGCTCAGCATCGATCAGATCGACCTTTCCGACCTCGAATTCTGGGAGCGTCCGTGGACCGAGCGCGAGGGCGCCTTCCAGCTCCTCCGCCGCGATCGGCCTCTGGCGTTCTTCGAGGAGCCCGACGCCACTCTCACCTCCGCCCTGGCCCCGCCGCCGGGGCCCGGGTACCGGGCGGTGACCCGGCACGCCGACGTGGCCGAGATCAGTCGCCACCCCGAGATCTACTGCTCCGGACAGGGAGCGGTCTCCATCCTCGATCTCCCGCCGGAGATGGTCGAGTACTTCGCCGGCATGATCTCCACCGACAACCCCCGCCACGCCCGACTCCGCCGCATCGTGTCGGCGGCGTTCAACCCACGTCGGATCAAGAGCATCGAGGAGAACATCGAAGAGGTCGCCGATCGGGTGATCGAGCGGGCGTCCGGGCTCGGCGAGTGCGACTTCGTGACCGAGATCGCCGCCCCGTTCCCCCTCGAGATCATCTGCGACATGATGGGCGTACCGCCGTCCGAGTACGCCACCGTGTTCCGCTGCTCCAACGTGATCCTGAGCAACGGTGACCCCGAGTACGTCCCCGAGGGGACCGACCCGGTACTCGCCTTCATCAACGCCGGCCAGGAGCTCACCGACCTGATGAACGAGTTGAGCGCCCACCGGATCGACCACCCGACCGACGACCTCACCACGGCCCTCATCTCCACCAACATCGACGGCGAGGCCCTCACCCCGGGCGAGTTGGCCTCCTTCTTCATCCTGTTGCTCACCGCCGGCAACGAGACCACCCGCAATTCGATCACCCACGGCCTGCTGGCACTGACCGAGCATCCCGACCAGCGGGCGCTGTGGAAGGCCGACCCCGCCACCATCGGGGCCACCGGGGTCGACGAGATCGTCCGGTGGGCCTCGCCGGTGATCTGGATGCGCCGCACGGTCACCGGGGACACCGTGCTGTCGGGAGAGGAGCTCCACGAGGGCGACAAGGTGCTCCTCTTCTACAACTCGGCCAACCGGGACGAGGACGCCTTCGAGGACCCGTACACCTTCGACGTCACCCGTGCCCCCAATCCCCACTTCGGGTTCGGTGCGGCCGGCCCCCACTTCTGCCTGGGTGCGCACCTGGCCCGTCGTGAGCTCGACGTGATGATGCGCGAGCTCTTCGCCCGGCTGCCGGACATCGAGTCCGTCGGCGAGCCCGACCGGCTCCTGTCCAACTTCATCAACGGGATCAAGCACCTGGAGTGTCGCTTCACCCCCGCCTGATCCCCGCAGCACAGGCCAGCAGCGCCTGCCGAGCCGAGAGCGCCGGTCCTCCCCCACCGGGCCGGACTCGGATCAGGGCTTGGCCACCATGACCACGGTGGCCACCACCAGGACCACCACGAGGGAGGCCGACAGCGCAGCCACCAGCGCGCACTGGGTCCGGATGGCGGCGACGGGTCGGTCCTCGGCCACCGCCTCCTGCAGCCGGCGCTCGGTGGGCCACAGCACCATCTCGGCCACCACCGCCACCACCGCCCACAGTGCGATCCCGACGGTGACCCACCCTTCGGAGAAGGACCAGTCGCCCCGGCTCATCTGGACCAGTGCCACCCCGAACACGGGAACCAGGAACAGGATCCGGCCGCCCCAGTTGACCCCGGGCCGGTAGTAACGCCGGACCGATTCGGATCTCGGCCCGGACCTCCTGAGGGCCAGAGCGTTGGCGCCGGCCACCCCCACAGCGCCGAATCCGATCAGCGCGGCGAGCACGTGGGCCAGGAGCACGACGTCGTAGGCCACGTTGCGCGAGTGGGCGGCGGTGGCCGATCCGAGGAGCACGACAGTCATCCGGGGGATTCTGACAGCCCGGCGGTGGTCACGCGATCCGCCAGGTGGCGCGTCACCTGGCCTCGGAATTGCTACGTTAGTAGGAGGGGTCTCGCCACCCCAAGGGGATGTTCGACGGTGACGAGCGTCGAAGACCGAATTGAGGTGGTCGCCACCGTGCGTTTCCAGAACAGACAACGAGACAGGGGCGCCGCGCACCTCCGATGAATCAGCTCCGACTTGACCCGCTCACCGGCCGCTGGGTGGTGGTGAGCACCGACCGGGCCACACGACCCCAGGCCTTCGCACCCCGCACGGCACACATCCAGGCCGACACCTCGCAGCCGTGCCCGTTCTGCCCGGGCAACGAGGAGAACATCTCCCCCACACTCGAGGCCCCCGGGAACGACGGGAGCTGGCAGGTCCGGGTGGTGCCCAACCGCTATCCGGCCTTCGAGGGCAACGCTCCGTTCGTCGTGACCAACCGCGGGCCGATCTTCACCCAGGCCACCGCCGGCGGGATCCACGAGGTGGTCGTGCTGTCACCGGACCACCAGAACTCGTGGTCGATGCTCAGCGACGACCAGACCACCGCGGTGATGACGGCCATCCGCGATCGCATCGAGGCGCACTCGGCGATTCCGGGGTTGCGCTACAGCCAGGCCATCGTGAACTCGGGCCGGGAGGCGGGAGCCTCCATCGAGCACCCGCACGGCCAGCTGCTGGGCATGTCCTTCGTCCCCCGCGAACTGGTGGAGGAGCAGGCCGGCTTCGCCCGGTTCGCCGGCCGGTGCCTGCTGTGCACCACCGTGGATGCCGAGGAGAACGTCAACCACCGCGTCGTCTACGCCGACGAGCGCGTGCTGGTGATCTGCCCGTTCTGGAGCGGGGTGCCCTACGAGATGCTGGTCATCCCCCGGGCCCACGGACCCCACCTCCACCACAGTCCCCCGACCGACCTGGTGGCCGTGGGCAAGGCACTCAAGGCCACGTTGGGGAGCCTGCGCGACGTGGTCGGGGACATCGCCTACAACCTGGTCTTCCACTCGGCGCCCTATCGGGCCCCTGAGCCGTACCACTGGCACGTGCACGTAGTGCCCAAGCTGACCACGGTGGCCGGCTTCGAACTGGGCACCGGCGTGCTGATCAACATCGTGAACCCCGAAGAGGCCGCCGAGGCGCTCGCCGTGCGGTCCCCGGTGGCACGGGCGGTCTGAGCACACCCGCCGCAGTCGGCAGTCGGTGGAGCCGGGGGTGGGTGGAGCCGGGGGTGGGCCGGCTCAGGCCAACTCGAAGCACTGTGAGCCGTAAGGGGCCAGGGTGACCCGGTAGGGCTCGCTGCCGATGAGGGGGAAGGCCACCCGACCCAGCAACTCGATGGGCTGGCGTCCCACCCAGCGCTCCGCGTGGATCTCGGCCGGCTGGGCCAGCTTGCTCAGATTGTGCACGCAGAGGACCGGATTGACCGGGCCCTGCGAGGGCCGATCGGGTGCTGACCGCACGAAGGACAGCACCGAGGGGTTGGCCGACGAGACCACCTGGAGCTCGCCGGTCCCGAGGACCGGGAACTCCCGTCGCACGGAAAGGATCCGCCGCATCCAGTGGAGGAACGAGCTCGGATTGCGCTGTTGGGCCTCCACGTTCACCGCCGAGAAGCCGTAGACCGGGTCCATCAGTGGGGGCAGGTAGAGCTGGGCGAAGTCGGCCCGGCTGAACCCGCCGTTGCGGTCCGGGGTCCACTGCATCGGGGTGCGCACCGAGTCCCGGTCGCCGAGGTAGAGATTGTCCCCCATCTGGATCTCGTCGCCGTAGTAGAGGACCGGGCTGCCCCGCAGGGTGAACAACAGGTAGTAGAGCAGCTCGGACAGGCGCCGGTCGCGGTCGAGCAGTGGCGCCAGGCGCCGGCCGATCCCCATATGCCGCTTCATCCGGGGATCCTTGGCGTACTCGGAGAAGAGGTAGTCGCGCTCCTCCTCGGAGACCATCTCGAGGGTGAGCTCGTCGTGGTTGCGCAGGAAGATGGCCCACTGCGAGCTGCCGGGTGCCTCGGGGGTCTGGGCCAGGATCTCGGTGATGGGGTAGCTCTGTTCTCGCCGGACCGCCATGAACAGCCGCGGCATCAGCGGGAAGTTGAAGCACAGGTGGCACTCGTCGTCGTCGCCGAAGTAGTCGGCCACGTCGGACGGCCAGCCGTTGGCCTCGGCCAGCAGGATGCGCCCGGGGTAGTGCTCGTCGAGTTCGGCCCGGACCCGACGGATGAAGGCGTGGGTTTCGGGCAGGTTCTCCCCCGCCGTCCCGTCCTTTTGGTAGAGGAACGGGACCGCGTCGAGGCGGAACCCGTCGAGGCCCAGGTCCAACCAGTACCGGACCACGTCGAGCATGGCCTCGGCCACCTCGGGATTGTCGTAGTTGAGGTCGGGCTGGTGGGAGTAGAAGCGGTGCCAGTAGTACTGGTTGCGAACCGGGTCGTAGGCCCAGTTCGACCGCTCGACGTCGATGAAGACGATCCGGGCCTCAGGCCAGCGCTGGTCGTCGTCGTTCCACACGTACCAGTCGGCCTTGGGGTTGTCGCGGCTCTGGCGCGACTCGAGGAACCACGGGTTCTGGTCGCTGGTGTGGTTGATGACCAGGTCGGCGATCACCCGGATCCCCCGGGCGTGCGCCTCCTCGAGCAGTCGCTTGAGGTCGTCGACGGTGCCGCTCTCGGGGTGTACCGAGTAGTAGTCGCTGATGTCGTAGCCGCCGTCGCGGAGGGGGGACGGGTAGAAGGGGAGCAGCCAGAGGCAGTCGACACCCAGCCACTGGAGGTAGTCGAGCTTGGCGATCAGGCCGGGGATGTCCCCCACCCCGTCGTTGTTGCCGTCGAAGAAGCCGCGGATCAACACCTCGTAGAAGACAGCCCGCTGGAACCAGAGCGGATCCTCCTCGGCGGGCGGAAGTGGGTCCCGATAGCTGCGGACGGCCCGATGCAGTTCGTCGATCGACGCCACCGGCACCGGTCCGGCGCTGATGACCTGATTGGCGTCGTCAGTCACGCCAGCACGCTACCCGAGCGTGTCGGGATGATCGGACAGGGTCAGGGGGCGGACGGCGGGTCAGGCCGTAGACGGAGGGTCCAGTGGGTCTGGAGGGTCCAGGGGGTCCGACGCGTCACGCAGACCGGCCAGTAGCCGGTCGGCGGCCTGGTAGGGATCGAGATCGCCGGCGGCCAGTGCCGAGGTGACCCCGGCGAACGGGGTGGTGGTCATCAGCTCGTCGATCTGCTCGGCCAGCCGCGCCATGAGGATCTGGTGGAATTCGCGTTCGAGGCGTTGACGTCGGAGTTCGACCAGCATGCCGGATTCGATCTGGTGGTTGCGGTGCTCCTCGATGACGTCCCACAGAGCGTCCACCCCCTCGCCGGCTGAGGCCACCGTTTCGACGATGGGTGGGCGCCAGTCCCCGAGGTCGGTGAGCTCCAGCATGAGTTCGAGATCCCGACGGGTCTCGCGGGCGCCGGGGCGGTCGGCCTTGTTGATCACGAACAGGTCGGCGATCTCCAAGAGACCGGCCTTATTGGCCTGGATGGCGTCCCCCCAGCCCGGGTTGACCACCACGATGGTGGTGTCGGTGGCCGCGGCCACCTCGACTTCCTGTTGGCCGACGCCCACCGTCTCCACCAGCACCACCGGCATCCCCACGGCAGCCAGGACACGCACCGCATCGGGCACGGCCACCGACAGGCCACCGAGATGGCCCCGGGTGGCCATCGACCGGATGAAGACCCGGTCGTCGAGCGCATGGGAGGGCATCCGCACCCGGTCCCCCAGGATGGCTCCCCCCGAGTAGGGGGACGAGGGGTCGATGGCCAGTACGGCCACCCGGTCGCTGCCGTCGAGGCCTCGGGTGCGGGCACAGGTGATCAGCCGGTCGGTAAGGGTGGACTTGCCGGCGCCTGGCGCTCCGGTGATCCCCACCGAGTACGCCGTGTCCCCCGTACGGAAGGCCAGGGCCGCCACCGCACGGGATCGCGGGCCGCCGCGTTCGATCAGGGTCAGGAGCCGGGCCAGTGCACTCTGGTTGCCCGCACGGGCCACCTCGAACAGGTCGGCGGGATCGGAAGGGAGTGCGGCGGACATGGAGTGACGAGCGTATACGGGAGGGGCCGTGGGGTTGGGGCGGGGGTTGTCGTCGCGGTTTGTGGTCGGGGTCGTGTTCGGGGTTGTCGTCGCGGTTTGTGGTCGGGGTTGTCGTCGGGGAGTCGAGTGGTATCAGGGGTGTCAGGCCCGGACGACGTGGGCGCCGAGTGAACACAGTTTCCCGTCGAGGTCCTCGTAGCCGCGGTCGACGTGGTGGGCGTCGGTGATCACCGTCTCGCCGTCGGCCACCAGCCCGGCCAGCACCAGGGCGGCGCCCGCCCGCACGTCGAAGGCCCGCACCGGCGCGCCGGAGAGGCGCTCAACTCCCCGCACCACCGCATGGTGTCCCTCGGTTCGGATGTCCGCGCCCATGCGGCGGAGCTCCTCGACGTAGCGGAATCGGCCGAAGAAGAGGTTCTCGGTGACGATCCCCACCCCGGAGGCCACGGTGAGCAAGGTGACCAGCAGCGGCTTGTAGTCGGTGGCGAACCCCGGATACGGGAGGGTGGCCACATCCACCGAGCGCAACGGTTGGGCCAGGTCGCGGCAGGCCCGCAACCCCTCGGGATCCTGGGTGATCTCGATACCCGTGGCCGACAGCTTCCGGATGAGCATGTCCATGTGATCGGGCCGCCCGTCCTCGACCACCACGTCGCCCCCACAGAGTCCGGCAGCCACCAGGAAGGTGGCCACCACCAGTCGGTCGGGGATCACCGCGTGGGTGGCAGGGTGGAGCGCGTCCACACCCTCCACCTGGATGTGCGAGGTGCCGGCACCGGTGATCCGCGCCCCCATGGCATTGAGGAACTCGGCCAGGTCGGACACCTCGGGCTCCCTGGCCGCGTTCTCGATGACGGTGGTGCCCTTGGCCAGCACCGAGGCCATCAGCACGTTGTCGGTCCCGGTGTGGCTCGGGTACTCGAGGACGACCCGGTTGCCGACCAGGCGGGGCACCGAGGCCACGCTCGACTCCACCCGGCAGTCCAGGTAGCCGTGAGACGAGGTGAACGACGCGCCCAGCGATTCGAGGGCGTGCAGGTGCATATCGATGGGCCGGGGACCGAAGTCGTCCCCACCGGGAAGCGAGACCTTGGCCCGGCCGCACCGGGCCAAGAGCGGTCCGAGGACCACCACCGAGGCCCGCATCTTCTCCACCAGCTCGTGGGGCGCCTCGGGGACCACCACGGCGGGGGTGGTCACCACCAGTTCGTCAGGGGTCCGTCCACGCCGGACGTCCACGCCCATGGCCCCGAGCAGCTCACCCATGATGTCGACGTCGGTGATCTGGGGGACGTTGGTGAGCACATGGGTGCCCTCGGCCAGCAGGCAGGCAGCCATCAACTTCAGGACCGAGTTCTTGGCCCCTCCGGCCCTGACCGTCCCGGCCAAGGGTCCGCTGGGGGTGACGACGAAGCGGTCCACCTCACCAGTATGGCTCGTTCCTCCCACGGTTCCTCTCACGGTTCCCGTCCATGCCCGTGTTCGGGTCCGTGGTTCCGGCGTGGGGGCATGGAGGGCCCGGGTTGGGCTGACAACCGCCCTTCGTGCCGTGGTTGGGGCTCCGACCCGGGCTGACCCGGGCTGACCCGCACTGATCCGGGCACCAGGACGGGTCGATGGCGCGCTGGCCGCCGCTTCGTTCGAGAGGACGGGATCGCACCCCCCGCCAGCCACTATCGTCATGATCCGTGAACAGCGCACCGCAGGCACCCGATCGCAACTTGGCCATGGAGCTCGTCCGGGTCACCGAGGCGGCCGCTTTGGCCGCATCACGGTGGATGGGTCGGGGAGACAAGGAAGGTGCCGACGGTGCCGCCGTCAACGCCATGCGCATCGTGCTGTCCAGCATCGCCATGGACGGCGTCGTGGTGATCGGCGAGGGCGAGAAGGACAATGCGCCCATGCTCTACAACGGCGAGCGCATCGGGGACGGCACCCCACCCAAGGCGGACATCGCCGTCGACCCGATCGACGGGACCACCCCCACCGCCCTCGGTCGAGGAGGCGCCCTCTCGGTGATCGCCGTGTCCGAGCAAGGCACCATGTTCGACCCGGGTCCGTGCGTCTACATGGAGAAGCTGGCCGTTGGCCCCCGGTCGGTGGGTGTCATCGACATCACCATGCCCATCGAGGACAACCTGAAGGCCGTGGCCAAGGCCAAGGGAACCTCGGTGCGCGACCTTGCCGTGGTCATCCTCGACCGCCCACGACACGCCGATCTCATCGCCACCGTGCGCAGCACCGGCGCCAGGATCCGGTCGATCACCGACGGGGACGTGGCCGGTGCCATCGCCACCTCCTGGCCCGACACCGGCGTGGACCTCCTGGTGGGCATCGGTGGGACCCCCGAAGGGGTGATCGCCGCTGCCGCCCTCAAGTCGATGGGCGGCGAGATCCAGGGGCGCCTCTGGCCGAGGGACGAGGGCGAGCGTCAGGCCGCCCTCGACGCCGGCTACGACCTCGATGCCGTGCTCACCACCGACGACCTGGTGCGAGGCGACAACTGCTTCTTCGCCGCCACCGGGATCACCGACGGCGAGCTGCTCCACGGCGTCCGCTTCGACGAGTTCGGAGCCTCCACCCAGTCACTGGTCATGCGGTCGAAGTCGGGCACGGTCCGGCTCATCGACGCCCGCCACCCGCTCCACAAGCTGGCCGACTACAGCGCCATCGAGTTCGGCTGAGGCTGAGGCTGAGGTCGGGGCTGAGGTCGGGGCTGAGGCTGCGGTCGAGGCTGTAACGGGCCAGGGGTCGGGCCCTCGGTCCAGGAGTCCCGCACCAGCGACCGTGCAGTCGAACGCATGGCGGAGCGGTCAGCCGATGTGCACGACTCCGCCCCATTCCGGCACGGCGACTCTCGTCTCGATGGCCACCGTCGAGGTGACCGTGGCCGTGCCGGTCTGACCCGCCGTGAAGTAGACGGTTCGGGTGCCGTCCGCATGCAGGGTGTCCGAGACCAGTCGGAGGCTGCCGGTGGGGCGGACCTTCGGCGACTCGGATCTGGTCGCCTTGAACGGGGAACGGGGGACGGTGACGGCGACGCACCCTCCGGGGGCGGTGCGTACCACCGGAACCGGTTGGGTGTCGGACAGAACCAGATGCACCGTCGACGCGTGGGTGTGGCACCCGGGCACCGCAGTGGTCGACGATGCGCTCTGGTTCTGGTTCGGGCTCGAGGAGCAGCCGAGAAGCGTCAGGCCGAGCGTCCCGCACACCAGCAGTGCGGCTCGGCGGATCATGGGGCCATCACGGCAGGCAACAAAGGAGCAGTGGAGGAAAGGAACGGGGCGTGAGCCCGGCCGCTAACCGGCCGAGGCGGCGGTCGCTCCGGCGGTGGCGTCGACCGCCTCGAGGCGCACCTGGGCCCGCAGCAGTGCAGCCTCGGCGTCGACGACCTCGGGGTCGACCTCGTCACCCTCGCCGGAGGTCCCGCTGCCCCCGGCGGTGCGTCCGCCGGCA
>JADGOG010000106.1 GCA_017883065.1 Acidimicrobiales bacterium | reverse complement strand
ACAGTCACGTCGGGCGCTTGTGTTGCCAGTCAGCCCAGCGCAATCGCGGCCTCGAACTACCGTTACTCGTACACGGCATTCCCGAGCATCTGATCGGGAACCTGCGAATCGGGTAGTTGGCCTGGCCAGCTGTCCGAAATCACCTGACGAGAGTGCCCCCTCCTTCCGGGAGGGGGCACTCTCCATGTCCGGCCAAGGTCGAGCTCGCGGTGGAGGTTCGTGCTCAAGGGGAGGCCGTGTCGTCACGATGGCATGAGGGTGAACGTGTCTCATTTGACAGCCTCTCCCGATGTGGCGGATGTCGCCCATGCGCCCAGTGGGGAAAGAGAGTCCGATTGTGGTGCGGCTGAGCACTCGGATGTCGATGTGAAGGTGGCCGGTGTCATCGACCATCCGGTCGACGGAGTTCGGGACAGAGTCAGGAAGGATGCCGGAGAACATACCGACGCGGTGGGCCGAACCTTCTGGCTGGTCAAGCATCTCAAGCGACGGCGATGGCCGTTGGCGGTGATGCTGGCCTTCGTGATCGTGTCCATGGCCTATTCGCTGTGGTGGAATCCGGTCATCCACCACTCCCGTGATTGGGTGATCCCCGGAGACATTTGGTCCACATTCCGCGCCGCCCACTGGGTGGGATGGGGCGACATCGGCAACATGTACGGCAACGACACGCAACTTGTCACCTTTCCAGGGATCGCCGTCCTTCTGGCGCCCGTGGCCATGGTGAGCGGGGCCCTCGGACTTGGTGAATCCATCGCACCCATGTTCGTCAGCCAGCCCACATCGTGGTTCCTGCTCGGACCGGCCATTCTGTTGTTGGCCTCGACGTGTCTGGTGGCCTTTGACGCCATGGCCGAGGAGCTCGGGGTGAACGGGCCTCGCCGGATCATGCTCAGCGTTATGGAGGCGGTCGTCATCTTCCAAGTCGTGACCATGTGGGGTCATCCCGAGGACATGCTGGCGTTGACCTTCTCGTTGTACGCACTCTTGGCCATGCTTCGGGGTCGATGGCCTCTCTCCGGTTGGCTGTGGGGGGCAGCCATCGTGACCCAACCGCTGGTCATCCTCATGTTCCCGTTGGCGTTCGTCCGAACACCGAACCTCCATCGCCTCCGCCTGTGCCTCTATGGGGCCCTCCCGTCGGTCATGCTTCTCAGTGCCCCGCTCGTGATGCAATGGCACCAGACATCAGCGGTCCTTCTTCATCAGGCGAACGCCAGATTCCTCGATCATGCGACGCCCTGGATTGCACTTTCGCCCACGTTGTCTCGGACCACCGTTGGCGCCGGGCCTGGGCGAATGATTGCGGTGTTCATGGCCGTCGTGGTCGGCTTCATGGCCTACCGGAGAGCGCCCTCGAACGTCGGCCTTCTCTGGCTGTGTGCCTTGGCACTCAGTCTCCGGTGCTTCTTCGAATCAGTGATGAATGCCTTCTACCTGGGACCTCCGCTGGTGCTGATCGTCTTGACGGCCGCCACTAGTGGTAATCCGAAGCGGCTGGTCGGGGCATGGGCGATCGCCATGCTCGCGACCGCTTATGGCTTCCACCGCGCTTCGGAGTGGGGATACTGGGCCCCGATAGCGGTCTTCCTGGCCTTAGGATTGGCCTGCGCGTGGCCTGGCCGCGCGGAAGTCGGCATCTTCGGCGATCACTCGACGATTGACCTGGCGACGATCGATACGTGACCGGGCCGGAGGTCCTCGACCGCTACAGCGGCCCCACCGTGTGCTTGCGGCCCGGCAGCATCTCCCGCGACGTCTCGAGGACGGAGAGCGCGTCGGCCACCACCATCCGGGTGTCGGCCGGGTCGATCACCGCGTCGACGAATCCGCGCTCGGCTGCCTGCCATGGAGTGAGGAACCTCGCCGAGTAGTCGTCCTGCAACCTCTGGCGCTCCTCGAGATCCTCGACCCTCCTATGGAGGATCTGCACGGCTCCCTCCGCACCCATCACCGCGATCTCCGCCGCCGGCCACGCGAAGCAGAGATCGTTGCCCAGGCCCTTGGAGTCCATCACGATGTAGGCACCGCCGAATGCCTTGCGGAGGATCACGCACACCCGGGGGACGGTGGCCTCGGCGTAGGCGAAGGCCAGCTCTGCACCGTGCCGGATCATCCCCCGCCACTCGAGATCCTTGCCCGGCAGGAACCCCGGCGTGTCCACCAGGGTGACCAGCGGCAGGTTGAAGGCGTCACAGAACCGGACGAAACGGGCGCCCTTCTGCGAGGCGGCGATGTCCAGGGTGCCGGCCAGGGCCTGGGGCTGGTTGGCCACGAATCCGACCGTCCTGCCCCCGATGCGGGCCAGTGCGGTCACCAGCTGCGGCGACCACCGGTTGGAGAGTTCGGTCACGTCCTGGTCGTCCACCAGTGCCGCGATCACCTGGCGCACGTCGTACGAGCTGGTGGCCCGCTCCGGGATGATCGTGCGCAGGTTGTCGACCTCCCGATCCGCCGGATCATCGAGAGGACCGAGCGGCGCCAGCTCGTCAGCGTTGGCCGGCAGCAGGCTCAGCAGGTGGGCCACGTGGGCCATGGCGTCCTCTTCCGACCCGGCCTCGATGGTGCACAGGCCGCTGGCCCGGGCGTGCATGGAGGTCCCGCCCAGTTGGTGGATCCCGATCCGGACGCCGGTGAACTCCTCGACCCGGGCCGGGCCGGACACGAAGGCGAAGGCGTCACTGGTCATGATGACCAGGTCGGCGATCCCCAGCATCAGCGCCGGGCCGGACAGGGCAGGTCCGGTCACCACCGCCACCACCGGCACGATGCCCGAACACCTGGTCAGCGCCCGGGCCGCCTGGCCCCATCCGTTGAGCGAGGCCACCCCGTCGGACACGTCGGCCCCACTCGAGGCCAGCACCAGCACGATGGGGATCCGGAACGAGAGGGCGGTCGCCGCGGCCACCCGCATGGTCTCCCCGTCGTCGATCGAGAGCGCCCCACGGCGAAGCGCCGACACCGACCGCACCACCATCACCGGCCGGCCGCCCATCTCCTCGATTCCCGCCCGGACCGAACCGGTCACCAGGTGCCGGAACATCGGTGCGATGGGGGCCTCGAGCGTCACCGTCCCATGGTACGGATCTGTCCGACCCCATGTGGCCGTTTCCGCATCAGGCCTGAACCCCCGGGCATCCGGATCCGGTCGGACTCAACTGGAGGGCCCTCCGGGAGGGTCGCCGCCCGGAGGACCACTTCCCGGCCGGGGCGGGTGTGATCCCTCCGGAGGACGACCGGGCGCTGGCGTGGGAGCGGTCGGATCGATGCCGGCGGCAGAGCCATCCCGCCGGTCACGAGCTCCGTCCTCACCGCCCACCGCAACCGCACCGGTCCCGCCCAGAGCGCCGTTCCGGACACTTTGACGGTCCACCCGCTCGAAATGCCGCTCCACGTCGGCCCACACCAGGGGATCGTTGGCGGCCTCCTCGTCGGCGGTCGAGGCCCGGGACAGCACCACCCAGCCCACCGACAGCAGGACCAGCAGCATCGAGAGTTTGGAGACGAAACCTGCGATCTGCTGGTCGTTGAGCGGTCGCAGGCCGACGGCGGCATGCGACCGCGAGAAGTCGCCGTAGAGGGGATGGGTGGAGAAGATGTAGATGAACGAGAGGAAGGCGGGGATGACCGCCTGGGCCACCAGATAACCGAAGCGGACAACAGGCTTCGGGCGGAGGATCCCCGGGATCCTTCCGAGCACCGGGATCCACAAGACAAGGCCGGCCACCAGCACCGCCGCGGTCACGATCGCCCGGACCGCCACTGACGCCGACTGCGCGTGGACGACGCCCGAGGTCATCGACCCGATCAGCAGGACGGTGACCGTGATGATGGCCACCGGCGGTCGCTGGAGACGCACCAGCAGCGCATCCACCCAGGCGGGGCGGGTGGCCCACTGGAGCAGGTCGTAGGGGAGGCCCACCAAGAGGAGGGGAGCGACCACCAGCACCACGATCACCCGTTGCACCACCAGGGCGGTCAGGGACCAGTGCGCGGCCAGATCGGCCATCGGCCAGGTCAGCGCCACCGCCGATGCCGTCACCGCTCCGGCGAATTCGAAGATCTGGCGACGGGTCCAGCCGATGGGGTCCTTGCTTCCGGCCTGCAGGCGTCGATGACCGAGCACCACCGCTCCCACCAGGACGGCCAGGAGTCCCCAGGTGAACGGGTGGGGTTCCCATGCGTACGGGCCACTGACCCCGGCCACGGTCATGGTGCTTCCCCGAGCGCCCTAGATTGGCCTCGATGCAGCGTCTCGATCGGCTCGAGCGGGTGACCGACTTGTTGTTGGTGCTCCTCGACACTTCCCAACCGCTGAGCCTGCGCGAGATCGCCGACCGGGTGCCCGGTTACCCGGACTCCCACGGAGCACGCCGACAGGCCTTCGAGCGGGACAAGCGACTCCTCCGCGACGAGGGCATCCCCGTACTGGTCGAGCCGATCGGCGGCGAGGACCAACTGGGATACCGGGTCGACCCCGACGCGTACTACCTTCCCGACCTCGGGTTGGAGGCAGAGGAGCAGGCTGCCTTGAACCTGGCCGTCGCCGGAGTTCACCTGGGTCAGCCTATCGGTCACGATGCCCTCCTCAAGCTGGGAGCGGGCGCCGAATCCCCGCTCCGCTCCGGTACAGCGCCCCTGGTCGACCTACGCTCCATCGACGGGCTCCCCGCACTCCCGATCCTCTTCGACGCCATCCGCACCGCCGCCGCCGTCGAGTTCGACTACCGAGGTGAACCGCGCCACGTGGACCTGGCCGGACTCCGCTTCCGCAGCGGCCACTGGTACGTGGTCGGCCACGACCGGGATCGCGGGGACGCCCGGACCTTCCGGGTGGACAGGATCGAGGGGATCCCGACCCTCGGAGGTCCGTCGTCGGCCCACCTGCCCGACGGCTTCGACGCCGAACTCCACTTCTCTCGGGAACCCTGGCAGTTCGGCGGAGGGGATGAGTTCGAGGTCGACGTGCTGGTCGACCCGGCCGAGGCCGGGCGGGTCGTCGCCGAGCTCGGCCCCGACTCGGTGGTGGAGCGGCGCATCGGGGGAGCGGTGGTGGTGCGCCTGACCGTCACCGACCAGGACGCCCTCGTGCTGTGGGTGCTCGACCTGCTCGACCACGCCGAGGTGCTGCGACCCGAGGCCACTCGACATGCGGTGATCGATCGCCTGACCGCACTCGTCGGTCGGTCCACCCCGCCGTCCGAGGAGCCTCGGCGGTGAGCACACTCACAGACACTGCTGCCCGGCTCCGCCGCCTGTTGGCCATCCTGGCCTGGCTGGCCCAGGTGGGGGAGGCCCCCATCGACGAGGCGGCGGCGCGATTCGACCTCACCCCCGAGGCCCTGGTCACCGAGTTGGAGATGGCGGCTTGTTGCGGCGTCCCTCCCTATACGCCGGACCAGCTCATGGAGATCGTGGTCACCGAGTCGACTGTATCGACCCGGGTGGGCACCGCCCTGGCCCGTCCCCGACAACTGAGCCCACCCGAGGGTTTCGCACTGGCGGCGTCGGCCCGGGCCCTGCTGACCGTGCCGGGGAGCGACGAGACCGGGGCACTGTCCCGGGCCCTGGCCAAGCTCGACCGTGCCCTGGGAGGGGAGGAGATCGCAGTGGAGCTCGACGCCCCCGAGTTCCTGGCAGTGGCCCGCGATGCACTGGCCGCTCGTCAGCACTTGGCCATCTCCTACTACTCGGCCTCGTCCGACCGGGTCACCGAGCGGACCATTGCCCCGATCCGGCTGTTCGCGTCCGAAGGCCACTGGTACGTCGATGCCTGGTGCACACTGGCCGGCGACCAACGCCGGTTCCGGGTCGACCGCATCGGATCGGCGACCCCGGTGGAGCCGACCGGGCCGCATGCGTTCGAGCCCCCAGACGACCGGGCTGGTCTCGATGCCTTCGTCCCCGGCCCCGACAGTCGCAAGGTGCGCCTCTCGCTCGATCCTTCGAGCGCCTGGTTGGTGGAGTCGATCCCCTCCGCCGGCGCCCCCGAGACGGTCGACGGACGGATCGAGCTCGAGGTCTTCGTGGGTGGCGACGCCTGGCTCGAGCGACTCCTCCTCCGGGTGGGGCCCGATGGGTTCGTCGTGGATCCTCCCGACGTCCAGTCGTTGGCAACGACGGCGGCGTCACGGATCCTCGACCGCTACCGCTCCGCCGAAGGGACCCCTCCCGCTCACTGAATCCCGGCGGCCGGTCGATCGGGGCGCCCGGGTGGCCACCTCGGCAAGGTCTCCAGCCAGGTCGACGGCAGCCGCTGATGGCACACCGTCCGCGTGTGCATCGCAGACGGCTCGCTCTCCACCAGGCTCGATGGCGCACCGGACGGTCACCGGTGGTGCTGACCGTGCACGTGGTCCGCCGCGGTGGTCACGGCTACTACGTCGGCGATCTGGTGGCGGGCCGCGCCCGGGGCACCCTGGTGGCCGGCGAGGAGCCTGGCGTGTGGTCCGGACAGGGAACGTTGGGCATGGGCCTGGCCGGAACGGTGGAGGCGCCGGTGTTCGGCGACGTGCTCGACGGTCGTCATCCGGATTCGGGAGCCACCCTGCGCCGACAGGCCGGACACCGGAGCGTGGCCGCCTATGACCTCACCTTCGCTGCGCCGAAGTCGGTCAGCATCCTCCATCTCCTCGCCCCCCGGGAGATCGCCACCGAGGTCGGGGCCGGGCACCGGGCGGCGGTGGAGGAGGCAACCTCCTATCTCGACCGGGCCGCCGTCGGGGTGCGCCGGTCCCACCGGGGGCAGGTCACGCTGATTCCGTCCACCGGGGCGGTGGCCGGTGGGTTCCTCCACCGCACCAGCCGTGCTCTCGATCCGCACCTGCACACCCATCTGGTGGTGGCCAACGTGGCCGAGGGAGTGGACGGGGCATGGTCGGCGGTGGACGGCCGGCGGGTCTTCGCCCATGCGCCGGCGGCCCAGGGCATCTACCACGCACGGCTCCGGCTCGAACTGCGTGAGCGCCTGGGGGCGGGATGGCAGGTACGACCTTCCGGCCTGGGCGACGTGGTCGGGGTGGACGCCGGCCTCCGTCACCTCTATTCCCAGCGCAGCACCACCATGGACGAGTACGACGTCGGTCGGTTCGGCCGGGTGCGGACTTCCGGACATCGACGGGGGACCTTCCATGCCACCCGGCCGGACAAGGACGTCACTCGCACGGTCGACACCCTGGCGTCCGAATGGAGGAGCCGCGCTGCCGACTTCGGCTTCGACCTGGGCGACCTCACCCGGGTGGTAGGCCTCGGGATGGGACGGGGGGCGGGGCCTCCCAGACCGGCGGTCGACCCCGATCGGTTGCAGGAGCAGCTGGGCCGACTGGCCAACCGGCGGTCGACCCTGTCCCACCACGACATTGTGGCGGTCGTGGCGGCGACTGCGGTGACCGGAGCCACGGCCCGCACCATTGAGTCCATCGCCACCAGTATCACTGAGACCTCAGGACCGCCGGTGGTCGCCGACCGAACGCTGCACGGGGACCGATCCGTCGCCGGCCGGAGCGAGGTGCGTGGCATGGCGCCGCGGTGGAGCACGGATTCGGTGGTCCGGGCCGTCGCTCGCCACCCCGAGTCTCTGGACCGGGTCGTCGAGGGCGCACCCGTCGGGGCCATGGCCGTTCAGCCTCTCCGAGGGCGCATCGGGCAAGAGCGGGAGGGCGCGATGGGCGCCCAACGGACTCCGCCCGCCCCCGACCTGGGCCGTTGAGCCGGCGGACGCCTGACGTACCCGTCACCGCCCCAGATCGACGGCTCGGCCGGTCGACGTCCGGTCGGCGTCGTTCGGGTTCGCTCGCCCGATGGCCCCCACACCGCGGTCGATCCCACGGTCGACGGCGAGGTCCAACGAGCGCAACGTGCGCCAGGGCTCGTCGACATGGGAGGGCGTGAGCGGGACCCAGCTCGGTTGGTTCTGCTGGTCGAAGGCGAGGGCATGACCGGCTTTCCCCCGTGCGATGGCGTCGGGTGGGAGTCGGGGCCGCCACTGGGTCGAGACGCTCTCCCCGTACTGGGGCCGTCCTCCCGACAACAGGTCGGTGATCGGGTGGTCGGTCAGGCTCCGTCCGGCCGACACCGTGCGGGAGGGGATCTCCTCGTCGCCGGCCAGGACGGACAGTCCCTGCAGTGTGCGCACGTCGCCGATGCCCGGGAGCACCACCGTGGTCCCGAACAACGAGGGGAATCCGTCGGCGCGCCCGGGCCACCGATCATGGGCCTGGGACAGGTCCTGGAGGCATGCCAAGGTGATCAGGCCCTGCCCTCCGCCCTCGCTGATCATCGAAGGAAGATCGGGCAGTGGGGCGATGTTGGCCACCTCGTCGAGCGCCAGCAGCACCGGTGGCTCCTGTCCACCGGCGCCGGCACGCTCTGCGGCGCGACGATACGTGGCTCGCCGGACATCGTCGAGGAGACCGACGACCATCGGCGCCACCATCGACTGCAGGTGAGCGGGAGCGGCGATGTAGATGGTGTCGGCCGAGCGCACGAAGGAGTCGGCATCGAAGTTGGGGTGCGAGGTGGCGTCGAGCGCCGCATCGGAGCGGAATCCGGCCAGCGCCCCAGAGGTAGTGGACCAGATCCCGCTCAACTCCCGTTCATCGGTGGCGGTGATCCCGTCCAGCAGGTTGCGGGCCAGGCTGGTGGGCAGTTCGGGCCCACCAGCCAGGATCTGCTGGGCGGGAGCCCCCTGGCGACGATCCACCCAGGTCAGAACCGTGCGCATGTCGGCTCCGTCCAGGGCCGCGGCATACAGGAGCGGTGCCAGGAGCGACTGGGCACGTTCGCCCCAGTGGGAACTCTCGGTATGTGATGAGCGCCCGCCGCCCGAGGGCGATCCCACCTCGACCAGCGAACGTGCCACGGACAGGGCGTCCGTCCAGGAGGTGGACGACAGGAGTGGCGACCAGCGAAGGGGAGTCGTGCCGCGGTCTCGGCCGACGGACTCGGTCGGATCGAACAGGTAGGTGCGACCGAGCTCCGAACGCGCTGCCACGGTGGCATCGAGCACATCGGGTTTGGTCGATGTAGAGACCACCGGACCGTGTGCGGCCAACACGTTCGGGATGATCAGCGACGTCGTCTTTCCCGACCGCGGCGGGCCGAGAATCATCACCGAATGTTCGGGCGGAACGAAGAGCCAGTCGCGTTGGTTTCGTCCGAGATACGCGCCGTGATTCGCTTCGGATGACGCGACGAGCACGACACTATGGTGCGAAGTGACGCGTTGTTGAGCCGTTATCGAAAAGAAATTTGTCACCGTGTTCGCGCCTCGACTTCGACGGGTGCAGTGCTGGAAGGACCTGGCGGACGGTTGGTCGCGCGATGGAAGCATGTGTCGCTTCGTGTCAATTAATCCTTGCAAACAAACAGTTTCTTGTCCATGCGCGATTGTGGACACCGTCGGCTTCGGCCGGAGACGGTGCGAACAGTCCACGGGAGAAGGCAACGCGTTCACTCGCGATGTGGGCGCGTCGCGCGTGAAGGTCCTTGACCTGGGCGGGAATTGCCATTTTGCTGGTAGGAGTTACGTATCGCTGAGGAGGTGATCGTGAACAGGTCACAACTCGTCAAAGCAGTGAGCGCGTCGACGTCATCGTCTCGTGCAATTGTCGAAGACGTGGTTGACGAGTTGTTCGCAACGATCATCGCCGAGGTTCGGTCTGGACGGAAGGTCACAGTGATCGGGTTCGGGGCATTCAACCCCACCGCTCGTGGTCCTCGTGTGGGTCGAAATCCGAGGACAGGTGCAGTGGTACCGATCCCAGCGTCGAAGGGTGTCCGGTTCGCCACCGGTTCGGCGTTCAAACTGGCGTTGAAGAATGAGGAGGAAGCAGGAATGGCAGTAAAGAAGGCAGCAGCCAAGAAAGCGGTCCGCAAGGCTCCGGCAAAGAAGACGGTGGCCCGCAAGTCCACCGCCAAGAAGGCGGTGAAGAAGGCTCCGGCCCGCAAGACCGCAGCCAAGAAGACTGTGCGCAAGGCTCCGGCTCGCAAGACCGCAGCGAAGAAGACCACCGCCAAGCGGGCGGTCAAGAAGGCTCCGGCCCGCAAGGCTCCGGCCCGCAAGACCGCAGCCAAGAAGACCACCGCCAAGCGGGCGGTCAAGAAGGCTCCGGCCCGCAAGGCTCCG
>JADGOG010000199.1 GCA_017883065.1 Acidimicrobiales bacterium | reverse complement strand
GCTGGCGTCGACTGAGTTCCAGGCCGTGCAATTCATGCCCGCCTTCATCCTCCCGCAGCTGCTGCTCTGCGGCATTGTGATACCCCGTTCCCAGCTACCGACCGTGCTCCACTGGTTGTCCGACGTCCTCCCGATGTCCTATGCGGTTGGTGCAACGCAACAATTGGGCGCGTCCACCACGGTGACATCCGAGTTCGTGGTCCACATCGGCGTCGTGGCCGTGTTTGTCGCCGCCGCTCTGGTCCTCGGCACCGCGACCCTGCGCCGCCGGACACGGTAGAGGCGTTCGAAACCCCCTCCAACTCCGTCCCGATGGAGTCGAACCGCCCGAATGGTCCGTCTGTCCCGCTCCTGCCGTGCCATGGGACTAGCGATGATGGGGGATCCGGGGAGTGCGACGGGGCCCGACCGGAGGGCTGTCGCGCGTGGCATGAACGGTCTCATCTCCGCACTCAGCGAAATGGCGGGGCGGCCCCGTCATGCTGAGCGACGGGGCCAGCGTCACGACCGAGTGAACGTCCCCCGACTCACCGAGCCGGTCGACCTCGGAGGCACGCATGCCCGCCGGGGACCCCGATCGGTGACTCCACAAGGGGTCACTCCGTCCCCGGACCGCCGCCATGGGCAGACCCGTCAGGTCGACCTCAGGTATCGATGGCCGCTCGGAGGCTGGCGAGACGATCCCGGTTGAGCGAGTACCAGACCCACTTTCCCCGTCGATCCCCCTGCACGAGGCCCGCCTCGCTCAGGATCTTCAAGTGATGGGAGACGGTCGGCTGGCTCTTGCCCAGCGGACCGACGAAGTCGCATACGCAGACCTCGCCCTCGGATGACGTGGCCAGGATGCTCAGTACCCTCAGCCTGACCGGATCGGACAGGGCGCTGAAGCCGCTCGACAGCTCGGCTGCTTCGGCTGCGTCGAGCGGTGCCGCCAGCACCGACGGACAGCACTGCTCGGGGGATGGTACGTCGATCGTGGAGGTCGATTCGTTCACGGTTCACCTCATCCATTGACAATCATCAATGTATCGGCCATACTCAATACATCGAACAAGATCGATGCTACAGGAGGTCACCATGTCCCGAGTCCAGCTCGCTTTGAACGTCGCCGACCTCGATGAGGCCATTGTCTTCTACTCGAAGCTCTTCGCCACCGAACCGGCGAAGGTCCGTCCGGGCTACGCCAACTTCGCAGTGGTCGACCCGCCCTTGAAGCTGGTCCTCATCGAGGACGTCAACCAGACCCCCGGGACGTTGAACCATCTCGGCATCGAGGTGCCATCGACCGACGAGGTGTCCGCAGCCCAGGCCCGCCTGGCCGGTGAAGGCCTGGCCACGGCGTTGGAGGAGCAGACGGAGTGCTGCTACGCGGTTCAGGACAAGGTGTGGGTCGACGGTCCCGGCGGAGAGCCGTGGGAGATCTACACGGTGCTCGCCGATGCGGAGATGCCCGCCGGACAGCTGCGCTCGGCAGCTCCGGGCGAGTCTGCGTGCTGCGCCACCCGACCCGACCTCGCCGAGGCGACTCCGGCCGGGACTCCGTGCTGCTGAGCGCTCGAGGCGCCATGGATGGGGTCGCGCAGTGAGCGACGTCGTTTCCGAGCACACGTCGGATCCGGTGACCCAAGGCGCCCCGGTCATCGCCCGTCTGTCGTTCCTCGACCGGTTCCTGCCGTTGTGGATCATCCTGGCCATGGTCGCCGGCATCGGACTCGGGCGGGCACTCCCCGGCCTGAACACCCGACTCAATGCCATCCAGGTGACCTCGGGAACATCACTTCCGATCTTCATCGGCCTGTTGGTGATGATGTACCCGGTGCTCGCCAAAGTCCGCTACGACCAGCTCGGCTCGGTCACCCGGGACCGACGGATGCTGGTCTCGTCCCTGGTGCTCAACTGGGTGATCGGCCCAGCGGTGATGTTCACGCTGGCCTGGCTGATGCTGCCCGACCTGCCCGCCTACCGGACCGGGCTGATCATCGTCGGCCTCGCCCGTTGCATCGCCATGGTCCTGATCTGGAACGACCTGTCGGGCGGCGATCGAGAAGCGGCAGCGGTGCTGGTGGCCCTCAACTCGCTGTTCCAGGTGGTCGCCTTCGCCCTCCTCGGGTACTTCTACCTCAACGTGCTGCCCGGTTGGCTCGGTCTCAGCACCGTTGGCCTGCACCTGTCGATCTGGCGGATCGCCGAGACCGTCGCCATCTTCCTCGGTATCCCGCTGTTGGCCGGGTACCTCACCCGCGAGATCGGCGAGCGGACCCGGGGCCGTGACTGGTACGAGTGCGAGCTGCTGCCCCGGCTCGCCCCGTTCGCCCTCTACGGGCTGCTCTACACCATCGTCATCCTCTTTGCCCTCCAAGGGCACACCATCACCTCGCATCCCGCAGACGTGGCCCGCATCGCCCTTCCCCTGCTCGCCTACTTCGCCATCATGTGGTTCGGCTCGTTCGCACTCGGTAGGGCGATGGGATTCCCATACGAACGGACTGCCACCTTGGCGTTCACGGCGGCGGGCAACAACTTCGAGCTCGCCATTGCCGTCGCCATCGGCGTGTTCGGCGTCACCAGCGGCGAAGCACTCGCCGGGGTCGTCGGCCCTCTCATCGAGGTCCCTGTTCTGGTCGGCTTGGTGTACGTGTCCCTGTGGGCCCGTCGTCACTACTACCCGGCAGCCATGCCAGCGTCCCAGGAAGGATCTCGATGACCGACAAGCCCGTAGTGCTCTTCTTGTGCACCCACAATGCCGGCCGCAGCCTGGCGGCCCGGGTACTGCTCGACCACTATGCGCGAGGTCGCGTCGACGTGGAGTCCGCCGGGTCGGAACCAGCCGACCAACTCAATCCGTCGGTGGTGGCGATCCTCACCGAGCGGGGCCTCGACCCTTCCCAGGAGTTCCCGAAACCCCTCACCGACGCTACGGCCCGCACGGCAGACGTCATCGTCACGATGGGGTGCGGGGACACCTGTCCCGTCTACCCCGGCAAGCGATACGTCGACTGGGAACTTGACGATCCAGCTGGGCTGTCGGTCGATCAGGCCCGACCGATTGTGGACGAAATCGATCGCAGGGTTCGAGAATTGCTGGCCGAGTTGGTGGCGGTCGTCGCGGAGCCAACTTCCCTCTAGGTGCAAGAGGAGACACAAGGAGTGAGGAGCATCGCCGGGCTCCGGTGCTCGGGAGCCAGGGGTCGCCCGGCCCCCATGATCAGTTCCTGCCAAGGCGACACCCGGCTTCCGGAGCCGACCGACCCGTCTCCCGAAGCCGACTGCAGCCGGCCGAGCCCGGGTCGGGCGTGCGTCATCGACGATTGAATAAGCGCAGGTCAACGACGTAGACCGGAACAGATGGGCCCCTGCGGAGGGGGAGCAGGCAGGCCTAAGGGGCACTGAACAGATCCAGAGGGCAACCACCGCCCGGATGGTGCCGGGGTGTGCACTGGTGCGCTGGCCGACGACGATCGTGGGGCGCAGGCGGGTGCTACAGGCGCCGCATCGACCGTCCGGCGAGGGAGACGGGCGCCATGTCAGGACCCCGCTGGAGGTGACGAATTCGGAATCCTGTGCTCTAATGGCGGGGAAGTCAGTTCCCGCCAATTGACTTCGCATGGCGTTGCTCGGGTTCCGCCACCTGGGCCGCCGCGTGAAGGCACCCTTCGGGGTGCCTTCATCGCGTCT
>JADGOG010000105.1 GCA_017883065.1 Acidimicrobiales bacterium | reverse complement strand
CGCCTGACCGACGAGTCTGAGGCGCTGGGGGGCGACGCCCGACAGCGGGCGCGAGAGGTCGACCTCCTGCGCTACCAGATCGAGGAGATCGACGAGGCCGCCATCGAGGACGGCGACGAGGACCGTCGCCTCGAGATCGAAGAGGACCGGCTCGCCGCCTCGACCGCCCATCGCCAGGCCGCGGCCGAGGCGCTCGACGCGGTCTCCGCCGCCGACGGGACCAACGCACTCGACCTCCTGGCCGCGGCGGCACAGGCCCTCTCCGGGCGAGTGCCCCTGGCCGACATCGAGGCCCGGGTGAGTGCGGCCATGGCCGACCTCTCGGACCTGTCCATCGAACTCCGCTCGGTGGTCGAGACGTGGGAGGACGATCCGAAGCGGCTCGAGGAGATCCGCTCGCGCCGCCAGCAATTCCACCAGCTCATGCGCAAGTACGGGGACTCCCTCGCCGAGGTGCTCGCCTTCGCGGGCCGGGCCCGCCAGCGGTTGGAGGCCATCGCTGCCGAGGAGGAGCGAAGCGGGGCGCTCGACCAGGAGATCCTCGCGGCCCTCGGCGAGCTCGAGGCCGCCGAGGCCGACGTGGCCCGACTCCGCCGCCAGGCGTCCCCCCCTCTCGCCGCGGCCATCGAGGCCACCCTGCATACCCTGGCCATGCCGTCGGCCCGGTTCTCGATCGCCGTCGACGGACCTGGTGCCGCCGATCAGGTGACCTTCCTGCTGGGCGCCAATCCCGGCGAGCCGCTCCAACCGGTGGCCAAGGCGGCCTCCGGTGGCGAGTTGGCCCGCACCATGCTGGCCATCCGGCTGGCCATCAGCGACTCGCCCGGCCTGATGGTCTTCGACGAGGTCGATGCCGGCGTGGGCGGTGCGGCGGCCACCGCAGTCGGTGCCGCACTGGCCGGGCTCGGCGATCACGGACAGGTGGTGGTGGTCACCCACCTCGCCCAGGTGGCGGCCCAGGCCGACCACCAGGTCGAGGTGCGCAAGTCCGAACGCGGCGGACGCACCCGCTCGACGGTGGTGGCCCTCGATACCGAGGGTCGGGTCACCGAGCTCTCCCGGATGCTGTCCGGTCATCCCGACAGCAGCTCCGCCCGACTCCATGCCCGCGAGCTGCTCGACGGGATCACCACTGCGGACCTGGTCGGGCCGCAGGAGTCGCGCCGGTGATCGACCGGCGGGGACGCCGCCGTTCCAGGCATCCGCACGATGACCGGTCCGGGTCCGCTAGCCTCATCGGGTGCCCGACGTGGACGGCCCGCCGCAACCCTCCGGGGGAGAGCTGCCGGTCGAATCACCTCCGGAACCGATCGGCGGTAGTCCGGTCCCAGGGGGTCCGACCAACGGATCCGGCCCCGGTCCGATGACCCGGCGGGACACCAAGTACATCTTCTTCACCGGCGGGGTGTCCTCGTCGCTGGGCAAGGGCCTCACCGCTTCCTCACTCGGCCGGTTGCTCAAGAGCCGTGACCTCAAGGTCACCATGTGCAAGCTCGACCCCTACATCAACGTTGACCCCGGGACCATGAACCCCTTCGAGCACGGCGAGGTCTTCGTCACCGAGGACGGCGGCGAAACCGACCTCGACCTCGGCCACTACGAGCGGTTCATCGACGAGAACCTGCACAAGAACTCGAACGCCACCACCGGGCGGATCTACTCCTCGGTCATCGCCAAGGAGCGTCGGGGCGACTATCTGGGCAAGACCGTCCAGGTGATCCCGCACATCACCGACGAGATCAAGAAGCGGGTCAGGGAGCTCGGCACCGACGACGTCGACGTGGTCATCGTCGAGATCGGCGGCACGGTGGGCGACATCGAGATCGTCCCCTTCATCGAGGCCATCCGCCAATTCCGACGGGACGTCGGCCGGGACAACGTCTGCTACGTCCACCTGACCCTGGTGCCGTACCTGGGGCCGTCGGGGGAACAGAAGACCAAACCCACCCAGCACTCGGTCACCGACCTCCGCAGCCGGGGTATCCAGCCCGACGTCATCGTGTGCCGTTCGGACCGGATGATCTCCGAGGACCTCAAACGCAAGATCTCGTTGCTCTGCGACGTGCCCATCGAGGCGGTGGTGTCCGCCGTCGACGCCGACAACATCTACCAGATCCCCCTGGTCCTCCACGAGGAGGGTCTCGACCGCTACATCCTCAAGCTGCTGCGCTTCGACGAGGAGGCACATCCGATCGACCTGACCGACTGGGAGCGCCTGGTCGACCAGGTCGACGCCGCGGTGCGCCCGGTGCGGATCGGGATCATCGGCAAGTACGTCGACCTGCCCGACGCCTACCTGTCGGTGGTCGAGTCGCTCCGCCACGCCGGCTTCCACCACGGGGCCAAGGTCGAGATCGAGTGGATCCAGGCTGCCACCGTCCCCGACCTGCTCCACCACGACGGACTGCGCGGCTTCGACGGACTGGTCATCCCCGGTGGCTTCGGCGAGCGGGGCGTGGAAGGCAAGATCGCCGCCGCCCACTACGCCCGCGAGCACGATCTCCCGCTTCTCGGCCTGTGCCTCGGGCTCCAGGTGATGATCATCGAGGCGGCCCGCACGATGGTCGGGCTCGAGGGGGCCAACTCGAGGGAGTTCGACGCCACCACCCGGCATCCGGTGGTCGACCTGATGGACGACCAGAACGACGTGGTGGACAAGGGCGGCACCATGCGGCTCGGCTCCTACAGTGCCCGGCTGGTACCGGGGTCCCAGGTGGCCGAGGCCTACGGGACCGAGGTGGTCTCCGAGCGCCACCGGCACCGCTACGAGGTCAACCCGCGCTACCGGACCCGGCTCGAAGAGGTCGGCCTGGTGTGTTCGGGCATGTCCCCCGACGGTCGACTGGTCGAGTTCATCGAGCTGCCCGGTCATCCCTTCTGGGTCGGAACCCAGGCCCATCCGGAGTTCAAGAGCCGGCCCGACCGGCCCCATCCGCTCTTCCGCGAGCTGGTGGGGGCCGCCCTGGTGCGCGCCGAGGGACGGGACCCCCGACTGATCGACATCGGTGCCGTCGGCTGAGTCCGCAGGCCCCGGACCGAACGCACCGCCGAGCGAGCTGGATACCGAGCTCCCGCGCTTTCGTCCCACCGGCGAGGAGCTCGTCCACCGGGGTTGGGCGATCACCGTGCACTCGGCCACGTTCGTCGACCCGGCCGGGGTGGCCTTCGAACGCGACGTGGTCCGTCACCCCGGCGCGGTGGCGGTGGTGGCCATCACCGACCGCCGCTCGGTGGTCCTGGTCCACCAGTACCGTCCGGCCGTCGACCAGTGGGTGCTGGAGGTCCCGGCCGGGACCTGTGATGTCCCTGGTGAGCCCACCGAACGGACCGCCCACCGCGAGCTGGCCGAGGAGGCCGGGTACGCCGCCGGCAACCTGACCCTCCTGACCCGGTGCCTGATCACTCCTGGATTCTGTGACGAGATCTCCTGGGTGTACCTGGCCACCGACCTCGTGGCGGTCCCGGTCGACCGCCAGGGCATCGAGGAGGAGTACCTGCGGGTGGTGGAGATCCCCCTCGCCCGGTTCGACGCCCTGGTCGACGACGGGACGGTGGTCGACGCCACCACCATCCTCGGTGTGGGCCTGGCCCGTCGCCGCCTGGCCTCCGGTCGATGAGCGCACCGCCGTGAACCTGCCGCTCTCCAACGGCGCCGAGGAGTACCTGTCCTGGTTGGCGGTGGAGAAGGGCCGGTCACGCAACACCCTGACCGCCTACCGCCGCGACATCGCCACCTGGGAGCAGTGGGCCGAGGTGTCGGGCATCGAACCGACCCGGGCCACGGCCGAGGACGTCGAGCGGCACCTCTCCGAACTGCGGTCGGCGGGACGGAACCCGGCGTCGCTGGCCAGGGCCACCACCGCCCTCCGGGGCCTGTTCCGCTTCCTGGTCAGCGAGGGGGTGATCGTTGCCGACCCCACCAGCGACGTGCGCTCTCCGCGCCTGCCCCGACGGCTGCCCAAGGCGCTCGACGAGAAGCTGGTCATCGGCCTGCTCGACTCGGTGAGCGGCGACAGTCCCACCGATCTGCGTGACCGGGCCCTCCTCGAGCTGCTCTACGGCACCGGGGCGCGCATCTCCGAGGTGGTGGGGCTGTCCCTGATCGACCTCCAGGGCGACGACGGTCTCCTCCGGGTGTTCGGGAAGGGAGCCAAGGAGCGCCTGGTCCCCCTGGGGGGACCGGCCCGGTTCGCCCTCGACCGGTGGCTCGGTCCGTCGGGACGCCCCCGGATGGTGCCGAACCGGTGGGCCCGGCGGAGTGACGCCGAGGCTGTGTTCATCAATACCCGGGGCGGCCGGCTCAGCCGGCAGGGTGGCTGGGCCATCGTCACCCACCACGCCGAGCGGGTGGGCCTCGGCGACGTGATCAGCCCACATGTGCTCCGCCACTCGTGCGCCAGCCACATGCTGGCCCACGGTGCCGACATCCGCGTCGTCCAGGAGGTACTCGGGCACGTCTCCATCGCCACCACCCAGCTGTACACCAAGCTGAGCCAGGATCATCTGCGGGCCTCGTACCTGCGGGCCCATCCGCGGGCCACTGCGTCCCAGCTCAAGTAGGATCTGTCCCGTGCACAGCGACGCCCCCACCATCGATTACCGCCAACTCCTCGAGGATGAGCGGCGCCAGCTCGAGGCGGAGCTGACCGAGCTCGGCTTCGGCGCAGGTGGGGGGCGGGGTCTGGACTACGACCCGAACTTCGCCGACTCGAGCCAGGTGACCGCCGAGCGGGGCGAGGCCGAGGTGCTCGCCCTCCAGCTCCAGGAGTCGCTCGACGAGGTGGCCCTGGCCATCACGCGGTTCGAGGCCGGCAGCTACGGCCACTGTGAGGAGTGCGGTCAACCGGTGGGGTCGGCGCGGCTGGAGGCCATGCCCGCCACCCGCTTCTGCATCAATCACGCCAACCGGCCCTGAGCGGGCCGGGCTACTGATGGCCTTCGGAGGCTACGGCGGCGGTTCGGGGACGCCCAGGCGCCGGTTCCAGCCCGACCAGCGCACCATCATCATCGTGGTGGTGGCGGTGGCCCTGATCGCCATCCTGCTGCGGACCCACCGGATCAACAGCACGGAGATCATCTACTTCCTGGTCCTCATCCCGTCGATCATCCTCCACGAGCTCTCCCACGGCGTGGTGGCCCTCGCCTTCGGCGATGACACGGCCAAACGGGCCGGCCGGCTGACCCTCAACCCGGTCAAGCACGTCGACCCGGTGGGGACCCTGTTGGTGCCCGCGGTGCTTTCGCTCTCGGGCATCGGGGCCTACGGGTGGGCCAAGCCCGTCCCGGTGAGCACCAACCGATTGAGGAGCCCACGGAACCACACGGTGATCGTGTCCCTGGTCGGGCCCCTGACCAACTTCGTCCTGGCCGGGCTGACCGGTCTCGCCTACATGTTGGTCACCCCCACGTTGGTCAGGCAGGGATACGAGCCGCTGAGTCTGCTCAGCCGGGTGATCTTCCTCGCCGGCATCGCCAACATCGTGCTCGGCGTGTTCAACCTCATCCCGTGCCCACCGCTGGACGGCGCATCGGTGCTGGAGCGGTTCATCCCCGAGCGCATGCTCCCCGAGTACTACCGGATCCAACCCGCACTGATGTTCCTCCCCTTCGTGCTCATCCTCGTGTTCCACAACCAGTGGTCACTACTGCTCAACCACATCATCAATTGGTGGTCTGGCCTGCTGGTGTGAGTCGCGACCCGCTCGGGACCGCCGCCAGCCGGTGGGGTCCCCACGCAGTGGCCGCGGTCCTGGTGCCCATGGTCGCCGGCGCCTCGACCCCGACGCCCTCCCCGACGTGAGCATCACCGATACCACCGCGGTCGTCCGTCCGTCGCCCACGCCATCCGGGCCGCGGGCCCGGATGGCCGGTTGGGGGCGCTCCCACCCGGGCATGGTCCTGGCCCTGGCCGCTCCGTTCGCCGTCGTCCTCATCCCGCAGCTCTTCGGGTTGACCTTCCTCGACGGGGACAACCTGATCCAGAACCTCCCCATGCGGGTGCTCACCGGCATCGATCTGGCCCACGGCCACCTCCCGCTGTGGAACCCCTACCTGTTCGGCGGCACGCCCCTGCTCGCCGGCTTCAACGCCGGATCCGCCTACCCGGTCACCTGGCTCACCGCCGTCCTTCCCATCTTCACCGCGTGGAGCCTGACCCTCGCCCTCGTCTACGACGTGGCGCTGGTGGGGATGTACGTCTTCCTTCGCCGCCAGGCGCTGACCGACACGGCCGCCACCTTCGGCGCTGTCACCTTCACCTTCGCCGGATACATGACCGGCCAGCTGGTCCACATCGACCTCATCGAGGGTGCGGCCTGGCTCCCCTGGATGTTGGTGGCCGTCCACGCCCTGACCGACGGGACCACTCCCTGGCCCCGTGCCGGCGATGCCCGCCGGGCCGCCGGCCGCGCCCAGCGGGGGTGGGTGGCGTTGCTGGCCGTCTCCCTCGGGATGTCACTGCTGGCCGGAGGGGCGGAGGCGATCATCGACAGCGGTGTCCTGGTGGGCATCTACCTGATCGGCCGCCTTGTCACCATGGGCCTGTTCAGGCGGGGCCACTGGCCGGCACTGGTGACATCATTGGCCGCGGTCCTGGTCGGCCTGGCCGGCGGCGTTGCGCTGGGAGCCGCTCAGTGGCTCCCCGGCCTGGTCTTCTTGTCCCAGTCCCAGCGGGCTGCCGCCAGCTATACGTACTTCACCAGTGGTTCGCTCAACAATCGACTGGTCACCCTGCTGGTATCGCCGTTCATCCTCGGCACCAACCAGGGATTCCCCGGGTCCTACGCCGGAACGTACAACTACCCCGAGGTGACCAGCTACATGGGCGTCCTCGCCCTGATCGGCGGCTGCTCCCTCCTCCTGCGCCGGTACCGGTCCCGACCCGAGGCCCGCCAGTGGTGGGTCTGGTACGTGATCCTGGTGGTCGGCCTGCTCTCCTCACTGGGCAACCAGACCCCGTTCAGCCGGCTCATGTACCTGATTCCCGGGGTCATGAGCGAGCGGCTCCTCAATCGCAACCTGCTGCTGGTGGACATGGCCCTGGCCGTCCTGCTGGCCTGGTGGATCCACCTGCTCCTCGAGCACCAGGACGCCACCGTCTCCCCGCTCCTGCCGAGGCCGGCCCGGTGGCGGGATCGCATCGGCGGGGGGCGGGCGGAGCGGGTGGCCACCTGTGCCCCGGTGGTGGTCATGGCCGCCCTGGCCCTCGCCCTCTGGGTCGACGGACCCCTGCTCGGGCGCCTGTTGGAGATCCAGTACCCGATGTCGGCCTACGTGCGGACCCGGGTCGCCGTCCTGGTCACCGTCCAGGTGGTCGTGGCCGGTGTGGCCACCTGGACGGTGCTCACCCGCGCCCACCGCTCCCGGCGGAGCCTCGTCCGGTGGCTGGGTCTGGTGCTGGCCGCCGACATGATCCTCTTCAATGCCTTCTCGATCAGCCCACCCATCACCCAGACGCGCGCCCTGGCCGCAGGACCGGCATCGGCCCACTTCCGTTCGCTGGTCGGTGACGGCAGGTTCCTCGTCTACGACCCGTACCGCTTCCAGACGCCTCAGCTCTTCGCGCTCGGCCAGACCGACCTCAACATCTACGGCAGGTTGCCGAGCGGCCAGGGGTACACGGCGTTGACCGACGGCACCTTCTACGACATCACCGGGGCGCACCTCCAGGAGGATCTCAACCCCGAGACGTTGGCCGGCACCACCTGGGACGGCCTCAACGCGACGATCCTTCTCTCCCTGCCCGGCTACTTCGTCAGGCCGGTGGCACCGACGGCGTCGAACGGCTCGATCGCAGGCCAGGGCAACCCTCCCTCGAGTGTCCAGTTTCCCGGGAACATCGAGTCCTACAACGGCGCAGGCCTCCTGCAGCCGACCACCTTCAGGTTGGGGCCCGACCAGGTCCGCCAGTGGTTCTTCGGCGGCGTGCTGACGGTGGACTCCTGGGAGATTCCGGTCAGCCGGGGGACCGCCCGCAGCCTCCGGGTCGGACTGGTCGTCGCCACCGGTGGGATCAGCTGGCTGCCCCGGAGCGAGTCCAAGGTGGTCGGGTCCGGGACGGGCCGGTCGATCAAGGTGACGCTGCCCGCGCCGGTGCGGGCAGGCGGGGTCGTGGTGCAGTCGAGACGCTCGACGACCATGACGGTCGGGATCCCCGACGTCCACACCGCCGAGGTCGGCCAGGTGTCGCTGGACGGGCGGATGCAGACCGGGGTGACCAGCCCCCACTGGACGTTCGCCGGCAACCTCGGATCGTTCGGCGTCTTCCGCAACACCCGGGCCCAGGGCTGGGCCACGATGCGGGGCCCCGGCGGGGGTGCCGCACCGGCAGGAAGCACGGCGATTGCGGGACCCCGGGGAGCGAACGGCGGCCAGACCATCACCGTCCACGCCACGGCCCCCGCCCTCCTCGAGCGCAGCGCATCCTGGAGCCCGGGCTGGGAGGCGAATGTGCAGACCGTCACCCGAGGGCCCCGGGGGCGGGTGGTCGGAGCCGCCCACGAGGTCACCGTGACGCGCAGCGGGGTGCTCCAGCAGGTCGCCCTCCCGGCGGCGGGCGAGTACCTGGTCACCTTCAGCTACGCCCCGTCGGCCGCCATCGGGGGACTGGTGGTGTCCGGGGCGGCGGGTTCGGTGCTGGTCGCCTGGAGCATCGTGGAGTGCGTCGGTGCCACCCGTCGGCATCGCCGGCGCAAGGCGGGCGGGCCGGTCTGAGCGGGACGGGTGCCAGTTGAAACTGAGTTCGGAAGTGGAGTGAGATCGAGTATCCCTGTATCGAAGGCCCTACCAAATTGCCGGTGGCAAGGCTCCTCGAATGATTGCCAGGAAGTGGACCCAACGCGCCCGATCTCCGAACCGGGCACGAGTGGGGCACCCCAGGGTCCCAAGTACCGGTCCAGACGAGGATCCGCCTACGGAACGGTCTGCTGTCGGTGGTGACGACCAGGACATGGCCTACGGCCGCGTGACCGTCCAGATCTGAAAGGCGCTTCCGACCAGCCGGTGATAGTAGAGCGAGGTGCCGTCGGCGCTGATGGCGGGGGCCTCGACGAACCCGGTGGCGGCCTCGACTCGCTGCACATGGCCGAATGCCTGGCCAACCCTGGTGCGCGCTGCCCGGTAGATGGCCGGATCCCCTCCCGCGGGGCTCGCCCGCGTGAAGAAGAGCTCCAGTCCGCTGGTGGAGATCGAAGCTGCGTACGTGAGCATGCCCGCCCGGTTCACCTGACGAAGGATTCGGGCGCTGTGAGGATCGGGGACGAAGCCATTTCCCACGTTGTCGAAGATGGTGAGACTGGCGCTCGTCGGCGGTCCTCCGTCGAAGTGGCCCACGCTGACATAGAGCGTGGAGCCGTCAGGACTCACCTCGACGTCGAAATCGATGGTCCCCAGGGTGCCTCCAGAGATGCCGGGGACCAGATGGACGCCCGTCACCGTGCCAGAGGCGAACCGCCCGGAGTAGACGGTCGACAGCCTCTGGGCGTAACTGCGGGTCGAGACGAAGTACAGGTTCCCGTTCGCATCCATGGACGGGGTGCCCGACAGGTGGCCGGACTGATTGGCTCCATCAACCTCATGTTTGTACTTGAAGGTTTCGGCATCGACCCGAGTGGCAAACTCGAGAGCCGGAATACCTGGTGCCACATTCGAGGTATTGAAGAGGAGATACCTGCCGTCCCCGGAGATGAAGGGCTCCATCGCGCTGCCCGAGTAGCCGCGAATGGAGACCATCTGCGGATCGGTGAAGGCCTTGTAGGTGGTCGTCCTCCGGGACTGGCTCACCAGCGCCGACGAGGCCACTCCGCCCCGTGAGAACACGTCGAAGGTCGATGCCAGAACGAGGGCGAGGACAACCAGTGTCGCCTTCCTGCTCCGATCCCAACCACCCACCCGACGATGTTACCTAGTCGACATGCGCTCGACTCAACCGTCCCCAGCCCGATGTGACGCGACGAGTTCCAGCGGGATGTGGTCAGGTGAGCGTCTCCCGAGGAGGGGGACAGGGTCTGAGTGAACCCGAACGACGGAACGGCGCTGTCGTCCACCCTGTTGGACGCGACGGCACCCATGTTGAAGGTAAGTCTCTTCACGCCGGGTCGGTGACCCACTGCAACGCATGTGAATGCGCAAGGCAAGCGGTAGGTTCACGCTATGAACCAGCAACAGCGAGTGGCGAGGCTCTTCGACGAACTGGCCGACTCCTACGATGCGGTCGGCGTCGAGTTCTTCCAACCGA
>JADGOG010000104.1 GCA_017883065.1 Acidimicrobiales bacterium | reverse complement strand
GCCACCGATACCTTGCCACCAAGGCAGTAGGAGCACAGGCAGGGGCACGGTGGGAACTCGTTTGGCGATGGTGTGTGCGTTGGTGACCGGCCTACTCGGCCTCTCCTTGGTGACGTCGCCCGCGCCCGAGGCCGCCGCCGCGGGAACCGACACGCCACTCGCCGTCACGCCGTACTCGGGGTTTGACCCGAGCCTCAGCCGGGCCCCGTATGTCACCGACCTCACCCAGAGCTCCGCCTATGTGAACTGGGCGACGAACTCGATGACTCCCGGATCGGTGGCATGGGCGCCGGTCGGGCCCGGTGGGTGCCCGACCTCGGTGACGACCTGGTCGTCGGCGGCGGTAGGAGCGACGACCTCGCTGCCCACCGCCGTACTCGGCGGCAGCGCCGTGACCGCCCCGCCCAGCATGTCCGGCTGGGCATTCCACGTGACCAACGGTGCCGGCATCAGCACTTCCGAATTCCAGAACTCGGTCGAGGTGAGCGGCCTGACCCCGGGAACCCACTACTGCTACGCGGTCTTCTCCTCCAACAGGGCGAGTGCCATCGACCTGCTGCCCGCATCCCATCCCGACCAGACCTTCACCACGTTGGACTCGCCGGACGTCACCTCGACCGAGCCAGTCACCTTCGACGTGATGGGTGACACCGGGGAGAACTACGCCGCCACCACCGGTTCGGCGAGCTCGGATGTGGGGTGGCCCGGAGGGGTCAATCCCGACCAGGCGTCGCTCTACAATCAGATCGGATCGTCCGGTGCTCAATTCCTGGTCCTCGCCGGTGACGTCTCCTATGCGGGAGGCAACGACTCGAACTACGGCGATCTCGTACAGACCGGCACGGACCCCGAGGTCAGCAACATCTTCGGTCCCTCCTATCTTCCCCAGACGGGAGGGATCCCCACCTTCGCCGCCGACGGGAACCATGGCCAGAACGTGTCGACGCTCCGGACGTGGCCGAGCCCGGTAACCGCGCAGAGTTCCGGCGGCACCTACGACTTCGACAGCTACTCGGGGGTGGACGGGCTCAGCGGCGCAGCTCCCGACGCCTGGTATGCATTCTCGACAGGCAACGTTCGCGTCTATGTGCTCGACTCCGCCTGGGCGGACAGCTCACGGAGCTCCGGCACGACAGGTTCGGAGTGCGGCGCGAACGCATCGGCGTGCCAGGGCTACCAGGCGGATGCCGACCAACACTGGCAGACCACGTCGGCCGAGTATCAGTGGCTGCAGAACGACCTGGCCTCCCACCCCGGAGGCGTCAAGTTCGCGGTATTCCATTTCCCGCTTCGGTCGGACAACTCCACCCAGCCATCGGACCCGTACCTCGAGAACGAGCCGACCGTGAATCCCAATGCCCCCACCAGCCTCGAGGCCCTTCTTTCGGCAAATGGCGTGGCTATCGCCTTCACTGGGCATGCCCATACCTATCAGCGTTTCGTGCCGCAGCTGGGCGGGCGGGTCATCAGCTACGTCACCGGAGGTGGCGGGGCGGTGCTCGAGCCGGTGCAAGGCGGATCCAACTGTGCCGCGCTCCAGGCCACCTCGGACGTCTACGCCATCGGATGGAGCCAGCAGGGCGCTGATCCCAATGCCGGCACAGGGACCTCGTGCGGCGCCCCGCCGCCCGGCTCCGCCGCAGACGTCTACCACTTCTTGAAGGTCACCGTCACCGGCACCACGGTCACCGTCTCCCCCACCAATGCCGCGGGGGCGGTCTTCGATCAGCAGACCTATGACTTCTCCAAGACAACCCCCCTGAACCTCCCCACCGCTCCCGGCTCGGTGGCCGCCACCGCAACCTCCTCGTCGGTGGTCCAGCTGAGATGGACACCGGCCACCGAGACCGACGGGACCATCGCCTCCTATCAGGTCACGCGCTCCGACAGCACCTCCGGTTCCACCCTCCTGGGTACCACCAGCGGATCCGCCACGTACAGCGACACCACTGCGGTTCCCGGCACCAGCTACCTCTATACGGTCACCGCCCGCGACGCCGTGGGTAACAACTCTCTGCCCGGCACATCGAACACGGTGGCGCTGCCCACTGCACCCAGAGGCGTGACCGCCACTGCCACCGGACCCACGAGAGTCCTGATCACCTGGTCTGCGTCGTCGGAGTTCAACGGCTCGATCACCTCCTATGAGGTCGACCGCGACGGCACGACGGTGGGATCGACCACCGGGGATGCCGGCACGTTCACCGACAGCAGCGCTCTGCCGGACACCAACTACTCGTACTCGGTCACTGCGCACGACGCGGTCGGAGGTCAGTCCACTCCGGGCACCTCGACTACGGTGACCACGCCTCCGTTGCCGGTCCCCATTCTCCCTCCTGCCCTCTTCCCTGTCCCCCCTCCCGTCACACCGGCGCCAGTTCCGACCAGGTCCGACTGCATGTCGCACCTTCCCTCCGGTTCCGTGGTCGGCGCAGCCGCGCTCCCTGACGGCAGCGGTTACTACGAAGTCGACAGCGACGGCGACGTGGCCACGTTCGGAGGGGCGAAGTGCTACGGGGCGATGACCGGTACCCGACTCAACAAGCCGATCGCAGGAATGGCGGTGGATGACGCCACCGGCGGCTACTGGTTGGTCGCCACCGACGGTGGGATCTTTGCGTTCGATGCCCCGTTCCACGGCTCGACCGGGGGACTCCACCTGAACAAGCCGATCGTCGGGATCGTCGGCAGTGCGGACGGGGCGGGCTATTGGATGGTGGCTACCGACGGAGGCGTGTTCGCCTTCGGCGTACCGTTCTATGGGTCGACCGGGGGGATACGTCTCAACAAGCCGATCGTCGGAATGGCCGTCGACCACGCCACCGGAGGGTACTGGCTGGTCGCATCCGATGGGGGCGTCTTCGCGTTCCACGCGCCCTTCTTCGGATCGACCGGCGCCATCGTTCTCAACAAACCGATCGTGAGCATTGCTCCCCTGGGCGATGGGAGCGGTTACCGGCTCGTCGCCACCGACGGAGGTGTCTTCGCCTTCCGTGCCGCGTTCTACGGCTCGACGGGCAGTCGCACACTCAACACGCCGATCATCGCCGGAGTCGACGACACTGTCGGCGACGGCTATTGGCTCATCGCCTCCGACGGCGGTGTCTTCAACTTCCGGGCACCGTTCTTCGGATCGGCGGCCTGACGAATCCAAGAAGGATCGAACTGCCTAGCGCCCGAATCGCATCTGCACCAGGATGCCCGTGCTGATGACGGCGACGAGGGTCAGTGCCAAGATCGCCTCGACAAACATGTGGCCGGTGCCTGACCCTGATCCCCAAGTGAGGGAATCCAAGTTCGTCGGGAACACGAGGCGACAGGTCCAGACGGCGACCTCCCAGCCCGGGTGGCGCTAAGAATCGTCCTCAAGCACATCCCGGACCCGGTCACCGAGACGTGGACTGTCGGCCTTGGTCGTGGGCCTTGGCTGCTGGACCGCATCCATGGGTGCAAGGCCGGACCACGAAGCCGATCGGAGTTGGCCGACTTCTGGTCAGCTCACCGTGCCCGATATGACCGGCTCGGGGTGCTGACCGTCGGGAGAGGGACGGCTCTGTTCAATTGCCCTCCCAGACTCTCCGGATTCCCCCGTGCGCCTCAGCCCTTTGAGAAACTCACCCGAGGAAGGTCAGGCCTGCAGGTGCGGCCAGCCATGAACCTCCCATCGGGGCGAGAGCGACACAGCCACGGCGGTGCCAGGCGGTGCCGTCGGTGACGGATCGGACTGACCCATGATGGTCGGACTCCTCGATCGGTCGACGCCTTGCCGCCCCAGATCGCCTTCCGTGGGGGCTATCTGCCTGCCGGCATTCAACCCTGGAGCGGTTCCGGCCGATAGGTAGGGAGGGCAACGTCGAGGTGGCAGTGTGGGTCTGAGAGCGACAGCATGGAAGTACGTCCTCGTCGGCGGTCTGTGCATCGTTGGTGCCTATTTCGCAATTCCCAGCGCCAACGGTCAGACCGTTGTGTACTCCGCCCTTGGGACAGCATCGGTGGTGTGCATCCTGGTCGGCATCCACCTCAATCGTCCCAAGGACCGCCTCGGCTGGTACTTCCTGGCCCTGGCAGGCGGTTGCTTCACCCTTGGCGATGACGCGTGGACCGTCTACGACGCCGTTCTCCACCTCAGTGTGCCATTTCCCTCGTTCGCAGACGCGCTGTATCTGGCCGGCTACCCATTTCTCTTCGCCGGCGTGCTCAGACTCACCCGCAACCCGAACCGCTCCGTACGGCGGGAGGACAATGCCGATGCCGCCATCGTCTCGATGGGAGCCTTGGCCATCTCCTGGCATGTCTTGATGAACTCGTATGTCCATGACACGACGTTGACCACCTTCGGAATGTTGGTCAACCTGGCCTATCCCATGATGGACATCGCTCTGGTCTTCCTCGTGTGCCGCACGCTGCTCTTCAGGGAGTCGAGACAGCCATTCCACAAGCTGCTGGCCGTGGCCATGTTGACCATGTTCGTGGCCGACTTCATCTACGACCTACTGGTCCTGCAGAACAGGTACACGTCCGGCAACGCCGTCGACGCCCTCTTCCTCATCGAGTACGTGATCATCGGAGTGGCAGCTCTCCATCCGTCGGTCGCCGCAGGATCCTCCGAAGCCGAAGATGGCGAGATCATCGGCAGCGGCGAAGAGGCAAGCGTTCGACACCGGATGCCCGTTGTGATCCTGGCTGGATTCATCCCGCCGTCCATTCTCGTTCTCACCGCATCCCTCGGCCTGTCGGCAAATGTCCTGGTGATTGCAAGTCTCTGTATTGCCGTGTTCGGGGTGATCTGTCTTCGGATGATCTGGCTGATCGACCGGATCGACGGCCAGACGCTCGAGCTCAAGAAGAATGAGGACTATCTCCGGCACATGGCCTTCCACGACGAGTTGACCGGCCTTCCCAATCGAGCGCTCCTGTCCGAACGGGTGGGGCAAGCCTTGGCCTCGGTGACGCGATCTGGCAGATCGGTGGCGCTGTGCTTCGGGGATCTCGACGGCTTCAAGACCATCAACGACACCCTTGGTCACCACGTCGGCGACGCCGTGCTGGTGAAGGTGGGCACCCTGTTGGAGTCGATCGTGCGTCCGGAGGACACGGTGGCGCGTATCGGTGGAGACGAGTTTGCGATCCTGATGGTCGATGTAGTGAACCCAGACGATGCCGTGGACTTCGCTGGTCGAATCGTCACGTTCCTTCATGAGGCGGTTGAGTTCGAAGGCAGCCAGGCGGGCATCTCGATCAGCGTCGGAGTGGCTCTCGCCGACTCCGCCACGCCGGTCGAGAAGCTGTTCAGTGAGGCGGACGCGGCAATGCACGAGGCCAAGTCGAACCGGAGAAGCCATGTCGAGGTGTTTGAATCATCGATGCGGGCCCGCCTGGTCGAGCGTCTCGAATTCACCAGCCGATTCCGTGGATCACTGGAGCGCTCCGAGTTCTTCCTCGACTTCCAACCGATCTTCTCGCTCGGGGACAGGACCCTCCGGGGCTTCGAGGCGTTGGTTCGCTGGCACCATCCCACCATCGGCCTGGTTTCACCCCTCGATTTCGTTCCCGTCGCCGAGGAGACGGGCTTCATAGTCCCATTAGGTCGATGGATACTGTTCGCGGCCTGCGAGCAATTGGCGGCGTTGAATGCGCTCACCGACGAATCCCTCACCGTTGCCGTGAACCTCTCGAGGCGACAGCTCGTCTCCCATCTCCTTGTCGACAACGTCCGCGCCGCACTGGCTCTCACGGGAGTCCGTCCCGACCAGCTCATCCTCGAGATCACCGAGAGCGTATTGATGGAGAACCCGGAGCAGGTCCTCTCGGCACTCACCGAGCTCCGAGCTCTTGGTATCCGGATCTCGGTGGACGACTTCGGTACCGGATACTCCTCGCTGAGCCATTTGCAGCGGTTTCCGGCCGATGTCCTCAAGATCGACAAGTCGTTCGTCGATCAGCTGAACGTGTCCGAGCCCGCCGGCTCGGCCATGGTGACCTCGATCATCGGACTCGCCCACAATCTGAGCCTCGAGGTCGTCGCCGAGGGTATCGAGCGTCAAGACCAGTTCGAACGGTTGATCGAGCTCGGGTGCGACTACGGCCAGGGCTACTTGATGGCCCGGCCTCTCGACCGGCGGCAGTCAGAGGCCCTCGTCGAGGCCTCCCGGGGCGCTGTCGTTGCCCCCTGAGTGAGCCCCGCTTCAGTGCCACGCACGCTTAGTTCTTGCGGTCCCCCGTCACGGTGTCCACCCGATGGAGCCCGATCCGCGAGTATGACTGGGGCTCCGGATGGGTTCGGATCGCGGTGGTCGTTGTCCGATCCCGGGGGTACGGGCCATCGCGAGCAAGACCGACTATTCGATCCGCACCGCCGGGCCAATGGATTGACCCCGATGCACGAGCCCGAAGATTGACAGGTCTGGAGCGCGCCAGGCATTCCATGACTCGCATCCGTCAATCGTGCTGGGGATGACCGGCCTGCCTGGTGGGTGGGACGGTTCGACTCTCCGAGGACGGTACTTCGCACTTTGTCAGGAGTGAGGGAGGAATCGCGTCTCGTATGCCGAAGCGAGGTCGTAGAGCGCCTTGGTGCAGTCCCCACTGAACGAGGAGCCATGCATCAAGGCCAGGGTCTTCGGCGACATGTCTCCGAGCCGACGCATGACGGCTGCAGTGTCGGGGGCGAGAGCGGTGCTGCGGAACAACTCCTCCGCTTCGATGGATGGTTCAACGATGTCATCCGAAGTGATGGCCGGTCCGTCTCCCAGATGGGTAAACAGGTCGCCGCACAGCAACGTCCCCGTGGTCTCTTCATAGAGGACTCTGGCGTCCCAGCCGTGCGGGACGTGGGGTGTGTCAAGGTGACGCACGCGCATCGCTCCCAACTCGATGGTCTCACCGTCAGCCAAGGGTCGCGGAGGCCGGTCCGCCATCTCGTTCACCGAGACCAGGCATCCGAGCGCCCCTTGAGCGACCTGAGCATGTGGAGCAGCAGCTAGGAATTCGTTCATGGAGCCACACTCGTCAGATTCGACATGTCCGAACCCGATCCACCGAATCCGATCGACCGGCAGCACGCGCTCGATGGCCTCGCAGATCGACGGGAACATCGAGCGATGACCGGTGTGGAACAGGAGCGGATCCTCGTCGTCCAGCAGAAACTGGTTGAACGTGAACCCGGTCGGCCCGATGTCGGGCACGACCGTGGACAGCCGATAGATGTTCGGCGCGATCTCGTCGAGATTGGTGGTCATGGAGGATTCCGATCTGCTTCCTAGTTGCTGTGGCCCACCTGGACACTGGCTTCGGACCTGTCATTGTTCAGCGTGCCGGTCAAAGGACCGAGGACGGTGACCCGCCCGCAGCTTCGTGAGCATCCTGTCCGTGGTGGGTAGAGGGCGACGTCAACCGGGAACGTCAGTGGGCGATCCGGTGACCCGGGAGGCCACTGCGGCGTCACGGTGATACCCCCTTGACCCTGTACATGCCCCTCGAGGTCCCCCCGATGCCGAGCGAGTGGTGCGGCGTCGCCTTCAACAAAGCAAACCGAACCGTGACAGGTGACACTGTTCCGACTCCGAGTCCACGACGGATCGTCACCATCACCTCCTCGCCCAGCAGACTGCCGTCGACGAGAATGTGCTCAACGTCGGTTCGGAACCGTTGATCTGCGCCTCGTCGATCCGGGTGTCTAGGACCGTACCACCGGGGTCGACATCGGGGCTGGTAGCACTTGCTTGTGTATCCCACGACGCCTGGCGATCTGCTCGGCACGCACGTTGGCCGCTGCCGCTTCGCCCCCGACGTGGTTGGTTCCGCCGGCCTGTCGGCGGAGGATCCTGCGTGCAGGACGAGCGCCGTCAGGAGAGTGCGGTTGCTTCGGCCTGGACGGCTGAGGCCAGCTTCCCGGAGAGCAGTACTTTGCCCGTGAACGCGTCTTCGAGCACGTATCACCAGAAGTAGCCACCGACGTAGCAAGGCAGTCCGGGAGCGAGACTGTAGGCCCAGCCCATTGTCCTCTCGGCGGTGGCGAGTGTCCTCTTGGTTGCGAGTCGGGGAAGGCCGACCTCCCCGAAGCAGCGCCGGAACCCGTCCGAGCCGCGGGTCGTCGATCCACGCCCTTCGTCGCATCACGACCTTCTCCAGTGGCAATCTCATCGGTCAGATCGCCAACGGATCGTTCCAGCGGCTGGACGACCTGCCGGTGAGCGGGCCCACCCACGGCTACCGGTACGACCAGCCCCACTACGATCCAGGATGAACCGGGTCCGTCCCGTACTACCGGACGCGGGTCATGGAGTCAGTGGGGCGAGTCCTCAGGTGAACTGACCTGGTCGTCCGCCTCGGGCCAAGCCTCGAACTGCACGGCACCGAACGTAGGTTCACCAACAAGGAGCACCCGGGTGGCCCGGAGCGTCCCATCCATCACCCGTCCATCGGCAGTCAGGCGCTATCCCCTCGATCAGGGTGCGGTTCCTGTGCAGTCCGCTATCGCGAACTGACCCGTCGCAGTGTGGGTGGAGACCTGCTTCCCATCTACGGTGATGGAGCAGGTGACCGACGTTCCACTCTGGAGTTGCGCGGTCACGCTGTAGATGTTGAACAACCCGGACCCCGTCACGGTCTTCGTCCACGGCAGGGCTGCACCGCTGTCTTGCGAACTGCCGCTGTTCCCATAGGCAAATGTGTCCCAGTTGATATCGGCGGTGCCAGAACCGGTGACCGAGTAGACAACCGTGTGCTTGGTCGTCGCAGCCTTGTTGATGGCAACACCCGCGAGACTGAGGATGGAGACGCAACCGCCGATGATCAAGGCCAGGGCGACCAGCAGCCAGAACCACACGCGCTTGTAGACCGGCTTCTTCGGAGCCACCTGACCAGGAAATCCGGGCTGCGGCGGATACCACTTGCCGTCCGACGCCTGCCACCAACCTGGACCTTGCGATACATCGCTCATGTTGCCCTCAGATCCCTTCCACATCGGAACGACCCTGCCACCGGGCGAGAGTGTCCCACGAACCGGTGAGAGCCGCGTGGATGATGCCACTCTGACGGTCGGATGCGCTCTCCGCCGGGGCTTCCGTCAAGCATCGAGGTGGAAGCCCAGGTCCGGCAAGTAAGGCATCCTGAGGATGATCGATGGCGACGGATCGCTTCGACTGCGGCTCGGCAAGCCGAGCGGGAATCCAACCGATGTCGTCAATCCGATCGATCATCCTCAGGGCACTATCTAGAGCTCCTCTGTATCCGGCACTTTCCGCAAGTGGAGATACCCGAGGATGGACAGTACGAGCATTACTCCGGCAGCGACGAAGCAAGCGATTGCTGCCCACAGAGCGATCTGGCCCATCTTCCAGAACGCGTAGGCCTCCAACAACAGGCCGCGAAGGGTCGTTCCCTGGAAGACCGTCTGCACCTTGGCCTCAGCCGCGGTGTAGGCAGCGGAGCCCTTGGGTAGGGCCATGGCCTTGGCGGAGAGTTGGGAATAGCTCAGGCCCCCACCGATCGTCTGCAGGTGCACGCCAATGAAGTGATCGGCGTAGGCCTCTGCCTGTCCACCGGTGACCAGTGGTTGGCCCGCGTACTGCTGCAAGTACGGAAGCATCCCCGGAGTGATCTCGGTCCCAGGCTTGGCGGCAGCAAACGCCGCCTTGGACGGAAAGGTGATCTGTTGCTGTGCGAGTTGGTTGTGGACATTGGAATTGGCGAAGCTGTAGGCCCACATGCCGAGCCCTCCGGCCACGACAAGGAACACCGTGAGTACAGCCCCAACGGTGGTCAGAATTGCATCGAAGGTCTTGCGGCGCATCTGGTGTTCTCGTTTCTCGGTCGACCAGCCCCGTCCATCGGAGTAGTCGTTCACGTCAAGCTAACGGCGTTGCATGATCATTCGTAGGGCCGAAGGTCCCGAGCTCCTCGGGGACGTCGCAGCACCTGTCACCAATCGTCGGAAGGCTGGTGCGCCCAGAGGTCCCCAGCGGTGAAAGGCCCGCAGGGGCCGAGATCGGCCAGGATGCTCTCACCCTCGGCGACCGGGAACTGCCGCCGGATGTCTCGACTATCGGTCGGTGTCAGAGGCGGCACATTGCACGACTCAAGAACGGTGCCTGCCACGTTCGGACGCGGCTTCTGCGTTGCAGAGAGGTCGGACGGGATCCGCCGACCCCGTGCACGTCACTACGACGCAGGCCCACGCCGGCTTGCCGACAATTCGCCACGGAGAGTTGGAATCAGTGAGTGCAGTTCTTTCGTCCGGTCAGCCGCGCAATGGCGCCAATCGCAGGCGCCA
>JADGOG010000025.1 GCA_017883065.1 Acidimicrobiales bacterium | reverse complement strand
GAAGGGATCACCGGCGTCGGCTGCCCGGGTCACCGGGTCACCGCTTCCCCTCGACCATCCGCCCGAGACCGTGGGAACGGTACGAGCTCCACTCCCCCGCTTCGAAGGGCCACGTGCTCAGGACTGCCCTCTTCCACTTTGGTAACACAACGGTTACCGTAACATGGCAGTTACGAATGCACAACGGATCGAGTGGTCGGGCCTCCCATCGGCGCCCTCGGTCAGCGACCCCCGGCACCGTGACCGGTCGGCCCCCGTCCCTCCGGATGACCGGCCAGGCCGCCCACGATCCCGTCGACATTTAGTAGGACGTTGTAGTAATCTCGGGCGATGGCAGCACCCCCGGTCCGGTCCCACCGGGTCCCGGCATGACCGACCTCTACCGGCCGCAGCACCCGGTCCGGTTCGTGACCGCGGCCAGTCTGTTCGACGGGCACGACGCCGCCATCAACATCATGCGGCGGCTCCTGCAGTCGCAGGGTGCCGAGGTGATCCACCTCGGTCACAACCGGTCCGTCGACGAGGTGGTCAGAGCGGCCGTCGCCGAGGACGTCCAGGGCATCGCCGTCAGCTCGTACCAGGGCGGCCACATGGAGTACTTCCGGTACCTGGTCGACCGGCTGCGGACCGAGGGACGGGGTGACATCAAGGTCTACGGCGGGGGTGGCGGGGTCATCGTCCCCGCGGAGATCGAGGAGCTCGAGGCCTACGGCGTGCAGCGGATCTTCTCGCCGGCGGACGGCCAGCGCCTCGGGCTCGAGCGGATGATCAACCTCCTGGTCGAAGAGTGCGATCGAGACCTGGCCACCGAGCCCCCTGCCTCCCCGGTCTCCCTGCACGGGGGCGACGTCGGTGCCCTGGCCCGGTGGATCACCTGCATCGAGTCAGACACCGTCGACGCCCAGGCCGCCGATGCCCTCCACGCCCGATGGGAGCAGCACCCGGTGCCGGTGCTGGGCATCACCGGCACCGGTGGTTCGGGCAAGTCGTCGCTGACCGACGAGATGGTCCGACGGTTCCGCCTTGACCAGGAGGACAAGCTCTCGATCGCCGTGTTGGCCGTCGATCCGACCCGGCGACGAGGCGGCGGTGCGCTGCTCGGAGACCGCATCCGGATGAACGCCATCGACACCTCCACCGTCTTCTTCCGATCGCTCGCCACCCGTGGGTCCGCATCCGAGCTGCCGGCCCACCTCCCCTCGGTGGTGGCCGCGTGCGGCGCGGCCGGGTTCGACCTGATCATCGTGGAGACACCGGGCATCGGCCAGGGCGACGCCGCCGTCACCGAGATCGCCGACGTCTCGTTGTACGTGATGACGCCCGAGTACGGCGCCGCCTCCCAGCTGGAGAAGATCGACATGCTCGAGCTCGCCGACGTGGTGGCCATCAACAAGTTCGACCGCAGTGGCGCCGATGACGCCTTCCGCCAGGTCTGCCGCCAGTGGGCCCGTGACCACCAGGACACGCCCACCGAGCCGGGCAGCGAGCCGGTGTTCGGCACCATCGCGTCCCGGTTCAACGACGACGGGACCACCGCGCTGTTCCATCGACTCAAGCGGGACCTGCGGGCCAGGGGCCTGGTGGTCGGTGACGGGATACTCGCCCCGGTGGAGGGACGCCGGTCCACCCGGGCCTCGGCCATCGTCCCGGCCAACCGGCGGCACTACCTCTCCGAGATCGCCGACTCGATCCGGGACTACCACCGCACCACCGTGCGCCTGGCCGACGAGGCGCGGCGGGTCGAGCAGATCGAAGCGGTGATCGCCCTGGGTGCCGATCGCCACGTCGACACCGGCTCCCTGGGCGGTCTGGCTGCCGAGATCGAGGCCGGCCGGGACCCCGAGGGCCGACGGCTGCTCGAGACCTGGGACGGCCTGCGATCGTCACTGACCATCGGGGATGCCGGCCAGGACTCCCCCGATGAGGACTCGGACCGGCCCCCGTTGTGGCGAACCTCCCTGTCGGGGACCAGGATCCCCCGGGTGGCCCTCCCGAGGGTCACCGAGCACGGCGAGGTGGTGCGTTGGCTGCGATCCGAGCACCTGCCCGGCCACTTCCCCTTCACCGCCGGGGTGTTCCCCTTCAAGAGGGAGGGCGAGGACCCGGCCCGCATGTTCGCCGGCGAGGGTGGCGCACTCCGCACCAACCGACGGTTCCACCTGTTGGCCGAAGGCCAACCCGCCACACGCCTGTCCACCGCCTTCGACTCGGTCACCCTGTACGGCTTCGATCCGGACGAGCGGCCGGACATCTACGGCAAGATCGGCACCTCGGGTGTCTCCATCGCCACCCTCGACGACATGAAGGCCCTCTTCGACGGGTTCGACCTCTGCGATCCCACCACCTCGGTGTCGATGACCATCAACGGGCCGGCACCGACCATTCTGGCCATGTTCCTCAACACCGCCATCGACCAGCGCATCGACCGGCTCGAGTCGGAGCTCGGGCGTGCGCCCACCGCCGCCGAAGTCGACGCCCTCTCCACCGAGGTGCTCCGGTGTGTCCGGGGCACGGTCCAGGCGGACATCTTGAAGGAGGACCAGGGCCAGAACACCTGCATCTTCTCCACCGAGTTCTCCCTCGGGGTCATGGCCGACATGCAGGAGTGGTTCATCGAGCACCAGGTCCGCAACTTCTACTCGGTGTCCATCTCCGGCTATCACATCGCCGAAGCCGGAGCCAACCCGATCACCCAGCTGGCCTTCACCCTGGCCAACGGATTCACCTACGTGGAGTCGTACCTCGCCCGTGGCATGGCCATCGACGACTTCGCCCCCAACCTCTCCTTCTTCTTCTCCAACGGCATGGATCCCGAGTACACGGTGATCGGTCGGGTGGCCCGCCGGATCTGGGCCATCGCCATGAAGGAGCGCTACGGGGCCGACGAGCGGTCCCAGAAGCTCAAGTACCACGTCCAGACGTCGGGCCGGTCGCTGCACGCCCAGGAGATGGCCTTCAACGACATTCGAACCACCCTCCAGGCGCTCTGTGCCATCTACGACAATGCGTCCAGCCTGCACACCAACGCCTACGACGAGGCGGTGACCACGCCCACCCGGGAGTCGGTCCGGCGGGCGCTGGCCATCCAGATGATCATCACCAAGGAGTGGGGGCTCACCATGAACGAGAACCCCCTCCAGGGCAGCTTCATCGTGGAGGAGCTGACCGACCTGCTCGAAGAGGCGGTCTTGGCCGAGCTGGACCGGATCAGCGAGCGGGGTGGCGTGCTCGGGGCCATGGAGACCGGCTACCAGCGCGGCCGGATCCAGGACGACTCGATGCTCTACGAGCACAAGAAGCACGACGGCACCCTTCCCATCGTCGGCGTCAACACCTTCGTCGCTCCAACCCAGGACGGTCCGCACGAGCCCATCGAACTGGCCCGATCCACCGAGGAGGAGAAGCAGCAGCAACTGACCCGGCTGCGCGACTACCAGGAGCGCCACGCCCTCGATCGGGAAGCGGCTCTCGACGCCCTGCGCCGGACCGCCCTCGGTGGAGGCAACGTCTTCGACGAACTGATGACCACGGTGCGCCACGCCACGCTCGGCGAGATCACCGACGCCCTGTTCGACGTGGGCGGCTCCTACCGCCGGAGCGTCTGAAGCCCGTCAGCCGACCGCCAGCGCCGAGACGACCCGGTCGGTGAGGGACGCCCTGGCCGCGGCCATCGACGGCCCGTACCAGGTGAGGTCCCGACCCGACACCAGCGCGGTGGGGGTGTCGGGGAACGCCTCGGGTCCGTCGTCATGGGCGAACGGGTAGGGCTCGTCGGGCAACAGGACCAGATCGGGTGCGAACGCCATGATCTCGGTCAGATCGACCTTCGGATAGCGGTCGCCGGCGTCGGCGAAGACGTGCACCAGACCCAGACGGGCGATCATGTCGCCGCTGAAGGTGCGGGAGCCGACCACCATCCAGGGATCCCGCCAGATCGGGGCCACCACCCGGGCCGGAGCGAGTTGGGCGGGACGGTCCCACACGGTGGCGGCGGCCTCCAACCACCCGGGCTCGGTCACCTCGAGCACGTCCACGAAGAGCCGGCGCATCGACCGGAGTGCCTGGTCGACGGACTCGACCGCGGTCACCCACACCGGGATCCCGTCGGCCCGGAGACGCTCGACGTCGATCCGACGGTTCTCCTCCTGGCTGGCCACGACCAGGTCGGGTCGCAACCGCCCGATGGCCGGGAGATCGGGGTTCTTGGTCCCCCGGACGCGGGGGACGTCGAGATCCTTCGGATGCGAGCACCACTCGGTGGCCCCGACCAGGCGGTCGGGCACCGTGGTAGCCAGGGCCTCGGTGAGTGACGGCACCAAGGAGACCACCCGCGCCGGCGGGTGGTCCAGCCCGAGAGGGTGACCGAGGTCGTCGAGGAGCGCCGTCACGTGGATTCGCGAGCCAGCGTAGCCACGGACGCGCCCGCGTTCCTCGTGCATTCGACGATCGTCACCGACCGGTTAGCCTCCAACCGGTGCCCGCCGAACCGCTGGATTTCGACCCCATCGAGGAGGCCCGGTCGCAGTGGTCCGGTCGGTGGGACCCCGACGTGAGCGACGCCATGGCGGCGGCGACGTCGATCATGCGGGCCCAGCAGGTGGTCCTGGCCGCGGTGGACGGGGCACTGCGTCCCTTCGGTCTCACCTTCGCCCGCTACGAGGGCCTGGTGCTCCTGCTGTTCAGCAGGAAGGGTTCGCTCCCCTTGGGGAAGATGGGGCAACGCCTGATGATCCACCCCACCAGCGTCACCAACATCATCGACCGCCTCGAGGCTCAGCAGTTGGTGCGGCGCATCCCCCACCCGACCGATGGCCGGACGACCCTGGCCGAGATCACCGACGAGGGCCGCCGCCTGGCCGAGCAGGCCACCCGGGCCGTCAACGGGGTCGCCTTCGGTCTCGGTGCACTGAGCGACCAGGACCTCCGCCACCTGATGCGGATCATCCGCAAGCTCCGCCAGGGTGTCGGGGACTTCGCTCTCTGACCCGGACCCCCACCGGCGGCAGGGTCGGGGGCTCCCCTCACGTGCCGAGTTCACCCCGCACCACCTTGCCCAGCGCATTGCGGGGCAGCGCATCGACCACCCGGACCAGCCGGGGCCGCTTGTACGAGGCCAGTGTCGAGGCGCTGAACTCGGCCAGCTCCTCGACGGAGGGTGGCGGTCCGTCGGGCACGATCCACGCGGTGACCACCTCGCCCCACTCCTCGGACGGTGTCCCGGTGACCGCCACCTCGGCCACCCCCGGGTGGGTGGCCACCACGTCTTCGACCTCGCCCGGGTAGACGTTGAACCCACCGGAGATGATCAGCTCCTTCGACCGCCCGCGGATGACCAGGTAGCCATCGGCGTCCTCGCCCAGGTCGCCGGTCCGGAACCAGTCCCGACCGCCGTCGTCGGCGGCCACGAACACCTCGTCGTTGGCCTCGGGGCGCTCCCAGTACCCGTCGAAGACATTGGGGCCCCGGAGCAGGATCTCCCCGTCGGTGGCGAACCGGATGTCGACGCCAGGGAGCGGGAACCCCACCGTTCCCGCCCGTCGCTCGCCGTCGTAGGGGTTGGACGCGTTCATCAGCGTCTCGGTCATCCCGTACCGTTCGAGCACGGCACTCCCGATGGCCGTGGAGACCTGGTGATGGAGCTCCCGGGACAGCGGGGCCGACCCCGACACGCACAGCCGGAGGTGGCTCAGTCGGGGAGCCAACCCGGTACCGGCCAGTCGGTGGTACATGGTCGGGACTCCGAAGAACAGCGTGGCCCGGTGGTCGGCGGCCGCCTGCACGACCGCCGTCGGATCGAACCCGGGGAGCAGCACCGCCGACGCACCGGCCAGCAGCGTCCCGTACACTCCCACGCCGAGCCCGTGGGCGTGGAAGACCGGCAGGCAGTGGACCAGCCGGTCCTCCGGGCTCCAGCGCCAGGCCGCGACCACCGCTTCGGTGGCGGCCAGCAGGTTGCGGTGGCGCAGTACCGCACCCTTCGGCGCACCGGTGGTCCCCGACGTGAAGCAGATGAGCGCGGGGTCGTCGGGTCCGACGCCGTCGATGGCTCCCGGGTCCCCGTCGGGGAGATCCACCTCGGAGCCCACGATCACCAGCGGCCCCGCCGCGGCTCGCCGGATCCACTCCGCCTGGTCGTCGCGGTCGACGATGGCCGCGGTCGGACGCACGTCGGTCACGATGTGCGCCAGTTCCCGCTCCGAGTAGGTGGTGTTGGCCGGCACCACCACCAGCCCGGCCCGGAGTGCCCCGACGTGGGCCACCAGCGAGGCGACCGACGACCCGGTCGACCACACCACGCGGTCCCCGGCGGTCAGGCCGGCCGTCCGCAGACGACCGGCCACCCTCCGAGTGGCCGACTCGAACTCCCCGGCGGTCCACCACCGGTCGTGGCCCGGCTCCAACCACAGGAGGGCCCCGGGTCTGTCGTTCCACAGGCGTGTCCAGGCTCGCACCAACGTCCCTGCCGCGGTGAGGTCCTCGGCGCTCCACGTGCGCTCGGGTGGCAGGTGGTCGCGCCACGGTCGCATGGTTCACTCCTCGGTCGATCCATCGGCCGCACCGCCGGCCACGTCGGCCGGGCCGTCGCCTCGTCGGGCTCAAGTCTTAGCGGAGATCCGTCCCACACAAGTTGTCCGGCGGCCCGGGTGTCGGGCGGTCAGCCGACCTCGACGCCATCCGATGACTGGAGCAGGTCGCTGAGCCGGGCCAGCACCGGGATCGACTGTCGGACCACCCGTCGCTCCCCGGCACTCAGCTGGGCCAACGCCCCCCGAAGCGCCTCGGTGTATCCGGCACGGAGCTCATGGAGGAGTGCACCTCCCTCGGGGCTCAGCTGCACCAGGCTGGCCCGCCCGTCCAGAGGGTCGGGGACCCGCTCGATGAGGCTGCGGACGGCGAGACTGTCGATGACCCGACTCATCGTCGCCGCCGTCGTGCCCTCCAGCTCGGCCAGCGCCCCCAGCCGGACCGGGCCGTCCTGCTCGATGCGGGCCAGGGCGGACGACTGCGAGGGGGTGATGTCGGAGCCGGAGTGGGCACGGAGCTGCCGCTGGATCCTGACGATGGCCACCCTCAGGCCCGCCGCCTCTTCGACAGCATCGACGCTGTCCTCGTCCTCGTCCTCGGTCGTCACCATCATCTTCCCCCTGCACGAGCTCCGTACGGAGCCAGTATAGTTAGTTAGCAACAAACAAGTACCACGTCCGTACCGCAGCCGTCGTTCCGGCCCGCACCCGGGGTCGGAGCGAGTCGGTACCCGCAAGGAGCAGGCATGGCCTCGATCGTCGAGTCGAACAAGTACAAGTGGGTGGCGCTGACCAACACCACCATCGGCCTGTTGATGGTGACCATCAACTCGTCGATCCTGCTCATCGCCCTGCCCAACATCTTCCGCGGCATCAGGCTCGACCCGCTGTCGCCGGGCAACACCACCTACTTCCTGTGGATCCTGATGGGCTTCTTGCTGGTCACCTCGGTCCTGGTGGTCAGCCTCGGGCGGGTGGGCGACATCTTCGGCCGGGTGAAGATGTACACCCTGGGTTTCGCCATCTTCACCGTGTTCTCGATCCTGTTGTCGGTGACCTGGATGTCCGGCCCCAACGCCGCGCTGTGGATCATCGCCATGCGGGTGGGCCAGGGGGTGGGCGGCGCCTTCATCTTCGCCAACTCGAGTGCCATCATCACCGACGCCTTCCCGGCCGACGAACGGGGCTTCGCCCTCGGGATCAACGGTGTGGCCGCCATCGGGGGCACCTTCCTCGGGCTACTGCTCGGAGGCCTCCTCGCCCCGATCGAGTGGCACCTGGTCTTCTTGGTCTCGGTGCCCTTCGGCATCTTCGGCACGGCCTGGGCCTACTTCCGACTCCACGACAACGGTGAACGCATCCGGGCCAGCATCGACTGGATCGGCAACGTCGCCTTCGCCGTCGGTCTGGTCGGGATCCTCACCGGCATCGTCTACGGGCTCCAGCCCTACGGCGGCCACACCATGGGATGGACCAGTCCCTTCGTGCTCTCCTGCCTGATCGGCGGGCTCGCCATCCTCACCGCCTTCGTGGTCATCGAACATCACGTGGACGATCCGATGTTCCAGCTCAAGCTCTTCCGGAGCCGGGCCTTCGCCATGGGCAATCTGGCCGGCCTGATGGGGGCCCTGGCCCGGGGTGGCCTCCAGTTCATGTTGATCATCTGGCTCCAGGGGATCTGGCTTCCCCTGCACGGCTACAGCTTCGAGCGCACCCCACTGTGGGCCGGCATCTACATGATCCCGCTGACCGTCGGCTTCTTCATCTCGGGACCGCTGGCCGGCAGGTTGGCCGACCGCTACGGCCCGAGGCCCTTCGCCACCGCCGGCCTGGTGCTCACCGGCTTCAGCCTGCTCGGTCTCCAGGCCCTGCCCATGAACTTCCCCTACCCGCTGTTCGCCCTCCTCCTCCTCCTGGTCGGGCTGTCGATGGGCCTGTTCGCGGCTCCGAACACCAGCGCGGTCATGAACAGCCTCCCGGCCAACCAGCGGGGGGCAGGCAGCGGCATGCTCAACACCTTCCAGAACTCGGCCAGCGTGCTGTCCATCGGCTTCTTCTTCACCATCATCACCCTGGGATTGGCCGCCACCCTGCCCCATGCGCTCTTTGCGGGCCTCACCGGCCAGGGCGTCCCGGCGGCCTCGGCCCAGGCCATCTCCCACCTCTCCCCCATCGGCAGCCTCTTCGCCGCCTTCTTGGGCATCAATCCCATCCACCAGCTGCTCGGTGCCCACCTGCTGGCCCAGCCCGGCGTGCACGCCTCCTACCTCACCGGCCACAGCTTCTTCCCCAACCTGATCGCCGGACCGTTCGGCCATGGCCTGCGGTTGGCCTTCGTGATGGCCGCGGGGCTCTGCTTCCTGGGTGCGGTGTTCTCGTGGTTGCGCGGCGCGGGACAGTCGACGGTCATGCACTCGTTCGCCCAGGATGCCGAGGAGGGTCTGGCCGACGTGGCCGAGGTGGCCATGGCCGAGGTCGGCGCCTGACCGGTCGGGAACCGACGTTGTCGACGAGCACCTGCGTACGCCGTACGCGCATCTCCGACGACACATCGCCGCAGCCGAGCCGCCCGGGCCCCCGCCCCGCCTTGCTCCGCCCCACCCCGCCTTACCGCTCCGACGCTGACGAGGGTCCCACCGCGTGCTGCCGACGGTTCATCCGACACACCGCGCGTGGGCGGTTCAGCGCACCGGCAGGTTCTGCTCGGCCCACCGGGTGAGCTCGGCGAGGACCGGGAGCAGGGCGGCGCCGGCCTCGGTGAGGGCGTAGGTGACCCCCGGGGGCCGGGTGTCGGTGACCGTCCGCTCGATGAGGCCGCCGTCGGCAAGTTCGGTGAGACGGTCCGACAGCACCGAGTCGGTGATCGACCCCACCCCGCGCCGTAGTTCGGCGAAGCCGGCCGGCCCCGAGCTGAGCGTGCCCAGGATGACCCCGTTCCACCGCTTCCCCAGGAATTCGAAGGCCCGGACCAGGCCGGCCTCGCAGGCGTGCTCCGCCGCGGCGTCGCCCCCTGGTGCTGCGTCCTCTGGTCCCACGGCGATCATCGTAGTATCGCTCGCCGCCACCTGGCTGCTAGGATAATCCTAGTAAGTAGGAAATCACGAAGCCATCCCAGCCGCCAGCACCGTATCCGGAGGACCCATGACCCTGTACCGCCTGGACGCCAGCATCCGCGTCGAGGGCTCCCACAGTCGAGCCATCGCCGACATCGTCGAGCAGGAGTTCCGTGCCGCCCATCCGACCGCTCCGGTGGTGCGGCGCCACGTCGGGATCGAGCCCGTCCCGGCGACCACCTGGGGCACCGCCGCGCTGGCCGGGTTCACCCCGGAGGACCAGCGCTCGGCCGAGCAGTTCGCCGCCCTGGCCGACGCCGCCCGGGAGGCGGACCAGCTCATCGGCGCCGACGCCGCCCTGTTCGCCGTCCCCCTCTACAACTTCGGCGTGTCCCAGCACTTCAAGGCCTGGGTCGACCTCGTCGTCACCGATCCGCGCATGGGCGCCGGAGTGGAGCCGGCGACCGCCGGCAAGCCCGCCGTGCTGGTGGTGGTCCGGGGCGGCAGCTACGCGGCCGGCACCCCCCGCGAGGGGTGGGACCACGCCACCGGATGGATGACCCGGATCCTGGCCGACGTCTGGAAGTTCGACCTCCAGGTGGTCGAAGAGGAGTTCACCCTGGTCGGCGTCAATCCCGCCCTCGACCAGTTCAAGGAGCTGGCCGTCGAGCTGCGGGCCAGGGCCGAGGTCACCGCTCGGGAGCAGGGGCGCACCCTCGCCGCGGCGAAGGCGGCCTGAGGCCGGCGTCCACAGGCCGACTGGATCCCCGCTGCTTCCGGCCACGGGGACGGCCACCGCATTGACGCCCTCGGCACCTGCTCGCTATACATGCCACCCGATGCAGCGCGAATGGGGGACGGCATGAACTATCCGCTCGAGGTCGGCGGGATCGATGACTATCCGGTGAAGGTGGGCAGCATGCTGCTCACCCTGGTGGAGCCCAACAAGGGCTTCGAGCGGGCCTACAACCGGTGGTACGAGCGTGACCACTTCTACGCCGGGTGCATGGTCGGCCCCTGGCTCTTCGCCGGCAGCCGCTGGGTGGCCACGCGGGGACTGAAGGACCGTCGCTGGCCCGAGGAGAGCATCATCGCCCGACCGCTCGACGCCGGCAGCTACGTGGCCATCTACTGGGTCGAGCAGGGCCACCACAAGGACCACTTCGAGGACTGGGCGGTCCCCCAGGTCATCGACCTCTACGCCCACGGACGGGGCTTCCCCGAGCGCACCCACGTGCACACCTCGATGTTCAACCACCTGGCCTCGGCCTACCGTGACGACGATCCGGTCCCCATCGACCTCGCCCTCGACCGGTGCTACGACGGCCTGGTCATCCTGTGGTGGGACGCGGCCGAGGGAACCGCCGCCGAGCTACACGAGACGCTGGCCGACGCCCACCTCCCCGGTCTGCTGGCGGGATCGGACATCGAGATCGCCTCGTCGTGGGCCCCGAGCGTCCCCGACGAGGGACCACGCGACGTCCCCATGGACCTGGGGTCCCCCGCCGGGAGCGTCAACCGGCTGGTCCAGCTCCTCTTCGTGAACGGTGACACCGAGGCCGCGCTCGACCGGGTGCGGGCCTACACCGACGGGGTGGAGGCGGACGGCACGGCCACCATGTTGCTGGCGGCACCGTTCTTCCGCACCGTGGTGGGCACCGACACCTACGTCGACCAGCTCTAGGCCGACCGGTCGACTCCGGCCCGGCCGACCACGAATCCCGAACCGATCGTGCTCCGCGACGAGAAGATCCTCCTCACCGGGCCGGCCGGGCAGATCGCCTTCCCCATCGCCGAGTTCCTGAGCGGGGAGAACGAGGTGTGGGGCATCGCCCGCTTCGGCAATCCCGAGGACCGCGAGCGGGTGGACGCCCTCGGTGTCACCACCCGATCGTGCGACCTGGCCACCGGGGACTTCGAGGGCATCCCCACCGACTTCACCTACCTGCTCCACCTGGCCGCCTACCAGGGGCCCGGCACCGACTACGACTACGCCATCACCGTCAACGCCGAGGGGGCGGGCATGGTCATGCACCACTGCCGAACGGCCAAGGCGGCCCTGGTGATGTCCACCTCGTCGGTCTATCGACCCCACGACGACCCGGTGCACGCCTTCGTCGAGAGCGACCCGGTGGGCGGGGGCACCAGCCCGTGGGCACCGACCTACGCGGTATCCAAGGTGGCCGAGGAGGCGGTGGTCCGCCAGAACGCCCGGGCCCTCGGCCTGCCCACGGTGATCGCCCGGATGAACGCCTCCTACGGTCCCAACGGCGGCCTGCCCGCCTACAACCTGGACTCGATCCTCGCCGGTCGACCGGTGAGTGCCCGGTACGACCCGTGCCCGTACTCCCCCATCTTCCAGGACGACATCAACGAGCAGGTCGAGCCGCTGCTGGCCGCGGCCACCGTGCCCGCCACCATCGTCAATTGGGGCGGTGACGAGGTCGTCACCATCCAGGAGTGGACGGCGGAGTTGGGCGCATTGACCGGTCTCCCCGCCCGGGTGGAGGTCACCGAGCAGCCCGGCTCCCACCGCGGCATGATCTCGGACCCCGCCCGACGCATGACCCTGACCGGCCCGTGCCGGGTCGGCTGGCGTGAGGGCTTCCGGAGGATGGTGGAGGCCCGGGTCGCTCGCTGAACCTCCGCGGGTCGGGCGCCGGGCGGGCCACCTTCCTCAGCTGGGGATCCAGTCGAAGGTGTCGGGATCCGGTCCGGTGCGCTCGCCGCGGTCGAGGGCGTCGATGGCCTCCATGTCGCCGGGGTCGAGCCGGAAGTCGAACAGCTCGAAGTTCTCCTTCATGCGCGAGGGGGTCACCGACTTGGGGATCACGACATCACCCCGCTGGATGTGCCAGCGCAGCACCACCTGGGCCGGCGACTTGCCCACCCTCCGGGCCACGTCGGCGACCGTCGGGTCGCTGAGCACCCTGCCCCGGGCGATCGGCGACCAGGCCTCGGTGGCGATGCCGTGCCCGGCGTCGTAGGAGCGGAGCTCGTCCTGGGTGAGGTACGGGTGCACCTCGACCTGGTTGACCGCCGGCACGGTGTCGGACTCGGCCAGGAGCCGGTCGATGTGGTTCGGATGGAAGTTGGACACCCCGATGGACCGGGTCAGGCCGGCGGCACGGAACTCCTCGAGCACGTGCCACGTCGACACGAAGTCCCCGTCGTAGCGGGTGGGGAGCGGCCAGTGGATCAAGAAGAGATCGAGGTACCCGAAGCCGAGCTCGGCCAGGGTCTCCTCGAACGCCCGCCGGGCGTCGTCGGGTCGGTGGAAGGCGTTGCTCAGCTTGCTGGTGACGAAGACCTCCGAGCGGTCGAGCCCGGACCGGGACACGGCCAGGCCCACCCCCCGCTCGTTGCGGTACATCTCGGCGGTGTCGATGTGCCGGTACCCGATCTCGAGGGCCCGCAGCGCAACCTCCGCGGTGTCCTCCGGTGGGATCTGGAACACGCCGAACCCCAGTTGGGGGACGTGGTGACCGTCGTTCAGGGTGATGGCCGGGACGGCGGAGTCCCCGCCGGTCGATTCGCTCATGGTCGCTGCTCCTTGTCCGGTGGCCCCGCCATTGTCTCCCCATCCGGCTGAACCGGCTCCATTCCGCCGGCAACAGGCCTCGGATGCCGCGGGCCCCCCTGGTCGGGACACCTGCCCCGGAGTGAGGCGCTGTACGCTGCCCACACGTTCGGGCCGGCCGAACCGGCGTCCCGTCACCATCCGGCGGCCGATGCGGGCAGAGCCGGATCGCACACGACCGATCCGTCCCCGCAAGTGACGGTGGCAGAGGCGGCCTCGGAGGCACGTAAGGATGAACCAGCCCGAACCGGACAAGCACACCTCCTCCTGGTACTGGCGAGGCAAGGCGGCCGACGACGTCGGTGAGCCCCGGTGGCCGATGGCACTGGCCGTCCTGGCCACCGGATTCCTGAGGGCCGCGCTTCCAAAGGAGCTCCGGGCCGGTGACTCACGGTGGCTCTACCTGGTGGTGGTGGCCGCGCTCCTGGGCGTGCTGATCATCGGCGACCCGGGCCGCATCGACCGCGAGGTGCGCTGGCTGCGCATCGCCACCGTGTCGCTGATCGGTCTGATCACCGCGGTCAACGCCACCGCCGCCGTCCGGTTGATCGCCAGCATCCTCAGCACCCAGCCGTTCACCACCGACGCCAACAAGCTGCTCATCAGCGGCGGGGCCATCTGGTTGACCAACGTGATCGCCTTCGGGCTCTGGTACTGGGATGTGGACAGGGGCGGCGCCGCCGCCCGCGCCCGCGGACCGGTGGCCCATCCGGCGTTCGTCTTCCCCGAGATGATCAACGCCCAATTCGTGAAGCCAGGCTGGTACCCCAAGTTCGTCGACTACCTCCACCTCTCCTTCAACAACGCCACCGCCTTCAGTCCCACCGACGTGTCGGCGGTCAAGCCGTGGGCCAAGGTCATGATGATGGCCGAGGAGTCGATCTCCCTGATCGTGGCCTTGCTGGTGGTGGCCCGCGCCGTCAACATCCTCAAATAGGACGGCCGCGGTCGGTCACACCCTGGTCTTCAGGCCACCGGGCGCGAATCCAGGAAGCCGACCACCGCCTCCTCGATGCATGCGGCCGTCTCCGCCATGGCCCGGGCCCCGCCGAACTCCTCCCCGAGGGAGACCACGTGCGCTCCGAGCGCTGCGGCCCGTCCGGCCGCCCCGTCGGCCACCCTGCCGGCGATCACCAACGACGGGATGCCGAGGGCTGCCGCATCCGACAGGACCGAACCGGTCACCTTGCCCGCAAACGACGAGCCGGCGAACGAGGTGGCGTCGAAGGCGCCCTCGCCGGTGACCACCAATGCAGTGTGCCCGAGCGCGTCGGGGAGCCCGGTGAGGCCGGCCACCACCCGGTATCCGGACCGGAGCTGTCCACCCAGGGCCACGAGGGCCCCGCCCATCCCTCCGGCGGCTCCCGACCCGGGCACCGACGTGACGTCCACGCCGAACCGCTCCACGAACCGAACGGCCGTCGTGCTCAGTCGCTCCTGGAGCGCCACCACCTCGGCGTCGCTCGCACCCTTCTGGCGGGCGAACCCCTCGGCGGCATCCACGAACAGGACGTCGACGTCGCATGCGCCGATGAGCGCGACCCCGTCCAGACCACCGTGCTCCTCGATGGCGGTCACCATCCCGGCACCCCCGTCGGTGGTGGCCGAGCCCCCCAGACCCACCAGGACCGTCCCGCGGGTCGGGTCACCGTCGGACCCGACCTCCAGCCCGAGGGCCGACCGGAAGTCGCCTCTGGCCGGAGCGTCCCGGTGACGGCCCTTCAGATCGCGGACGGCGGCCATGATCAGTTCGCCGGTCCCCCGGGACGATGCGACCATGGCGTCGTTGCCGGAGGCCCCTCCGACCAGGGCGAGCCCAGAGGCCATGGCCGTCTCGACCACCGCCACCGTGCCCATCCGCATCCAGGGTGCCGTCACCGGGCGCCCGAGTGGCCCGCGAACCTCCACCGACGACCACACGGCATCGGGGCCGGCGACCTCGCCGAGGACCTCGAGCAGCCCTTCACCGCCGTCGGAGAGCGGGACGGTCCGTGAGGACCAGCCGCCACGCGAGGCGCCGCTGGCGATGGCGTCGGCGGCCTGGCGGGCGCTCGCCGTCCCCCGGAACTTGTCCGGCGCCGCCACCAGGGGGAGCGTCCGGGTCGACCCCGGATCCCCCCCGTCCGGAGCGGTTCGTCCGGTGTCCCTCATCCCACGCTCACGACGGAGAGTCTGCCGCCCGGGGCGGGCCGGGACCACTCCCGGTCGGAGCGGCTGTCCCGCCGCTTCGTTGGGCCCAGAGGGGACGAACATCCAGACGACCCGGAGAGTAATCTCCTCCCGTGGCTCTCCCTACCCACGGGCCCAGAGTCCCGACCACCGACCGACTCGGATTCACCCCACACCGTGCCCGAACATTCACCCCACCAGGAGACGCCGTCGGGAGCGCCCCCGGTGGGATCCATCGCTGAGGTGGGGGCGACCACAGTGGAGCCCGGGTCGAGAGGGCAGGAGGCCGCAAGGGAGCAGGAGGCCGCAGTGGTCCCGGGCGACCACCCCCGGTCAGACCCCCCGGTCGAGCCCACACGCGACAGCGAGCGCAACTGGAAGATCGCCGCCGGCCTGGGCGCCGCCTTCCTGGTCGGGTTCATCGTCTTCGTGGCGACCCGGCCGCACCATGCCCGAGCGGTGGCCTATCCGGTGACCGCCCCCGCTCACCTGGAAGCCGGGACCGTGGCGCCCTCGTTCTCCCTCCCCCGTCTCGGAGGGGGCCAGACGGTGTCATTGACCGATACCCGGGGCACTCCGACCGTGGTCAACTTCTTCGCCTCGTGGTGCAAGGACTGCCAGGCCGAGCTGTCCGCCTTCGGGGCGCTGTCCGCCCAGATTGCCGGGCAGGTGGCCATCGTGGGCGTGGACTCCAACGACACCGATCCGACCCTGGCCCGGTCGCTGCTGACCACGGCGAAGGCCACCTATCCGGTCGGCGTCGACAACGCCGCCACCGTGGCCACCTCGTATCTGCTGAGCGCCCTGCCGGTGACCTACTTCCTCGACGCCCAGGGGCGGGTGGTCCATGTGGCCTTCGGCGCGCTGTCGCTGGCCTCACTCGACCACTGGGTGAGCCGGCTGACCGGCAAGTCGGTCCGCCCGTGACCGATGACCCGCGTCAGATGACGGAGACCCCGTCTCCGTCGGACACACCTTCCTCCGGCACGCTTCCTGAGGACTCGGTTCGTACGGGCACTGTGGGGACGGGCCTCCAGACGGCGATGTCGGAGGCCGACCGGGCGGCAGCGTTCGCCTCGGGCCGGGCCCCGGTGGACCGGGAGGCCGCCCTCCGCGCCGGATCGACGCCCATCCCCCGCAAGTTCTTCCTGTGGGTGATCATCGGGTTCGCAGTGCTCGGCATCGGGGGCCTGATCGCCGAACGGCTGGTCGGCAACTCCGGGGTGGAGACGGTGATCTCCACACCGCTGGCCACGCTCCCCGGCACCGGCAACTCCGCGCCGCCCACCCCACAGACCCCGAGCGGGCCCTATGTCCCCGCATCGCCGGCCGCGGTGATCGGACTTCAACACCTGACCGGCGGAGCGGCCCCGGACATCGCCCTGCACACCCGGGCCGGCGTTCCCTGGGCGCTCGCCGACGCCCGCGGGAAGGTGGTCGTGCTCTCCTTCTTCAACGCCGAGTGCAACGACATCTGCCCGGTGCTCGCCGGCGAGATCATCCAGGCCGACCAACTCCTCGGTGCCCGCAGTGCGGACGTGGAGTTCGTGGTGGTCAACACCGATCCGCTGGAGACGTCCCTGGCGGTGACCCCTCCCGCCCTGTCCCAGACCGGCCTGGACCATGTGGCCAACGTGACCTATCTGACCGGGTCGCTGGCCGACCTCAGCCACGTGTGGAAGAGCTACGGCATCTCGGTGGCGCTCAGCAACTCCACCCGCGTGGTGAGCCACAACGACATCATGTACTTCATCACCTCCAACGGAAGGTTGACCTTGCACGCCATCCCCTTCGCCAACGAGAGCTCACTGGGCCTCTACAGCCTCGATCCCGCCACCATGCACACCTTCGCCCGCGGGATCGCGGCGGCGGCGACCGGCCTGATCGACAAGCCGTCATGACCGACGAGCCGACCGACACCTCCGTCCCCAGCGACCCCTTCACCCTCGAAGGCATCATCGCCCAGGAGCCGGTGAAGCCCGTCTGGTACAAGCGGGCCTGGGTACTGGCCACCGGAGCCGTGGTGGCGGTGGTCGTCGCCTCCGTACTGGTGGATCTCCCCTCCAAGACCACGGTGGCCACCGACACCGCCGATCAGACCGCCGTCATGAAGCAGATCAACTCCGCCATCGCCGGCTGCTCCTTCGGAGTGGCGGAGACCTTCACCATCTACCAGGCACTGCAGAAGCACTCCCTGAGCGCATCCAACAAGGCCGAGACGCCGTCGATGCTGCGCGACGACCAGTCCGCCTGCTCGTTCACCAGCAGCTCGATCTTCGACCTGTCCAACGTCCAAGGGACCGGCACGGCCGCAGGCAAGAACATCGGGCAGGTGGTCAACGTGGCCACCTTGTGGGCCACGTCCGATGCACTGGGTGCGATCGAGGACATCCAGACCCTCACTACCAGCCCGGGCAACGCCACCGCGCTGGCCGACCTCTCCAAGCGACAGGTTGCCCTGGCCAAGGGCCGCACCCAGGCCCGGAACTACGTGCTCGCCGCCGACCGCATCCTGAATGCCCGGCTGCCCATGCCGGACATGCCCGCCCTCCCCCACCTGATCGGAACCTGAGCGGCTCCCACCGGGGCCCGCACGGCGTCGCCGGTCACGAGGGGCGCTGGCCGCCATCGACGGTCCGGCCCCGGATGCGTTCGGTGCGGATCATCCGGTGCATCTCCTCGTCGGGGTCCTCCTCGGACTGCAGCCACCGGATCAGGTTCCAGAACACCACCGGGACGAACGCGCATCCCGAGATCAACCACATCATCCCCGTGGTCAGCTGCTGATCGGCCGACACGCTGAAGCCGGACCCGGCATGGTGGACGTAGGCCGAGTACCACGAGGCATGGGACAGCCCCACCAGATAGGCCAGCACCCAGATCGTCCACATCGCCACGGCAGCCAGTGCCAACCGGTTCGGCCTGGACAGCCGGGGCGTGAGGGGAGGTGACTCCACCAGCTCGAGCCAGAGCCCGGTGCCCACCGCCACCAGGGTCACCGCTTCCACCACCACCAGCCAGGGGTGCCGGGTCAGGGCATTCACGGTCGGGGGGATGCGCCAGAGGATGGCTCCGGCCAGGTAGAGGCAGGCGAAGGCCACGCTGCGCAGCGCCTCAGGATGGCGCCGTCGCCCGTGGGCCAGGCGGTCAGCGGCCTTCCACGACTGGGCGCCCTCGACGGGGGCACCGTCGTCGTCGAAAGGTCCGGGGTGACGGGAGGCCAGGCCCAGTCGACGCCAGGGTGCGCCGATCACCAGCAGGGCGGGCACCACGACGGCCAGGAACGAGAACTGGATGGCCTCGACGAACTCGTAGCGCCGTGCCCAGGTGCCCACGGGCGGGACCAGGCAGACGACCAGGAGGACGAGGGCCACTGCGAAGAGGACCAACCGGCCGGTCCGGTCCGCTTCGGGGGCCTGCGGTGCGTGCGTCTGGGCTCGAGGTGTGTGCGGTGCGTGGGCCCGGTCCGACTCGGCCCCGCCGGTCACCGGTGGGTGCGGCGCTGGAAGAATCCCCACAACAGGACGACGAACAGCGTCCCGAGAGGGATGGCGAGCGTCAGTACCTGCGGCCCGATGAACTCATCTGTGGCGATGCTCACGTACCTACCGACCTCGCTGTCGCTGGATGGAGATAATCGTACTCGGGCAAGTTGCGCATGATCAATCGTCGCGGTCAGATCAGGTAGAAGAAGACCCAGAAGAGACCGCTGACCACGGCCATGAATCCGAAGAAGTAGGTGCAGGACTCGACGTTGGCCCGGAAGAGCTGGGCGGACGGTCCCGACGAGGTGGACGGGTCGCCGTCCTCGGCGTCGAGGCGCTTCAGGCGGAGGCACAGGGCCAGGTTGGTCTCGAGCCAGTAGGCGCCACCCAGCAACATCATGATGTTCATGACCGCCCACCCGATGAAGCACGAGGCGTAACCGCTGGAGCCGGGGAAGAAGGGCAGCTGGGTCAGCTGCCAGACCTGGAGACCGACGGCCACCAGGATCCCGAGCACGGCGACCCACCCGCTGACCTCCCAGTCGAGCAGGGAGTCCTTGCGCATCCGCCACTGGCCGTAGATGGCCAACAGGGCGGAGGTGGCCACGACGGCGAAGATGGCCCAGCCGATGCCGGTGGGTGCGGTGATCTGCTTGGGACGCCAGAGCTGTCCCGAGTTGTTCGACTTCAGGTAGAAGTAGGCGAAGGCCAGCGAGGCGAACAAGAACGTGTACATCCCGATCAGGAGGCGCCCACCGGTCCAGTAGGAGCCCACCGCGGCGCGTAGCTCGAACTCGCGCTCCTCGGGAGTCTCCGTGAACAGGGCTGGCTTGTCGGCTGTGTCGGTCACCGCGGTCTCTCCACTCATTCGGCAGGCGGTCGGGGGTCCTCGGCGACACTCGCCGGGGACGAGGCACCGGCGGCGACGAGGATCCCGTCTCCGAGGTCAGCGATGGCGGGAGGGTTCTCCTCGCCGTAGTGGTACGGGTCGTTCAGCACGACCGGGATGCGGGCGAAGTTGTAGTACGGCACCGGTGTCGGCGTCTGCCATTCCAGCCCGAGGGAGTCCCACGGGTTGGCTGGCGAGGGCGTCGGCTTGATGAAGATCGACCAGACGAAGTTGGCCACGAACACCAGGAACGAGGCCCCCAGGACGAACGAGCTCACCGAGGCGAAGTCGTTGAGCGCCTGCAGGTTGTGGGCGTACTCGAAGACCCGGCGGGGCTGGCCGAGCAGGCCGATGAGGAACATGGGGAAGAAGGTCAGGTTGAAGAAGATGAACATCAGCCAGAAGTGGATCTTGCCCAGCTTCTTGTTCATGGTCTTGCCGGTCATCTTGGGGAGCCAGTAGTAGAGGCCGCCGAAGAAGGCGAAGATCAGGCCGCCCATGATCGTGTAGTGGAAGTGGGCCAGGACGAAGAAGCTCCCGTGCACGGTCACGTTGACCGGGACGTCGGAGAGGAACACGCCGGTCACGCCACCGATCAGGAAGTTGAAGAAGACGGCCAGGCAGAAGAGCATCGGTACCTCGAACCTGATCTTGGCCTTGTACAGCGTGCCCATCCCCACCAGGAAGATGAACCCGGTCGGAATCGAGATCAGCTCGGTGGTCAGCATGAACAGCGGACGCATGTCCGGATTGATCCCGCTCTGGAACAGGTGGTGTTGCCACACGAAGAAGGACAGGAGCGCCACGCCGATCATGCCGGCGGCGGCCACCTTGTAGGCGAAGAGCGGCTTTCGGGTGAAGACCGGCAGCAGCTCGGCCACGATCCCGAAGCCCGGCAAGGCCATGATGTACACCTCGGGATGACCGAAGAACCAGAAGAGGTTCTGCCAGAGGAAGGAGCTTCCTCCGTGCTCGGTCACGTAGAAGGCGGTCTGGGCGGTGTGGTCGAGGATGCCGAACAGACCGGCGGCCACCAGGGTCGGTGTGGCCAGGGTGAGCAGGGCGCACGTGGCCAGGATCGACCACACGAAGATCGGGATCCGGCTCCAGGTCATGCCCGGTGCCCGGTAGTTGATGATGGTCACGGCCAGGTTGAACCCGGCGGCCATCATGCCCACGCCGATGACGGCGAAGCCGACCAGATAGGACATCATCCCCTGGGGGGCCTGGGTCTGGAGGGGGGCGTACCCGGTCCACCCGGTGGGGAAGCCGCCGTAGAAGAGGGCCGACAGGATGACCAGATAGCCGGCGGTGAAGATCCAGAAGCTGAACGCCTCCACCCGGGGGAAGGCGGTACGGCGGGCGCCGATCATCAGCGGCACCAGCCAGTTGCCCAGCGGGCCCACGATGACCGAGGTGGCCATCATCATCATGACCGTGCCGTGCTCGCTCACGATGGAGATGTAGGTGCCCGGGCCGAAGAGGTGGCTGGTGGGCGAGAGCAGCTCGGTCCGGATGGCCATGGCCAGCAGACCACCGGTGAACAGGAAGCCGAGCACCCCGATGACGTACTGCATGCCGACCACCTTGTGATCGGCGGTGTAGCGGAAGTACCGGGTCCAGCTGGTCGACTCGTAGTCGGGACGGGGCTCCATGCCGGCCATCTTGGCCAGCGGGTAGTTGAGGGCGCCGATCCCCAGGAGCCAGCCGAGGACGCCACCGAGCAGGCCGGCGGTGACCGGCACGGCGTTGATGCCCGAAGCCGCCACGTTGTCGTACCCGCTGGTCATCACATTGCCGATCCAGTGGCCGAGGAGGTAGCCGCCCACGGCGAGGATCGCGGCGGTGCCGAGGTGCTGGCTGAACCATCCCGGTCGGGCCGGAAGCCCCTGGAACCCGCCCAGGACGGGAGGGGTCGGGTCCGGGTAGACCACCTCGGTCTCGCGTTCGGCGGCAAGAGTCATCGCGCGTCCATCAACTTTCTCATTGACCGTTCACCGGGGTGGGCTTGCCGGGCGTGGCTCCGTAGACCTCTGCATTGCTGTAGGGGTCGACGTTGTCGGGGTAGTACCCGCCGTCCGCGTTGTTGGCATCGGGCACGTAGGTCCATGCGAACGGGGGCAGCAGCTTGGTGTTGGCCGCAGTGAGCGCCTCGGTCTTCTTCGCCCAGGTCTCGAAGTCGGACTTGGACACCACCTTGCCGTAGTTGAACATCGCCCCGTGCCAGATCCCGCAGAGCTCGCTGCACCGGACGGTCACGTTGCCGGTCTCCTTGGTCTCGGTGTAGGCGACGTTGTCCTGTTGGGGGTTGGCGTCGGCCTTGACGCTCAGCTGGTAGGCCCAGAAGCTGTGGATCACGTCCAGCGAGGTCACGTGGAAGGCGATGGTGGTGTGGTCGGGGATGATCAGCTGGGACGTCTCCATGCCCCCGAACGTCGGGTACCGGTACGTGAACTTCCACTGCTGGCCGATGACCTGGACGGGGAGGACGGTGGCCGAGGTGGGCGTCCAGATCGGGTTGGGGCCTTCGCCGCCACCCGAGCCGTTGCCGGTGATCAGGCGCACCGTGCCGAAGAGGAACAGGCCCAGCACCATGATGGTGGTGGTGACGATCCAGCCGACCTGGACCTTCAGATGGCTGCGGGCCTGGGGGCCACCTACCGGGTCGGGCACACCCTTGCGGGTGGAACGCCACATGACGATGCAGTACCCCAGGTAGACCCACACCGCGATCAGCACCGGGACGGCGATGACCAGCAGGATGTTGAAGTCGAACTGGTTGTCGGAAGCGTTGTCGGTCATGGTCCCCGGCGGCACGTGGGGGCCGACCAGGAAGTAGAAGAGCGGGTCGAGGATGGCGGCGAGGATGAACCAGATGGCCACGATCCGCCACATGTGCCGGGGCTGGTCGGCCTGAGCGGCCGGCGCGTCCTGACCGGCCGGCTCGGTGTTGTCCGTGCTCACGCAACCACGTCCAAGAAGCCACCCATGTAGCCGAGCGTGGTCATCGGTCCCCCGTTTCCGAACAGGTAGCCGCCGCCGCAGGGTACGAAGCACTGCCAACTGTAGGTACCCGCCCCCGGCGTCATGAACGAGAACTTCATGGTGTTGTGGTCGAAGTTGGTGGTGCACGGTGCGGAGCCGCACGTGTTGGTGGCGTTGCCGTCCACGCCGACCAGAGGAACGCTGAGGTTGAGGGCCGGGACGGTGAAGGTGTGGCCGATGCCGTTGTTGCCGGTGTTCGAGTCGTAGACCGAGAGCGGCTTTCCGTTGTAGGTCGCCTGTCCGCCGAGCGTCCCCTGCACCCGCCACCACTGCTGGTTGCGGAGTGGGCTACCCGAGTCGTACTGGTCGATGGTCACGTTGATTCGGGTGTGGGCGGGAAGCTTCCAGACGGTCGAGTGGATCCACTGGCCCTGGGGGTTCTTCACCAGATAGGACACCCAGACCGGCTGATACCCGAAGCCGATGGCCGGCACGGTCTGCACGGTCATGTCGATGGCGCCGGTCGGGGTCTGCGCCGACGTGAAGTCGACGGTCGGCGGTTGAGGCAACAGGAATCCCACCACGCCCCACACGGCGAAGCCGATGACCACGACAAGGAGCCCGAGAACCACCGAAACCCTTCCCCCGAATGACATGTACTGCTCCTTGATCCCTCGGCGAGCCGGTCAGTCCGACAGGGTGCCCGTGCCCATCGCCGTTTCGGATCTCGCTGTTTCGAATTCCCGCACAAACCGTAAGAGTTTGTGAAGATTTCCGAACGTGATGTGACAGTAGGTGGAGTGACCGCTCCGGTCAAGTACCTTTGCCCGCCTTCGGATCGATGTGCCTCGGTCTGCGACCGAGGCCGGATCGCTGAGGGTCAGACCCGATCCCCCGCGTCGGCCTTGGACGGGCGGAGGTCGAGGGGAGTGCCGTCGCCACCCCGGTGCGCCAAGCGCTCGAGCACGTTGGAGATCGACCCCTCCTGATCGATGGCCCGCTTGACCACCACGACCAGTGCGGGAACCGCCCAGAAGTCGCCGCAGACCCACAGGATGGCCGCCCCGATCTGCTGATCGGCGAACGGCGACAGGGTCACCCCCGGAAGGTGCGCGTACACCGGGTACCAACTGGCGGCACTGAAGATGCTGAGGGCCATGGCCATGACGAACATCACGACGTTGGTGCTGATGATGGCGCCGGCCTGCCAGACCGGGCTGGCCTTGGGCGTCATCGGGTGCGAGGGGATGATCTGGAGCCAGAACAGGATGCCGGTGACGAAGAGGCTGCCGTGCATGAGCCAGATGTGGACGGCCTGGTTGGTCTCGGCCAGGTCGAACAGGACGGGGAAGTGCCAGACCACCATGACCACGTTGAAGGAGATCAGGGCGAACCACGGGCTCAACGTCACCCGGCCGATGCTGCGCAACGTCCGCGACCACGCCCCCAGCATGAAGAAGCGGCCCACGCTGCGACGGGGACCGACCGGCAGGGCGAACATCAGCGGGATCCATGGCGCCCCGAAGACGATCAGGATCGGGGCGTAGAAGCCGATCAGCAGGTGCTCGAGCATGTGGACGAAGAAGTAGTCGCCGGCCCAATAGTCGATGGGTGACTCGACCGCCAGCAGCAAGAGGCCGAGGCCACCGTAGAAGGCGAGCGCGTGCATTCGCCGGCGGCGGGTGCGTGATGGACGCGAGCGCTTTCGCAGCCGGGCCAAGCCGACCTCATGGGCGAAGACAACCGCGGCCACGATGAGAAGAAAGGGGTCGTACGACCAGTTGTCAGTGATGTAGTGCACGGCCAGGCTCCTCGGATCACCGGGGACGAGCGAGTGGGCCGACCCTATCGTGGTCAGGGGTGGACGAGCGGCGTGGGGGCCGCCGCCCGTGCCCCACAGGTGATGGGCGCGACCGGCGCCCGCTGGACCAACCCGCTCAGCCGGAGGAGCCGTACTGGATGGGGACACCCAAGGTCTGGGTGCGGGTCCACCCGCTGGCACCGAGGGTGTCCACCGTCAAGGTGGAGTTGCGAACGAGCAGCGCGTCGAAGGAGCCGGTCGGGGTGGCCACCACGGCCGTGGTGCCAGACGGCGGGCGGGTCAGCGTCCGCCAGGCGGTGACCGACGGGTCGATCGTCGCCGCCCGGGCTGGTCCGCCACGGCCGCTGGAGGCGCTGGTGCCACTGGAGGCGCTGGAGGTGGCGATCACGAAGCCGCCGTCGGCGGTGACCCCGGTCGAGGCGAGCGTGGAACCCGTGAACGGGAGACCGGCCGACACTGTCCAGGTCGTCATGCCATCGCTGCTCCACAGAGCGTGCAGCGAGGAGGTGGTGCCCGAGCCGGCGCTCACCAGTGCGGCGGTGCCGGCCGAGGTGGCGACCAGGCGGATCACCTCGGTCGGCCCGTTCGGGTCATCGGGCAGGACCGGTCCCACCGAGGGCCACAGGGCACCTGTTCGCCGGAAGATCCCCGCACGACCTCCTCGGGCACACACCGCTCCCACCGAGGCGGTGGTCGGTCCGCTGCCAGCGACGACGGCGGTGAGTCGCCGGACCGAGCAGCTCGATGTGGCCGGAAGGCCGGCCAGTGCTCGCTCGGTGACCACCGTCTTCCAGGTCGACAGGTCCCCGTTCGTGGACGCCACGGTGCCCCCGTCGGACCGCAGAAGAGCGACCGCCGGACCTGCGCCGGTCGTGACCAGGGAGTCCGGTACCGGGGCCAGGCCGGAGGGCAGCAGCCCGGCTGACCAGCTGGCCCCCTGGTCCGTGCTCTGGGCCAGCGGTGAAAACAGCAGGTCCTGGGACGGCTCGAATCCGGCCAGGACGGTGCCGGCGGCGACCGAGGCCACCAGTCCCCCGTTGGAGGCCACGCCGGGGGGCGTGGACAGTTCCCACCGGGTCGACCCGCTCGGCAACACGAAGAGCTGCCAGAACGTATTGACCGGATCGTCGAGGTGACCCAGGGCGATCGTGGTCCATGTGGAGGTCGGGCCGGCCAATGAGCTGGTCAACGGGATCGGCGGCACCGAGCCGATGCCGCCGACGGCAGCCAGGGACGGAGGGCCGGGGCTGGCCGACGACGAACACGCGGCCAGGGCCCCGGCGGACAACGCCAGGACGCCAGTGGCGAGTGCCCGGCGTCGGACCGAGCGAGCACGCGGCTGCGCCTCCCGGCTCCGGGCTCTCCGGCGGTCGGGCCGGCGCCCCTGTCGCACGGTCACGACTTGGAGACGCGTTGCACTTGGCCGGCGAGCACCCCGGAGAACGATGACTGGTCCGCCGTGCTGCCGCCCCCCGGGTCGGCGTTGAGGATCACCCGGGTGTGTCCCCGCGGGTCGATCACGTAGACGATGTCACTGTGGGCGATCATCGCCCCGGCCGGGGTCACCTGGGTCTGCACCCCGTAGTCGTTCCACACCCTGTGCAGCTGGGAGAGCGACCCGGTCAGGAAGTTCCAGTTGGCCAGGTGGTCGAGACCCTCCTGCCGGTCAAAGGCCGCAGTCATGGCCGTCGTCGTGTACAGCGGGTTGTTGACCACCGCCACCAGCTCGACGTCTGCCGACGAGGCGCCCAGCATCTCGTCGGTGAGGCGCAGCTCCTGGGCGATGAGCGGGCAGTCCGACGTGCACACCGGGTCGAGGAAGGTGAGCACCACGGTGTGGCCGGCGAACGACGACAGCGAAGCAGGGCGACCGGTCTGGTCGGTCAGGGTGAACGGTGCCGCCGGCAGGTCGACCAGATTCGGAGATCCGTTGTTGGCCTGGGTGATGATGGCATCGGCGTTCGGGTCGGTGGCGGCCAGCGCCATCGGTGCTGCTCCCACCAGGACCACGCCCACGGCGCCGATGGCGGCCAGGGTCCGCAGCAGGTACGACGGGGCCAGTCGCTCCAGCACGGTGGTCGGAGCGGTCGCCGCGGCGGTCGCCGGCGCTTCCGAGCGGACAGGCAGCCGGACCATGGCCAGGTAGCCGGCGGTGAACACCGCGGCCAACGGAATCATCGAGTTGGGGTCGGTGCCCATGCCACCGAAGAACCCGAAGTCCTGGACGAGCACCCAGTCGGCCAGGCACACCACCAGACCGGCCACGACGCCGAACCGGACCAACCGGCGGTCCCCGCTGACGAAGCAGGCGCCGATGCCGGTCAGGCCGATCACCGCCACCAGGTTGACCGCCCAGCCGTGGGCCGCATCCACCGAGGCGAACCACCGCACCCACGAGGAGAGGAGCGACGGTTGGGAGACCTGGGACATGCTCTGGACCATCGAGGTGAGGGTTCCCGGCGCGGCCGATGCATGGGCCTGTCCGGACCAGAAGCCGCGACCGGGCCAGGCCTGGAGGATCCCCATCACGATGAAGAACACCCCGGTCACGCCGAGGAGCCTCCGCCCGAGCCTCGGACCCTCCCACGCCCGATCCGGCAGCGACACCAGGACGCCCGCGACGACGTAGAAGAGGGCCGCTCCCGGAGAGCCGAAGAGCCAGCTGCTCCCGTGTCCGAAGATGCCGCCGAACGCCTCGCCGAAGATCCACACCACCAGGCCCCAGCCGGCGCTGACCCCGCCGGCCGCCCGAGACCAGTAGCCCCGGGGGGAGACCAGGAGGAGTACGCCCACCCCGACCTGGATCCACACGGTGGCCGCCGCCGAGGTGACCGGATGATTCGACCAGACGGTGGTGCCCACGTTGACCAGGTGCTGGACCCACCCCGGGGAGGAGCCGGCGGCCGGTGTGATCACCGTGCCGGGGAGGCCGAGCGGCATGGCGCTCTGGGCCTGGAGGAGCCCGTCCAGGAGCCAAAGGATGCCGAACGTGATCCGCAGCACCCGACGCGCCGTCGGCTCCGGATAGGGCCACGCCCGCGGAGCTGGCGTCTCGAAGCTCCCGACGGCCGCCGCCCGTCGGTAGGTGATGGTGCGGACGATGTTCCAGGCCAGCACCAAGATGACCAGGAGGATGACGATGACCAGGAACTGGCGGTCGAGGGCCGAACGGAAGGCAGCCACCACGGTCGGGTCGTTGTTCTGGAGCGCGTGCCCCATCCCGGTCATGCCGCTACCACGCACCCTTCGATCCACTGCTTCCGGCACCGATCAGCGTCGCCCATCGGTTCACGGTGCCAGATTGTAGGGGCCGCTACGTCAACGCCATCGGCGCCCCCGTGGGTGATCCCGCGCCGGATGGAGCGGCACCGTGCCGCGGCCCGTGGTGCTCTTGGCACTTCCGGTCATGCCGTCACGGGGCGGCCTCGGGGCCGGCTTGCTCGGCTCTCGACTTGGCCTTGGCTTCGGCCTCGCTCTCGGCCATCTCCTGGAGGTGCAGCTGCCAGTTCCTCAGCATCTCGACGTGCTCGGGTGCCACCACCTTCGGCGCGGTCGCCGCCCGCTGCTTGCGTCGGTTCAGGTGGAGGGTCTGCCACCACATGTACAGCGCGAACGCGGCGAACAGCGGCCACTCGAACACGTAGGCCCAACTCAGCTCATTGCCCCCCAGCGCCCGTCGCACCTCGAACCAGAAGGCGCCGGCGCAGAGGGCGAGACCGGCCGCCAGCGTGACGTGGAGCTTCGCCGCCTCCGACCCGGTCAGTCGGGTGGGTGTCGGGGCCGGTCGGGATGCCGGGGTCGACGTATGTTCCGACACGCCGGCCCCGTCGCGTCCCGGCGATCCCGAAAGGCTCACGCGCTCACCCTATCGGCGGCGGTCTGCAGCCCGGGATGGATGCCTGTCGTTGTCGGGGGTCTGACCGCGGCGGGCGGGCGCGGAGATCCGAGGCGCGGTTGCCCGGACGGTGCCCGATTTCGGGATGGGGAGCCGCGCCGGCACCTGTGAATCCGAATTCGGCGTACCGCGTACGCAGGATTCGGCGACCATGACGGGCAGGCTCCCTCCATCGACGGGGGCGCGGGAGGGATCGACTGGCAGGTGGGGGAAGGGGTCGACCCCTCCCGTCACGAGCGTCGGCGATCGTCGGCGACGCCGAAGGAGATCCGACGCCGTCACTTCACCGAGAAGCTCGTGGCGCTGATCGCCGTACCCCCGGCGGTGACCACGTGCACGGTCCCGGAGGTGGCCCGGGGCGGCACCAGGATCACAATCCGGGTGGGCGTGTCCGACACCACGGTGGCCTTCTTGCCGGCAATGGTCACCTTGGTCGCCCCGGCCAGGCCGGTACCCGCCACCGTCACCGACGAGCCCACCGGCCCGCTCCCCGGGCTGATCGAGGCGATGGCCGGCGCCGGGGTGAAGGACTTCGCGCTCGAGGCCGTCCCTCCCGGGGTCTGCACCGTGATCGGCCCGGCGGTGGCCGTGGCGGGCACCACCGCGATCACGGTAGATACCGAGTCGGCGACCACCACGGCGGCGACCCCGTTGAACGCCACGTGGGTCGCCCCGGACAGGTTGGTCCCCGAGATGGTCACCTGCTGGCCAGCGCCACCGCCGGTGAACTTCTTGATGGTGGGCGTGGCCACGGTGAAGACCTGGCTGCTGGTCGCCGTGCCGTCCGGCGTGGTCACCGAGACGGTGCCTCCGGTCAGTCCGGCCGGCACCACCGCCACCACTGCGAGCGCTCCGTCGCTGGTCACCGACGCCGGCGTGCCGTTGAACTTGACCTGGGTGGCTCCCGACAGGTTGGTCCCGGTGATGGTGACCGAGGCGCCCACCGCCGCCACCGTCGGCGAGAGGGACGAGATGGTCGGTGTGAAGCGGTCGATCGGAGCGTTCTGCACACATCCGCCGGTACCGCCGTTGGCGGCGTTGGACCACAGCCCCTGGACCGCCACCGTGCCGTCGGCCAGTGCGAGATTGTAGGCCGCACCCGGCAGAGGGGCGGCGATGTAGGCGCACAGGTCGCCGATCTCGGATCCCTTGCTGGTCGACCATCCACCGGGCGGGGTCGCCTCCGGGAACTGGTCGGTCAGGGTCTCGGCGTACTCGTGGCTCGCCGCCTCGGTGGCCCCGTCGAGCACGC
>JADGOG010000198.1 GCA_017883065.1 Acidimicrobiales bacterium | reverse complement strand
GAAGGCCTGGTCTACGCGCTATTGCGTCCGAAAGTGGTGGTTACACCACTCTCTGCAGACTGGCTGGAATGTGCCCATACTTGAGCGTCTCTCCAACCTACGATTCCCCAAGTATAGCCGATGTCGGAGATGAGTCTGGTCAGAGGCGGAGGAATACGACGTTGACCAGGGAAAAGACCATGGAAAATCGTATGGTTGTCGAGCAGAATCAAGCCGAAATCAGCCCCATTGCAGGGTCGGTAGTTGGGTCAAATACACCCGAAACGTCAGGTCGATTTGTATGGCACGATCATAGTGGTGTATGCGACCCACTCGGCCGGCGCCGCGGGCGACCGCGACCTCCCGCCGCCCGGGCGATCGGGTGGGAGGCTCGCGGGGGCAGGCCGCGTGGGGCAGACACCCCAACGGGACACCACCGTGGCGGCATCGCCAACAGCGGGGTGATCCGACGACCGACGTGTCCACCTCGTCGCCGACGCCGCTCACGGGCTGATCTGCGGCTCCCCGTTGGTGAAGGAGAGGTTCCAGATGTACAGCTGGCGACTGTTGGGATAGCCCGTCTTTCCGGGCAGCCAGGCGTGGAAGGCGAGATGGAGGCGACCGGAGGAGTCGGCGAACACCGAGGGACCCCCCGGTCCGCTCAGGCCCTGCTGTGACCCCAGCAGGGGCGGACCGACCGGCTGCGCGCACGGTCCGAGCGGTCCGGAGCAGTCGGCCACGCCGATGGCGTAGTTCGCGGTCTTCCAGTTGTCGGCCGAATAGAAGAGGTAGTAGCGACCGTTGGCGACCACCATGTCCGGGCCCTCGATGGTGCCGCCCTGCCAACCCTGGTTGGGAGTGAGCAGAGCTGACGCGGTGCCGCCCACCAACCGGGTGCCGTCAGGTGTGAGCTGCTGGGACCACAGAGTGGGCGGCTGACCGTTGGCACCCTCGGACTTCCAGGTCAGGTAGGGCTGGCCGTCCGCACCGACCACCGGGCTGGGATCGATCGATCCGCCCAGGTCGAGCTGGCACGCCACAGGTGCCGTCGAGGTGTCCAGATAGGGGCCCTCGGGTTGGGTGGCCACCGCCTCGGAGATGCACTGCGCCCCGGTCGAGCCGAACACGGCGGAGTAGTACAGGACGAAGGTGTTGCCCCGCTGGAGCACCGATGGTCCCCAGGTGGCCCCGGGCTGAGCCCACCCGGCCAGGTGGGGCAGGGCGTCGCCGACCGTGGTCCAGGTGGAGAGGTCGGAGGACCGGATGATCTGGACGTTGCCGGCCACCGAGTTGGTGGCGAAGGCGTAGTACTCACCGCCCACCGGCAGGACGAAGGGATCCGGAAAGTCGAAGGCGTAGGAGAGTCCGGTGCCCGTGCCGTCCAGCGAACGACAGGCCGAAGACGCAGTGGTGATCGAGGCGACCGCTCCCGACAGGTCCTTGCCGGCGACGTCGGACTCGGCCGTGGACACGCCGGCGAGGCAGGTGCGGAGGGTGGCGATGTCCAGGCTCTGGAGTTGGAGTGTGCGCGTGGTGCTGGTGATGTTCTGCTGGGTGGAGCCGATCTCCCCCACGGTCCTCGCCTCGGCCTGCTGGCGCGCCGCCAACAGGGTCGATATCGCGGTCGACCGGGCTCGGGCCGCCCCGAGCTCCCTGCCGGTGGACCAGGAGGCCTGCTCGGCGGATCGGAGGGAGGCCTGGGTGCGGTGCACCGTCTGGACGGTGATCACGTCATAGGCGACGGCGGCCACGATCAGCGCGACCACCAGGCTCAGCGACACCCGGAGCGGCCAGTGTCGTCGGCTCGGTCGGCGTGTCCGCCCGGCTCGGGACCAGGGGGCGGGTGGATCCATCGCCTTCGTGCCGGTGAGCGTCGTTCGATCGTCCGGGTGTGGCGCCGGAAGCAGGTCGGTTTCGGCCATCAGTTCGAAGGCTCCGCCGCCGTGCAGCTCGCCGACACCACGGAGAGGGTGGTCGCCGCGCCACCCGGGTCGCTGAGCGAGATCTGATTGAGGGCCCGCTCCACGCCGGCGAGGCACTGGTCCAGATCGGCGATGTTGACGCCGCTGAAGAACTCGTTGGCTTCGTCGTGGGACAGATCGGCCTGCAGCGACACGAGCTGGTTCTCCGTGGCGGCCAGCGTCTCGCCGGCGGCAGCCGATCGGGTGGAGAGCCCGTCGAGCTCGGTCCGGGCCGCCCCCAATCGAGTCTCGACCTGGTGGAGCCTGGTGCGAGCAGAGGCGAGAGCCTCACCGGTGCGCCGCTCTTGTCGGTGGGCGTGGACCCCGAAGAGGACCGCGGCCACCAGTGCCGCCACGCCCACCATGACCACCGCCCACATCCACCACCCCCCGGTCCGGGCACCCCGAGCGGCGCTCCCGTCGTCGGGCATCCGCTCGTCGGCGCCCACATCACCGAGCGCGGTGCCGCGGCCCGGGGGCATGACATCGTGGAGGGTCGGCCTGTGCGCGGGGACTGGGTCGGTTTCCATGTGCGCTTCCTGCCGCGGGCGCCCGGTGGGACCACGGCCGGTCCACCCCGATCAGGTCAGTGATCCGGCCGCCCGCAGCCTCGGTGGGATCGTCGCCCATTCTCACACCAAATGAGTGGCACCTGGTGGCGCGGCAGGCACCGGTCGGGGCTTCGACGCCGCCGGCGAGCCGCCGGACCGCCGGACATCGGGGAGGAGCGGTCCGAACGACCGGGACGAGAGACATCCCGCCCACACTCCGGCTCCGTAGGCGATGTCGTCGGCGATCGACGCCACAGCCCATCGCATCGGGTCCAACCCGGGTCGCTTGCGCCACCATTCGAGGGCAGGAGGGGCCAACACCAGGAGCGCAATCGTGGCCGCCGCCTTCCGGCTCCGGAGGCCGGACAGGGCCATCAGCGGTGCGGCGAGCATGGTGGCGGCCCGACCGATCCCGACCCAGGTCCAGCCCACTGCCTCCATGCCCCAGAGCAGCGAACGGTGGGCGGGGATCCCCGTGCCGCTCAGAGTGGATGCGAGCTGGGCCGTGGAAGCCAGCACGACCACGGCGGCCGTGCGCGGCCGCCGGAGCAGAAGCGCAGCCACGGCGGCGGTCGGCCCTGGCCGTAGCTCGACCGGTGCCAGTCGGCCCGGATGTCGCTCGGCCAGCGGTCCCGCCGACGTTCCGTAGCGGAACCGGCGGGCCAGGAGCGCCGCCCATGACGACGGCTCTCGATGGTGCACGGTGACCGAAGGTTCGAATCGGACACGCCACCCGTCGGCCAGGAGGCGCCACACCAGGTCGACGTCCTCGCCCACTCGGAGATCCCGGTCGAATCCGTCGATGACCGCGGCACGACGCACCACCAGGGCGGCGGTGGGGACGTAGCGGACCTGTCGGCCCGGCCCGACCTCGCTCGGGTCCGACCCCATGTCCAAGGCGGACCGGGCGTCCGAGTAGCGGTCCAGTACCGAGGCCTCGTCGCTCGCCGTCGACTGTTCCGGCCGGATCCGGGGAGCCACAGCGCCGACGGTCGGATCGAGGAACAACCGCATCAGCGGGTGGAGCCAGCCCTCGGTGACCGTGCAGTCGCTGTCCACGAAGGCGACGTACTCGGTGGTCACGGCGGCCAGGGCGTCGTTGCGGGCGGCGGCGGGGCCGCCGTTGGTGGGTCGGGTGATCAATGCGGCGCCGTGCTTCCCACACACCGACGCCACCCGGTCCGTCCGCTCCGAGCCGTCGTCGACCACCAGGACCGGGGCCGACCCTCCGAGGCTGGCCAG
>JADGOG010000024.1 GCA_017883065.1 Acidimicrobiales bacterium | reverse complement strand
TGTCGCTGGTGTACTCGGCCACCGAGCTGAGCATGAGCTCGATGATCGGTATGTCGGCGGTCACCAAGTCGGGTCGCACATGGCCGTCGCTCCGGGCCCGCTCGACCAGGCGGGTGACCACGGGAATGATGCGGTCCTTTGCCTGGGCCACCCGGTCGCGTCCATAGGCGCTGTGGAGCATCACGTCGCGCAGACCCAGGTCCTCGGCATGCATCTGGGTGGCCTGCTCGAGGAACCACACCAATCCTTTCCACGAGTCGTCGACGTTGGCCGCCTCCACGGCGAGTTCGACCATGGCGTTGACCCCCTTCTCGAAGAGGGCCTCGACCAGGGCCTCCTTGTTGGGGAATCGCCGGTACACCGTTCCGACGCCGACGCCGGCGTGATCGGCGATGTCGTCGAGCGTGGCATCGAGGCCCCGATCGGCGAAGACTTCCGCCGCAGCCACCAGGATGCGCTCTCGATTCCGGACGGCATCGGCCCTCAGCGGGCGGGACACCTCATCGCCTACGGCTTCCATGTCGAGATCCCTCTCATCGCTCGCCCGGGCAGTCCATCATAAGTGGAGCCATAGACTCCGTATATGTGTATAGTAGTCCCTCAAGCGGAGGCCTGCACTCCACTTGAGATCGACGGAGGCCCTGATGAGCACCACGGAAACCCTGCCACGAAGCGACGGAGACGGGATCTCCGACCGGGCGTCCAATCACAAGATGCGGTGGTGGATCCTCGCCGTTCTCGGTGTCGCCCAGTTGATGGTGATCCTGGACAACACCATCGTCAACATCGCCCTGCCCACCGCACAGCACGATCTGCACTTCTCCAATGCCGACCGCCAGTGGATCGTGACCGCCTACTCCCTGGCCTTCGGAAGCCTGCTCCTGCTGGGCGGCCGGATCGGCGACATCATCGGTCGCAAGCGGGCCCTGCTCATCGGCCTGGTCGGCTTCGCCGTCGCCTCGGCCATCGGCGGGGCCTCGGTGAGCTTCCCCATGCTGGTCATCGCCCGCACCATCCAGGGGGCGTTCGGCGCCCTGCTCGCCCCGTCGGTACTGGCCCTCTTGACCACCACGTTCAGCGATCCCGCTGAGCGGGGGAAGGCGTTCGGTATCTACGGCGGGATCGCCGGCGCCGGCGGCGCTTTGGGGCTCCTGCTCGGTGGCATTCTCACGTCCTACGCGTCGTGGCGGTGGACGCTCTTCGTCAACCTGGCCTTCGCCGCCGTCGCCACCGTGGGTGCCCTCCTCTGGCTGAAGAACGACCGGGCCGCGGACCACGATCCGCTGGACTTCCCCGGGCTCTTCTTGGTCACCGGCGGTCTGTTCTCCCTCGTCTATGGCTTCTCGCACGCCGAGACCACCGCGTGGAGCAATCCGTTCACCATCGGGTTCCTCATACTGGGCGTGGTCCTGTTGGGTGCGTTCGCCTATCTCGAGACCCGGGCCAAGTACCCCCTCCTCCCGCTCCGCATCGTGATCAACCGGACCAGGGGAGGATCCATGCTGGCCATGCTGTTCGCCAGTATCGGGATCTTCGGGGTGTTCTTGTTCCTCACCTACTACCTCCAGGGAACCCTGGGCTGGAGCCCGGTGAAGACCGGCCTCGGATTCCTGCCCATGGTGGCGGCGCTGGCCACCATGGCCCAGGTGTCCAACCGCTTCCTCCTACCGAGATTCGGTCCCAAGGCCATCGTGCCCATCGGTCTGCTGGTGGACGCGGCGGCGCTCTACATGCTCCACATGGTCGGGCTCCACACTGCCTACGCGAGCCATGTGCTGCCCTACCTCATCCTGCTGGGATTCGGATTCGGACTCAGCCTCGCCCCCTCATTCAGCACCGGGACGCTGGGCCTGGCTCCCCACGACGCCGGCGTGGGGTCGGCCACCCTCAACACCAGCCAGCAGGTCGGTGGGTCCATCGGCACCGCCCTCCTCAATACGTTGGCGGCCGGTGCCGTCACCGCCTACATGGTGGGTCGGGCGGCGACCCCGGCCAACCTCAGGGCCGCCGCACTGCACAGCTACACGACGGCGTTCCTCTTCTCGTCGCTCATCTTCGTGGCCGGTGCGGTGGTGGCCGGCCTGGTGCTGGAGCGGGGCAACCTGGCCGCCCTGGCCAAGGGCACCACCGAGGTGTCTGCCACCCACACGTAGTCGTTGGGGCACTGGCGGGCGGGCCGATGTCGCTCGAACTGGTAGTGCCATCCCAACCGGGGCTCAGTCCGGCGATCCTTCGGGCACGAGCACGCACCGCGTGCCGCTGTAGATGGTGGGCATGCACTTGTTGCAGTGGATACAGAGCCCCTCGGCGACCTCGCCGTGCTCCCAGCGGGCCACCAGGTCGGGCTCGCGCAGCAGGGCACGGGCCATGGCCACCCCGTCGAACCCTTCCCCGAGGGCCATCTCGACCGTGTCCAGCCGGTTGATCCCGCCGAGCAGGACCAGCGGCATGGACAGCGCCCGGCGGAACTGGCGGGCGTAGGGAAGGAAGTAGGCCTCCTCGAAGGGGTACTCCCGCATGAACCGAGTTCCCACGGCCCGAAATCCGAGCCGCATCGGCGGGGGGAGGGTGGCGGCGAACTCGGCCCTGGGTGCCTCGCCCCGGAACAGGTACATCGGGTTGGAGAGCGAGCTCCCCCCGGTGAGCACCAGCGCATCGAGTGCTCCGTCCGCCTCGAGCATGCGAGCGAACTCGACGCTCTCGTCGAGCCAGAACCCACCGGGCACTCCGTCGGACATGTTCACCTTGGCGATCACCGCGGCCCGGTCGCCCACCGCGTCCCTGACCGCCTCGACCACCTGGCGGGGGAAGCGGGCCCGGTTGGACAGGCTGCCCCCCCACTGGTCGTTCCTCCGGTTGAGCTTCGGACTCAAGAACGCGCTGAGGAGATAGTTGTGGCCGAGATGCACCTCGATGCAGTCGAATCCGGCCTCCACCGCCACCTGGGCCGACCGCCGGTACTCCTCGGTGATCCGGGCAATGTCCGCATCGGAGACGGCGTGGGCGATCGTGCCGCCGGCACTGAAGCGGCGGGAGGGTGCAAGGGACGGCACCCGGTTGGAGCGGGCGTTGGCCACCGGACCGGCGTGACCGATCTGGGCGGATGCCGCCGCGCCACCCGCGTGGGCCGCGTCGGTGACCCGTCGCAGTCCCGGGATGGCATCCTCGCCGAGCACCACGCAGTGCCGATCGGTCCGACCGTCGGGCGAGATGGCCAGGTAGGCGACGGTGGTCATCGCTGCGCCACCCTCGGCCACCCGCCGGTGGAAGGCGACCAGCGCGTCAGAGACGACGCCCTTGGGCGACGCCCCCTCGAAGGTCGCCGACTTGATCATTCGGTTCTTCAGGGTGAGCGGACCGAGGGTCATCGGGCTGAACGGACCGGTGGGAGCATGCACCGGACCACCCTTCGATGCCGGCGTCTTGCGCTTCGGCGTGGCCGCGTCAGGCGACATCGGACACCCCCGATGCCTCGAGTGCCTCGGTCACGGCCACTGCCAGGTCCGGATGGCAGACCACCAGGTCGGGTAGCCACGGGTCCGGCTGGGCGTAGCGGAGACGCGTGCCGTCGAGGCGGCTGGCGTGCAGACCGCAGGCCAGGGCCACCGCCACCGGTGCGGCCGAGTCCCACTCGTACTGGCCGCCGGAATGGACGTAGACCTCCGCCTGCCCGCGGATGACGGCGGCGATCTTGGCTCCGGCGGAGCCCATGGGCACGGTCACCGCTCCGAGCCGCTCGGCCACCGCCGGCACGAACGCCGGTGGCCGGCTCCGGCTCACCACCATCCTCGGCACGTCAGCCGCCGGGGCGACGGGCGGAGGCGCTCCTGTCCCGAGCACCAGACCGAGACCGGGGAGTGCCACCGCACCGACCACCGGGTCACCGTCGTACGCCAGCGCCACATGGACGGCCCAGTCGTCCCGGCCCTCGGAGAACTCACGGGTGCCGTCGAGCGGATCCACGATCCAGACCCTGCCCGTCGCCGTGCCCAACGGAGTCGACTGGTCGGCCTCCTCCGAGCGGATCCGATCATCGGGGAACCGTTCGGCGATCAACCCGGTGATCAGCTGATGGGCCAGGAGATCGCCCTCCTTGCCCCGGTCCTTGCCCGGCCCGGTGCGGGCGCTGAGCTCCATGAGGAGGCGCCCCGCCTGCTCGGCGATATCGGCTGCCGCCTGGTGCTCGGCGCGCCAGCCGTCCGCATGTCCTGTGTCCGCAGGTCCTGTGTCCACCCGGTCTCCCCCCACTGGAACGCCCCTCCTTCGATCGGCGACGGTGACCGACCCGGCCACCTCAGGCAGCCACAGTCGGTGCCCATTGCGGCCACAGTCTGCCCGACCCGGGAGCAGGCCGCGGTCCCCGTGACCGGATCCGGCGTCCGACGGGTGCGACCGGTGGGGTCACGGATGCTCGGCGGGGAAGCCCAGTGTGGCTGTTCGATGCGGGCGTCGGGCCCTCCGCGTCCGCATGACCGGGCCCTGCGGGACGCCGGTTGGTCCCGATCGTGACGTTCTTCGTCAGGGCCTCGCTACCATGCTCGGCACCATGCTCAACCCCACGCGCCCGCCGCCCGTGATGACCGTCGACGAGCTCCAGCGCCTGCTGGACGGCGCCTTTCCGGGCTCCCGGACGTCCTACGAGGTCGAGGAGGTCACTTCGTCGACGGCCCGGATGCTCTTCCGGGTGGACGAGTCGGTGAGCCGCCCGGGCAACACGGTGTCCGGGCCGGCGCTGATGGCGCTGGCCGACTGTGCGGCCTGGATCGTGATCATGGCCCAGATCGGACCGGTGGCCCTGTCGGTGACCACCAGCCTCCACATCGACTTCCTGCGCAAGCCCGAGATGGTGGACGTGGAGGCAGTGGCCACCCTCCTCAAGTTGGGGAAGCGCCTGGGGGTGGCCGAAGTGGCCATGTACTCGGTCGGGAGCGACGACGTGGTGGCCAAGGCCCAGGTCACCTACTCGATCCCTCCGGCCTGACGGCACCGTGCCGCGGCACGAACACGGCGCCTCCGAGACCGTCACCGCGTTGCGCTGAGGCACGGGCCGTGCCAGCATCGGTGCACTGCATCCAAAGGGGGACCCGATCATGCATGACCTCGTCATCCGAGGGGGAACGGTCATCGATGGCACCGGAGCACCGGCGCGCACCGCTGACGTCACCGTGGACCGGGGGGTGATCACCGGCGTCGGGTCGTTCGCCGATGAGCCCGCCACCCGCACCGTCGATGCCGACGGCCTGCTGGTCACCCCCGGGTGGGTGGACATCCACACCCACTACGACGGTCAGGCCACCTGGGACGAGGTGCTGGCTCCGAGCAGCAGCCACGGTGTCACCACCGTGGTGACCGGCAACTGCGGTGTCGGGTTCGCCCCGGCCCGTCGCGACCGGCACGACTGGCTGATCGGCCTGATGGAGGGCGTGGAGGACATCCCCGGTACGGCGCTGGCCGAGGGGATGCAGTGGGGATGGGAGACCTTCCCCGAGTACCTCGACGTCCTCGACCAGTGCAAGTGGACGATGGACGTGGGCACGCAGATCGCCCACGGAGCGGTGCGTGCCTACGTGATGGGCGAGCGCGGGGCCCGCAACGAGGCGGCCACGCCGGAGGACATCGCCGCCATGAAGCAGGTGGTCAAGGAGGCCATTGTCGCCGGCGCTCTGGGGTTCTCGACGTCGCGGACCCTCGCCCACCTGGCCATCGACGGTGAACCCGTCCCGGGGACCTACGCCGCCGAGGACGAGCTGTTCGGTATCGGCAGTGCACTGGGCGAGCTCGGCACCGGCATCTTCGAGTTGGCTCCGGCCGGCACGGCGGGCGAGGACATCATCGCCCCCAAGAAGGAGATCGACTGGATGCGCCGACTGTCGGCTGCCATCCATCGCCCGATCACCTTCGCCATGGTGCAGGTGGACGACGATCCCGACCTGTGGCGCGAGTTGATGGACGAGTCGCTCCGCGCCGTGGCCGAGGGTGCCGACCTCTGGCCCCAGGTGGCCGGTCGCGGCTTCGGGCTGCTCAGCGGCCACTTCACCACCTACTCCCTGTTCGACCAGGTCCCCGCCTACCAGGCACTGAAGGCCAAGCAGCTCTCGCAGGACGATCTGGTCGACGCGCTGCGTTCCGCCGAGGTCCGACACTCCATCGAGTCGTGGGAGCCCGACGAGGCCACACGGGACCGCATGGACAAGGCCTTCCGGACCACGTACACCCTGGGCAGCCCCCCCGAGTACGAGCCCGGGCCCGAACGATCCCTCACCGCCATCGCCGCCGCCTCCGGCCGCACCGCCCTGTCGGTGGCCTATGACGCCATGCTCGAAGAGGACGGACGGGGGCTGCTCTACGTCCCCATCCTGAACTACTCGAACGGAGACCTCGAGCCCGCCCGCGAGATGCTCCTCCACCCCCGCGCCGCTTCCGGCCTGGGGGACGGGGGCGCCCACTGTGGGGTCATCTGCGACGCGTCGCAGCCCACCTTCATGATCACCCACTGGACGCGGGACCGGACACGGGGCGAGCGCCTGCCCCTCGAGTGGGTGGTCAAGAAGCAGACCCACGACACCGCCCGCCTGTACGGGCTCGGCGACCGGGGCACGGTCGAGCTGGGTGCGGTGGCCGACCTCAACCTCATCGACTACGAGAACCTGCAGATGGGCAATCCGACTGTGGTCGCCGACCTCCCCGCCGGGGGGAGCCGGATCCTCCAGGACGCCACCGGCTACGTCCAGACCATCAAGTCCGGGGTGACCACCTTCGCCGATGGCAAGGAGACCGGCACCCGTCCGGGTGCCCTGCTGCGCGGCGCCCGCTGAGTACCGTCATCGGTGACCGGCTCGGAGGAGATCGAGGTCATCAAACAGCTCAAGGCCCGCTACTTCCGCCTCATGGACACCAAGAGCTGGGAGGGCCTGGCCGCCGTCTTCACCGACGATGTCCTCGTCGACATGACCGGCGAAGGCGGTGCGGTCACCCAGGGCGCGCATGAGTTCGTCCGGGTGCTCCGAGAGCACATCGAGGAGGCCACCACGGTGCACCATGGCCACACCGCCGAGGTGGAGATCACCTCGGCGACCACGGCCAACGGGGTGTGGGCGATGGAGGACAGGCTGTGGTGGTCGCCCGGCGGCCCCTTCAGGCACCTGCACGGATTCGGGCACTACCACGAGACCTACGAGAAGACCGCCGACGGCTGGCGCATCAAGGCGATGACCCTGACCCGACTGCACCGGATCTTCGACTGACCGTCCCGCGGACCGCAGGCTCCGGCGGGTGCAGGCACCGGCGGACCCTGGAACTCGTCGACAGCAAGGGGCGCCGGCTCCTTGTGGGACCCGGCGAGCTACTCCTCGACCCGGGTCACCACAGGCTCCTCGGGCGGCTCGGCGGCCCACTCGGCCTTCATCTGCTGGTTCACCCGGTGCTCGACGATGAAGGCCAGGAAGGGCACGAACCCTGCGGCCACCACCAGGATGATTCGTCCGAGCTTCCAGTGGGCGCGCCTGGCCAGGTCGGCTGCGGCGATCAGGTAGATGATGTAGAGGTATCCGTGGATCGGGGCCACCACCACGGCCACCCCCTTCTTCCCTGCCCAGTACCGCAGGGGAATGGCCACGAACACCAGCACGATCAGCGCGGTACCCACGATGAAGGCCATCACCCGATACCGGATCAGCGCGCCGTGCACGGAGTCACCTCGAGTGGGGCGCGGTGTCGGCCGCGTTGAGTTCGGCCAGGTAGCGGTTGTACTCGGCCAGTGCGGCCGCCTCTTCGGGCGTCTGGGGGGTGAAGCGCTCGCCGCGTCCGCCCTGCTCCTCGTCGATGGTGGTGGATGCGGCGATGGCCACGCTCTTGCGGTGACCTCCGCTGAGGGCCCAACCGGGCTGGCCGTGCCCGACCTCGGACGCCTTCTCCGCACCTGCAGGGGCGGGGTTGCGTCCGGTGACGGCGGTCGGCTGATCATGGATCAGCTGCCACCAGACGTAGAGCGCGTAGCCGGCGAACAACGGCCACTCGAAGGTATAGGCCCAGCTCAGCGTGTTGCCGGCCAGTGCCCTGCTCAACTGCCACCAGGTGAGCCAGGCGAACACCGGCAACAGGATCAGCAGTGTGACATGCATCCCGATGCACCGGGGTGTGAAGTAGCGATGCACCTCTCCATCGTACCGTCGGGGTCCCCGAACTCCCATTCGCGCCCCTCATCCCCGTGATCCGCACGGGCGCATGCCTAAGCTTTTCCCGGCGGCCCGGGAGTCGCGGGACGCCCGCAGTCGGCGTACGGCGCACAGGACCACGTCGACCGTCGCCGCCGATCGAAAGGACCAGCCATGGACAACCGCGTGAGAATCGGCATCGCCGAGGCGATCGGCACGATGATCCTGATCGTCGGAGGTCCCGGGACCGCGGTGCTCGCCACCGGCAACTTCTTCCCAAGGGGATCGGTCGGCATCCTGGGCGTGGCCCTCGCCTTCGGACTGAGCCTGCTGGTGGCGGCCTACGCCATCGGCTCGATCTCGGGGTGCCACATCAACCCGGCTGTCACCCTCGGCCTGTGGGTCATCGGCAAGACCAAGACCAGGGAGCTCCCCTTCTACATCGTCGGCCAGATCGTCGGCGGCCTGCTCGGCGGCCTGGTGATCTTCATCATCGCCAAGTCCAGCGTCATCCAGTTCAGCGCCAAGACCACCGGATTCGCCTCCAACGGGTACGGGGTCCACTCGCCGGGTGGATTCAAACTGGGGGCGGTCATGCTGGCCGAGGTGCTCTTCACCGCCGTCTTCGTGTTCATCATCGCCTCCACCAGCCGGCTCTCCATGCCGGTCGGCCTGACCGGCGTCACGATCGGCCTCACCCTGACGGTGATCCACCTCATCTCCATCCCCATCGACAACACCTCGGTGAACCCGGCCCGCAGCCTGTCGACCGCGGTGTTCCAGGGGAGTTGGGCCCTGAGCCAGCTGTGGGTGTTCATCGTCTTCCCCATCGTCGGCGGCATCCTCGGGGCGGCGGCCTGGCGCACCCTCCGCCCCGCATCAGACGAGAAGCCCGAGGATGTCTCCGAGGCCGGGGCACCCGCTCCGTATGGTCGCCGTCCGCAACCCGAATAGCGGCCTGCCCTCTCCGGCCGGGCCGGTCATGGCCTCCGATCGCCAGGTCCGGCCGGCGTGGAGGCCTGCGGTGGTGGGCCCGAGCCGACTGCCTGTTCCCGACTGCCCGTCCTCGGCTAGACACAAGGTGCCGCCATGTCTCCGAAGCCGTCACATCCCCGCCGTACCGTGCCCGCCATGAGCACCGCCACCCAACACCCCACCCTGTTCCACCCGCACGTCGAGGTTCGCGTCTCCAAGCGTCGGAAGAAGACCGCCGCCGCCCACTGGGAGGGCGACCGCATCGTGGTGGTGGTCCCCGCCCACCTGCGTGGTGCCGAGCTCGACCAGATGGTCGACGAGTTGTCCCGCCGTGTGGCCCGCCACCGTCCCCACCTGCACGCTTCGGACGAACTGCTCGAGCAGCGCGCGGTGGCCCTCGGCCTCCGGTACCTCGACGGTGTCACCCCGTCGTCGATCCGGTGGTCCACCACGCAGAAGAAGCGTTGGGGCTCGTGCACCATGCTCACCCGCGAGATCCGGATCTCCGAGCGTCTCCGGGTGGCGCCGGAGTGGGTGCTGGACGCGGTGATCGTGCACGAGCTGGCCCACCTGATCGAGCCCAACCACTCCCCTCGCTTCCGCCAGCTCGAGCAGCGCTTTCCCCGCCGTCACGAGGCCGACATCTATCTGGCCGGCTACTCCCTCGGCCTGCACATGCCCGAGGTCGGCCTGGACGGGGACACCGACACCCCCGACGGGGCGGGGTCGGGCGGGCTGGACGACGGCACTGGAACGGTCGATGCGCCTTAACCATATAACTCTGACTTGATTAGTCAGGTTTAACCATTTACTGTGGCGGCATGGCACCCGCCAGCACCGGTCCGGCCTCATCGCACGTTCCCGCCTCGTCCCCCCAACGCGCCGTGGGACACCCGGCCGGACCGGTGCCCCCCCTCCCCCGCCGGCGCGTGGACCTTCTGGCCATCGCCGAGGGATTCGCCGTGTCGGCCACCGCCATCCCTGAGCTGCAGGGGTTGACCGAACGGGCCTGGGTCCTGTTGGCGGTCACCGACCTCTTCGAGGCCTGGGCCATCGGATGGCCGGCCGGAGGGGCGATCGAGCTCCACGACCACGGGCACTCCAGCGGCGCCGTGGTGGTGGCGGCCGGCTCCCTCACCGAGACGACCGTCCGATCCACACCCCAGGGAATGACAGCCATCGGCACCCACCACATCTCCGCCGGTGAACACCGACGGTTCGGATCCCGCTACGTGCACGACCTCACCAACGATCGGGACGAGCAGGCGATCAGCGTCCACGTCTACGGTCCACGACTGACCACCATGACCTACTACCGACTCGACGAGGACGGGGGCCTCGCCCCGGTCCGCACCGAGGAGCTGACCCCGGTGGGCCCCTTCGACACCACCAGCGAGCACGACCCCTCGTGAGCCGGTCCGCCGACGATCTGGTCAGACGCGCTCGTCGGCACATCGATCGGACCCGACCCGAGGAACTGGCCGATGTCGTGTCGGCGGGCGGCCTGGTGGTCGACATCCGGCCGGCGGCCCAGCGCTCGGACGAGGGAGAGCTCCCCGGTGCCCTGGTCATCGAACGCAACGTGCTCGAGTGGCGCCTCGACCCCCACGGTGGCCACCGCCTGCCGGAGGCCACCGGATTCGACCGGCCGGTGGTGGTCGTGTGCTCCGAGGGCTACGCGTCCTCGTTGGCCGCAGCCTCGCTCCACCAGCTGGGCTACCGGCAGGCCACCGACCTGATCGGTGGCTACCGGGCGTGGCGGTCGTTCATGGAGGCCGGAGCCGCCGGGGCCGTCAACGCCGAGCAGACCCACGCCGAGAGCCGAGCCGGCCGCCACTAGCAACTGACTGTTCGCCGGGCCCTGGCCGGGCCCGGGCCGGCTCGCGCCCGATCACCCCGCCTGCCCGGCCCCGCCCCGCCCGTCCGGCCGGCCCGCCTCGCCCGCCTCGCCGGGACCAAAGCGCGCTGAGAACCCGTATCCTGCGCACGCCGCCCGATTTCGGAGTACAACGGTGGCCGTGGCCTACGTCCTGGCAGCCAGTGCTGCGTTCGTGAACGCCCTCACCTCGGTCCTTCAACGGATCGGCGTGGAGGACGCCCCGGAGTCGACCACTATGCGATGGGGACTCATGGCGCATGCTCTCAAGCGGGGCATCTGGCTGGTCGGCTTCGCCCTGATGCTGGTGGTCTTCGCACTGCAGGCCTCGGCCCTCAGCGTGGGCCAGTTGAGCGTGGTCCAACCCGTGCTGACCACCGAACTGCTCTTCTTGTTGCTCATCCTCGCCGTCTGGTTCCGGTATCACCTCGGCCTGAGGGAGTGGCTCGGCTCGGCCACCATCGTGATCGGCCTGGGGGCGTTCTTCCTGGTGGCCGATCCGCGGGGCGGACACACCCAGCCCGGTGACCGCCAGTTCCTGGTGGCCTCGCTCCTGCTCGCCACGGCCATCGCCGCCTGCATCGTCGCCGCTCTGCGGGGCCCCCGATGGTGGCGGGCGGCGGCATTCGGTGCGGCGACCGCAGTGACCGCCGCCTTCAGCGCGGCCATCACCAAGTCGATCACCAACCAGATCAAGGTGGGATGGGGCCAGGTACTCACCCACCCCCAGGTCTACATGCTCGCGGTGACCGGCCTGGGCACCATCTTCCTCCTCCAGAACGCCCTGCACGCCGGTCCGATCACCGCCTCCCGCACCACGCTGGTGACCGTCAACCCCCTGGTCAGCATCGTCCTCGGGATCACCCTCTTTGACGATCGGCTGAGGACCGGTCCCCTGTGGATCAGCCTCGAGGTCGCCGCCCTGGTCGTGCTGGTGGCCGGCGTGGTGGTCCTGGCCCGCTCCCCACTCGTGGCCGGGACTCACGAAGCCGGTGACCTCGACGAGATGCTGGGCAGTGCCCGCCGGCGGCCTCGCACCGCAGACGGCGCAGACGGCGCAGGCGCGGCGCCGGCGGTCGCAGCCACCGTCGACAGCGATCCGGTCAGCTCGTAGTCACGGTCCGCACGGCGGTCAACTGCCCACCTCCACGGTGAGCAGGTCGGCGGCCAGCACCACCTTGCCGTCGAACTGGGCCGCAGCCAGAGCGGTCCACTCCTCTTCGCTCCCGGGGCTCGGGGCGGGGACCAGGTGGGTCAACAACAAGGTGCCCACGTGGTTGCGGGCGGCGGTGCGGGCGGCGTCCTCGACCGAGGAGTGGTAGTCGAGGACGTCGGTCAGGCGTGGCAGACCGATCTGTTCGATGATGTCCCGGCGCACCACGGTGTGGACCAGGACGTCGGCACCGTCGCTCAACTCGTCGAGACCCGCGCAGGGCACGGTGTCCCCGGCGATCACCACGGTCTGGCTCCCCTCTTCGATCCGGAAGCCCACCGTCGGATGGACCGGGGCGTGATCGGTGGGCGCGGCGGTGACCCGCACCCCGGACTCCTCGAAGACGACACCGTGTTCGACCTCGGTGACCTGGGTCCCGGGTTGCCAGGTCAGGTCGTCGTGGTGGGCCAACCGGTACCCGATGTCGGTCTCGAGCATGGCCTCGGTGGCCTCCACCAGGGACGCGGCGCCGACCGGGCCGAACACGGTGAGAGGCGTCGGCTGGAAGGACATGGCCCAGCGCATGGTGATGATGTCGTTGAGATCGGTGGTGTGGTCGCTGTGTAGGTGGGTGAGGAAGAGGGCCCGGAGTGCCCCAGCGGCCGAGCCGGCGGCGGCGGCACGCATCAGGACGCCCCGGCCGCAGTCGAAGAGCAGATCTCCGGCCGCACAACGCACCAGCGTGGACGGCCCCGCCCGGTGTGCGTCGGGCAGCGGGCTGCCACTGCCGAGAATGATCAGCTGCATGGCCGGTCGCCTCCCCTGTCAGTTCCGGACAGTGGCATCGACCAGTGGCCGCACCTGGTCGATGAAGGGGACGGAGCGGACCACCATCGTCCCCTCGGGCAGCACCTCGTCCCGGTCCGACCACGAGATGACCACTCTGCCCCACCGGCGCTGGTCGCCGATGACGGTGCCTTCCACCTCGAAGGACGCGCCCTCTGCTCTCTCGCCGGGGGGAACGGACCCCTCCGGATGGGCGATGAAGCGGACGATCCCCGACCCGTCGGGCGCACCCGCCACCGGGCCGACGGGGAGCGAGCACATGATGATGGTGAAGGCCATGCCGGCCTCCTTGTGCACCGCCTGTACGGCGAAGTCGTCCCGCTCCTGCATCTCGATGAACGAGCGGCGGGTGGGATAGCGGACGATGGCCATCCGGTCCCACTCCGGATCGGGTCCACCGTCGGGTCCGATCACGTCACCGAAGTAGGCGATCTCCGCTCCGAGGTCGGCCAGCACGTCGGTCGGCGCGTACCGGTCGTCGGCCTCACGGCCGGAGAGTCCGCGATCGCCGTCGGCGCCGTAGTCGGCGCGCTCCTTGTACCGCATGAAGTTGACCATCCAGATCGGTCCGTCGCTCTCGAGTGGCGTGGTGGCGAGCCTGGCGGCATAGGCGTCGTCGACAGTCCCGAACGAGGAGGGGTCCATGGGGACAGGCTAACAGTTGACAGCCTCTCTGCCATTAGTTGTCCTCGAGTCCCTCATCCGGCCAGCAGCTCGGCGCGCCGGCGGATCGCCGGAGGCGTCGGGGACCCACCCGGCCACGACGTGGCACCGGCCCGGGACACGGTGGCGGGCAGATCGAGGGCGGCGTCTCCGAGCTGGTCCCGCATGGCCCGGAAGAGCGCCGCGGTGACCCGGGCGTCGCCGAGGGCGGTGTGGTGGTCGTCCCAGGCCAGTCCGTAGTGGGCGCAGCAGTCGACCAGCCGGGCTTTCCCTCGCAGGCCCAGGTGCTGCTGGGCTACGGCCAGCGTGTCCACCGTGGCCAGTTCGCCCGGGACCAGGACCTCACCGCCGGTCCGGCCACACTCCGCCCGCAAGAAGGCCAGGTCGAACCGGTCCACGTTGTGGCCCACCACCACCCTGCCCGACAGCTGATCGGCCAGGTAGGGATGGAGGGCGGAGAACGACGGTGCGCCGTTGAGCATCTCCGGGGTGATGCGGTGGATGTGGGTGGGGCCGGGGTCCCGCCCGGGATCCACCAGTGTGCAGAAGGAGCCGGTCTCGTTGCCCAGCGGGTCGAGGATGACCACGCCCACCTCCACGATCCGCTCCACCTCGGGCGAGAAGCCGGTGGTCTCCACATCGATGACCGCGAAGCCGGAGTGGCTGTCGCCTGGAGCGTGCACGGGGCCCACCGTAGATCGTGGCTGAGACACGGTGTCGTACGCTGTCCCCGGGTACGGGACGGGGTCGTCCCTCATGACTCCTGCCGGTGGCAGGACCCGCTGGTCAGGAGGTCGCGCTGTGAGCAATTGGCTGATCCACCACGATCTCCGGTCGCCCGAATTCGGCACGTCCCGGGCCGTGCTCTATGCCGAGGCGCTGGCCATGACCGAGTGGGCGGACGCCCGGGGCTGCCCCCGGGTGGTCATCTCGGAACACCACGGATCCCCCGACGGCTACCTGCCCTCACCGTTCGTGTTCGCCGGCGGCGTGGCCGCCCGGACCGAACAGATCCGGATCATGCTGTCCGCACTGGTGCTCACCCTGCGGGACCCGATCGCCACCGCCGAGGACGTCGCCGTGCTCGACCTGATGAGTGGCGGCCGGGTCGAGCTGACGGTGGTCCCGGGCTACGTGCGCGAGGAGTTCGAGATGTTCGCCGTACCGTTCGAACAACGGGGTGCTCTGTTCGAAGAGAAGCTCGAGGTGCTGCTCGGGGCACTGTCCGGTGACGTGGTGGCGCGGGAAGGGGCCAGGTTCACCGTCACCCCGGGTCCGGTCCAGCGGCCACGCCCCTTCGTCATCGTGGGCGGGGCGGCACCCAAGCGGGCCGCCCGGCTCGGCGACGCCTTCCTCCCCGCCGTGGCCGACCCGGCCCTGGGCGAGGCCTACGTGGCCGAATGCCGACGCCTGGGCAAGGGCGACGGCATCCTGCTGTGGCCGGACGGGCCGATGTGGGTGTTCGTCACCGACGACCCCGACCGGTCGTGGGCCGAACTCGGGCCCCACGCCCTCCACGAGTCGAACAGCTACGGGAAGTGGGCCGCTGCTGTCCCGGGGGCCAGCCCCTTCACCCCAGCCCACGACCTCGCCGAGCTTCAGGCATCGGGCCGCTACGCCGTGGTCACCCCGGAGGAGTGCGTGCAACTGGCACGGCGACTCGATCCCCGGGCCGCCCTCATCCTCAAGCCGCTGGTGGCCGGCATCGATCCGGCCATCGGGTGGCGGTCACTGGAACTCTTCGTGGACCAGGTGGCGCCGCACCTGGCCTGAGGCCTCCGACGGGAGGTCAGACCTCGACGCCCGCCGATGCCAGCTGGCGCAACTCCTCGGCCACGTCCGCCTCGTGCTTGGCCTCGTCCTCCTTGGCCTTGGCCGGGCTCCAGCGACCCCGGTTCAGCCAGATGGTGGGAAGGAAGAGCACCATGCCGCCGATGCAGACCCAGAACCAGTTCTGCCACTGCTTGGGCGATTTGTCGACGCCGTTGATCAGCGACGTGAGCTGGCTCTGGTGGGCCGACAGGTAAGTCAGCTGCGCCGTGTAGGGGACGACGATGGCGTTGAGCGTGGTCAGGTTGGCCAGGGCCTTGGCGTACACGACGGGGCCCACCGCCTTCTGGAACGCCGCCAGGTTGGCCGGCGTCGGGTTCTTGTTGGCGGCAGTGACGATGGCCGCGTTCTTCGGGTCGGTCAGTACCTTGAGCCAGCTGGCGTTGGCCTCGGCGAAGGCGACCGACTTGGGATGGTCGATCTGGAACTTCTGCACGTTGAACGGTGCGGTACCGGTCGGCGGCGTCTGGGCGTAGACCAGGTTGTCCACCACCGGGTTGACCGCGTGGATCACCAGGGGCAGGAAGATGAACGAGAGGCCCACGGTGAGGCGGAGGATCCATCCCCACAGAGCCAGGCCGGTGCCCACCAGCGCCGGGTTCTTCGCTTCCACCATCTCGGTGTAGGCGGCCATCCACGGCGCGTAGGCCAAGGAGATGCACGAGGCCAGCAGCACCTCGAGGATGATCAGGGTGGTGAAGCCGGTGAAGGGGTGGTTGGCCTGGTTCAAGAAGAGGATCAACATGACGATCGACCCGACCGCACCCACCACCATCAGGGGCTTGCGGACCCGGAGCTTGTCGGACAACACCCCGAATACGATCAGGGCAACGGCGTCGGCCCCCCAGAACCAGGTGTTCAGGTAGTTGGCATCCGAGGTGGTGAGGTTCAGTCCGTCCGAGCTCTTGAACACCGTGGCCCAGTAGATGGTGAAGAAGGCCGAGGCGGCGTAGTAGACGAGCAGGAACAGGGAGATCCCGACGGCCGAGCCGACCAGGTCCCATTTGAGGATCTGGCGCCACGGGTGGGCGGTGGCGGCCACCACCTCCTCGGCCGAGATTCCGCGCGCCCTGGCCTCGATCAGGGCGTGGTCCTGCTCGTTCACCATGAGCTGGTCCCGGAGCCGGGACGACAGGTCCTTCATGATGAAGAGGGCGAGGAGGAACACGACGAGCGAGATCACACCCGAGATCACGAACTGGCTCTTGAATCCCGACAGCCCGTTGGAGGCGAGGAAGTGGTTGAGGGTGTTGGTGGCCACGATGGAGGTGAGCAGGCTTCCGGCCACCGGTCCCACGGTCCAGAAGCCCATGGCCGAGGCCCGCCCGAGCTGGGGGCTGAAGTCGCGCACCAGGGCCGGGGTGGCCACCAGGATGGCTCCCTCCACGACGCCGAGCACGGAGATGACGATGAAGAACTCCATCTGGGTCTGGCACAGCGGGACGCCGACGGCCACCAGGAGGCCGACGATCAACAAGCCGTAGATGATGACGTTGGCCCGGCCCAGCTGGTCGGTCTTGCTGGCCGGCAGCGAGGCGAAGGCACCCAGCAGGTTGGAGACGACCACGATGGCCACGTAGTACGCGAAGGACATGTGGAAGTACTGCAGGATCTGGGGGGTGACCCCGGTCTGGGTGAAGTACGTGTAGTAGAGGACGATGGTGGCCAGCACGGCCAGAGCCAGGTACGCGGTCCGCTTGCCGGTGGCCGGGTATTCGTCGATCTCGTGGACGAAGAAGAACCGGAAGAACGGGCTGTGGGTCTTGCCCCCGCCGCTGTCGGCGTTCGGCGTCGCGATGGTTGCCGTGTCTACTGCCATGCCAATTCCCCCTGGAGCTCACCTGACGGACCTACTGGCCTGCGGGACCGACCGTAGCGCAACGGCAGGCCGCATGGCGTGTTTGGAGTGGAGTCCTGCCAGGGGAGCTCGGGGCAGCTCGGCGGACCGCCGTCAGTCGTCGAGAACGGCGGCGGCGATCAGCTCCTCGAGGTAGCGGGTGTCCCACCACGAGATCTGCAACTGCTTGGCCCGACGGAAGTAGAGCTGGATGTCGAACTCGACGGTGAAGCCGATCCCGCCGAAGATCTGCTGAGCGGTGGCGGTGACGTCACGGAAGGTCTGGCAGGCGAAGAGCTTGGCCATCGGCGCCAGCTTGGCCACACTGCGTCCCTCCGAGCTGGCCCAGGCAGCCTCGTGGACCAGGACCTCGGCCCCGTCCACGTTGGTGGTGGCGTCGGCCAGGTAGTGGGCCAGCGCCTGGAACGCGCCCAGTGGCTTGTCGAACTGCTGGCGGTCCTTGGCGTACTGCACGGTGATGTCCATGGCGTACTCCGCCCCGCCCACCGCCTGGGCCGCGGCCAGGATGATCCCTTCGTGCATGACGGCGTCCCAGGTGGACCAGCCGGTGCCGGCCGCCCCGATCCGGTCCTCGGCCGAGACCCGCACCCCGTCCAGTTCGACGCGGTACTGGCTGTCCGAGGCGATGGTCATCTGCTGGGTGAGGGTGACCCCCGGCGCCGCCGGATCGACCAGGAAGAGGTCGACGTCCCCGAGCGCGTCGCCGGTCCGGGCCAGGACCACCAGGCGGGTGGCGGCCCGGGCGAAGGCCACATGGCGCTTCACGCCGGTCAGGACGAATCCGTCGGCGTCGGCCACCGCACGCACCTGCACGCCCTTGGGGCCGAAGCCGTTCTCTGGCTCCAGCCAGGCCGGGCTGAGGATGGCCTCGCCGGTCACGATGCGGGGCAGCCACTCCTGCTTGATGGCCTCGCTGCCGGCCCGGGCCAGTGCGCCACCGGACAGGACGGAGCTGACGAAGTGGGGGGAGGGCGCCAGTGAGCGACCGAACTCCTCGTAGAGCACCACACCCTCGAGGGCGCTCATCCCCGAGCCTCCGTACTCCTCGGGCAGCTGCAGGCCGATCAGGTCGAGATGGGCCAGCTGCTTCCAGAGCTCCGGTGAGAAACCGGTCGGATCGTCCTCGAGCTCGCGGACGACGCTCAGGGGGCTGGTGGTGGTGCAGACGCCGCGCACCGTCTCGCGCAGCATCTCTTGTTCGGCACTGAATTTCAGGTCCAACATGGTCGGGTCTCCTCTTCGGGTCGTACGGGTCGTGCTGCGATGCGTCGCAGCGGATCGTTGAGTGATGTGCCCCACGACGGTGCGGCGGGGGCCGGGTGCGCCACCGTGGGCGAGGTCAGGGCAGCCACCGGTCGCCCTTGCGCTCCCACGGGTTGTCGTCCTCGGTCACCGGGAGGGCCACCCGGGCCTTGCAGGTTGTCTTGGGGTCGTCGTCCACCGACACCGAGATGTCGATGGCCACCCAGCCACATCCGGTCTCGTCGACGCCGGTCTCGGTCACCACGCCCCGGAACACCATGGTGTCCCCGGGGAAGATCGAGCCGAGCATCCGGAAGGTCATCCGTTGCAGCCGTCCGTAGGGGCCGGTCCAGTCGGTGACGAACCGCTCGAACCATGCGGCCTGGTTGGGCGTGTTGAGGAAGATGTCCCGGGTGCCGTTGCGCTCGACGGCGAAGTCCTTGTCGTGGTGCATGGGCCGCCAGTCGCGGGAGGCGAGGGCGCCGAGCACCACCGTGGTGGCGGTGACCGGGTAGGCCAGCTCCGGGAGCGTGTCGCCCACCGAGACCGTGGCGTGCAGGAGGCGGGCCGGCGGCGGAGCGGCGGAGGCGGATGGGTTCGCAGAGGAGGCGGGTGATGCGGCGGATGATGCGGCGGCGCTCATGACTGGTCCCCCCGGCGGTAGCCGAATCCGGTGTAGCTCTCCACCGCGACCAGCTCGCTGCGCTGGTTGCGGTACTCGACGTCGATCACCCAGAACCGCCCGGTCCCGAGCTTGGTGGTCTTCTCGTCGCTGACCGAACGGAGGATCTGCCTGGTGGTCAGGCGGTCCCCCGGGCGCACCGGTTCGTGGAAGACGATGGTGTTGTCGCTCATCACCGCTTCGGGCAGGCCGAGTCCCTCCTTCAGGTCGAAGTGGACCTGGAGCGGCAGTCCCTGCGTGGTGCGACCCGGCGCCCAGTGGTGCGGGCGGAACCAGACCGAGACCATGGTGGGCGGGGCGATGGGCCCGCCGGTGATCTCGTCGGCCACCGCCTGATCCCAAAAGAGCGGATTGCCGTTCTCCACCGACGAGCAGGTCGTCCACACGTACCCCTGCTCGACCGGGAACTCGCCCACCTCCTCGTACTGCTCGACCCCGATCAGGCCGTCGATGTCGGCCACTCCGATGGCACTCATGCCACCACTCCTCTCGCTCGCAGTTCGGTGATGTGTGCCGCGGACAACCCCGCGTCACCCAGCAGTCGGTCGGTATCGGAGCGGAGCGGGTCGCCGAGGGCGACCGTCCCGTCCGGACGTTCCATGCCGGCCAAGACCGGCCCCACCTGCCGGAAGCGCACCGGTGCAGCGTCCACCGGTTGGACGGTTGCGTCGACGAAGGCGTGGCGGGCCACGTACTGCTCGTCCTCGACAAGCTCGGTGGCCGACAGCACCGGCGTCACGCAGGTGTCGGCGCCGGCCAACAGGGCTATCCACTCGTCACGGGGCCTGGCGGCGAAGGCCTCGGAGAAGTCGGACCGGATCTCATCCTGCACAGCGTCGTCGAGTTGGTGGCTGGTCCACTGTTCGCACCCGATGAGCCGGCACAGGTTGGCGAAGAACTTGGGTTCGATGGCCCCGACGGCCAGCCAGGATCCGTCGCCGGCCCGGTAGGTCCCGTAACAGGCGTAGCGGCCGGTGATGATGTTGTGCCCGAAGCCGACCGGTGCCCCGGTGGCCAGCAGCTCGTCGACGGCCAGCGAGGTGAGCCACAGCACCCCCTCGGCGATGGACACGTCGAGATGCACCCCGGGACCGTCGGCCCCCCTGCCGATGAGCGCGGCCATCACGGCCATGGCCGCCTGCATCCCCCCGCCGGCGGCGTCGGCCACGGTGGCGCCGGGGATCGGCGGCCCGCCGTCACCACGCGGTTCGGTGGTGGCCAGATAGCCCCCCACGGCCAGGTAGTTGATGTCGTGCCCGGCCCACGTGGAACGGGGTCCGTCCTGGCCGTACCCGGTGGTCGAGCACAGGATGATCCCGGGGTTGGCGGCCCGCAGCTGGTCGAAGCCCAGACCCAGCCGGTCGATCACGCCAGGTCGGAAGCTCTCCACCACCACGTCGGCTGTTCGCACCAGAGCCAGGAAGGCGGCACGTCCGTCGACATCCTTCAGGTCGATGGCCGTGCGCTCCAGGTAGCGCGAGCCGCTGTAGGCGTAGAACGGGGGCTGGATCGGCTCGACGCCGCCGCCGGGAACGGCACCCACCTTGATCACGGTGGCCCCGTAGTCGGCCAGGACCCGGGTGCAGCGGGCAGCCGGCCCCACGCTGGCCAGGTCGAGGACGGTGATCCCGCGCAGGGGCCCGCCCGGACCATCGGTCATGGTTGTGGTCGACGGCGCGGCGGTGGCGCTGGGAGGTGCATCGGTCACGGGTGCGGGGCGGCGATCAGAAGTTCTTGGGGAGGCCGAGCTTGCGGCGGGCGATGATGTTCTTCTGGATCTCCGAGGCGCCGCCACCGATGGTGTCGATGACCGTGTACCGGTAGGTCGACTCGGAGCGACCCTTCATCGGGGCGTCCTCGTCCCGCACCCGGAGCTGGGTGCCGACCCCGCCGATGTCCATCGACGCGTTGGCCAGTCGACGCGAGTACTCGGTGGTGAACAGCTTGTACTCGGAGGCCTCCGACGTCGGGGGCGCCCCGCCCTGGGACGAGGCGAAGACGAACTTGAGGCCCAGCACCCGGGCCACCTCGGCCTCGGTGTGGAGGTGTGCGATCTGGGAGCGCACCACGGCGTCGTCCTTCAATGGCTCACCGTCACGGGTGGAGCCCTTCACGTACTCGGTCAGGACGTCGAGCCGCTGGGCGGTCGGCGAGTAGGTGAACAGGGTGAACCGCTCGAGGTCGAGCGCCTCGGAGATGTACTGGAACCCCTTGTTGAGCTCACCCACCACGTAGTCGTCGGGGACGAACACGTCGTCGAGATAGACCTCGTTGGTCCGCTCGTCGCCCATGGTCCAGATCCCCTTGACGGTGATGTTGGGGTGGTTCATCGGCACGAGGAAGAGCGTGATCCCGTAGTGCTTGGGAGCGTCGGGGTCGGTGCGTGCACCCACCCAGTACCAGTCGGCGAAGTGGGCCGACGTGGTCCAGGTCTTCTGGCCGTTGAGGCGCCATCCGCCCTCGACCTTGGTGGCCTTCAGCTGCATGGAGGCGGCATCCGAGCCGGCGTTGGGCTCGGAGTAGCCCACCGCGAACTCGACCTCGTTGCGGAGGATCTTGGGCAGGAACTCCTGCTTCAGCTTCTCGCTGCCGTGGCTGATGATGGTCTTGCCGATGATGCCGACGCCCTTGCCGATCTGAGGACCACCGCGGGCGGCCAGCGCCTCGTTGAGCAGGTACTCGTAGATGCCCTCCCCGTCCTTGCCGCCGTACTCCTCGGGCCAGGTGATTCCGAGCCAGCCCTGCTCCCCGACCTTGGCCATGAACTTGCGCCGCAAGGGGGTGTCCACGATCTGGGCCATGTTCTCGCGGGTGACGTCGAAGACCTCCGGATCGTCGTTGGCGTCGAGGAACTCCTCGACCTCTTTGACGAAATCGAGCTGCTCGGGGGTGAACTCGAAGTCCATGGGTGGCCTCCATCGTGCGGGGGCGGCAGGTGCCGCTGTGGTTTCCTGACTGACCGTCAGATACTGTGGACATCATAGGATGAGAGAGCATCAGAGGCCAGCGTCACTCTCCGGCCGAGCCTGAGCCGCCCCGCCGGCGGACCGGGTCCGAGGGGCTTGGCGGTGCGTCGCACCAGCTCCGGCCCCCGGCGGTCGTCGGGGATCGAGCCAGCCGGACAACCAGTCGAACAACCAGTCGAAAGGGACCACCGCACCGATGAGAGGCATCGTCAGCATCGCCGGATACGTCCCCTACCGCCGCCTGCAGCGATCGGCGGTGGCCCAGGTGTTCGGGAGCGGGGGCGGGAAGGGCACCCGGTCGGTGGCCTCCCACGACGAGGACACCACCACCATGGGCGTGGAGGCGGCCCGCCTGGCCGTCCGGTCCGCCCCGGCGGCGGCGCCCGATGCCATCTGGTTCGCCACCGCCTCGCCGGCCTACCTGGACAAGACCAACGCCACCACCATCCACGCCGCTCTGCGCCAACCGACCCACGTGTCCGCCTTCGACTTCGGCGGTGCCCTCCGTTCGGGCGCCGGTGCGCTGCGTTCGAGCCTGGCGGCCGCCGGCACCGGGACGACGCTGGTCGTCCTGTCCGACCTCCGCGACGGGCTGCCCACCTCGGCCGACGAGTCGGCCGGCGGGGACGGGGCGGCGGCGGTGCTCGTCGGGGACGATGGGCCGGGCACCCCGGTCATCGCCGAGTACTTGGGCGGTGCCTCGGTCAGTGACGAATTCCTCGACCGGTGGCGGACCGCCGGAGACCGTCGGTCGAAGGTGTGGGAGGAGCGCTTCGGCGAGACCCGCTACGTCCCCCTCGGGGCCGAGGCGTGGGAAGCGGCGCTGAAGACGGTGGGTGTCTCCGCCGACCAGGTGGACCAAGTGGCGGTCACCGGCATGCACGGGCGGGCCGTCAAGGCGCTCGCCCGCAAGCTCGGGGTCCGGGACGGTGTCCTGGCCGACGATCTGACCACGACCGTGGGCCAGACCGGGGCCGCTCATCCCGGATTGGTGCTGGCCTCGATGATCGAGCGCGCCGAGCCCGGTCAGGTGCTGGCCGTGGTGGCCCTGGCCGACGGTGCCGACGTGCTGGTGTTCCGTACTACCGACTCGCTCGGGGCGTGGTCGGCGAGTCACACGATCGCCGACCAGATCGCCGGCGCCGCCGATCTCCCCTACGGGAAGTTCCTCAGCTGGCGGGGCATGGTCACGCCTGAGCCGCCGCGTCGTCCCGAGCCCCAGCGGGTCTCATCCACCGCGGCGTGGCGCAACGAGGAGTGGAAATTCGGATTCGTGGGCTCCAAGGACCGGTCGTCCGAGGCGGTGCACCTGCCACCGTCACGCATCTCGATGAAGGGTGGCGCCGTCGACGACATGGAGCCGGTGGACCGAGCCGACACCGAGGCCACCATCGCCACGTACACCATCGACCACCTGTCGTACTCGGCCAGTCCTCCCATCGTCTTCGCCGTGCTCGACTTCGACGGCGGCGGACGGTTCCCCCTCGAGCTGACCGACGTGGACCCGACCACCATCGAGATCGGCGACAAGGTGGCCATGACCTTCCGGAAGCTGTACACGGCCGACGGGATCCACGACTACTTCTGGAAGGCCAAGCCGGTGCGGACCGGCGGCAGCGCAGCTGGTGGCGGCGCGGCCGGCAACTCCGCGGCCAGCTGACGAACCACCCGGCCAGCCAGCACACGCCGCCAGCACACGCCGCCAGCACGTCGGCGGGGCACGGACGATCTGAGAAGAGGAGACACACGATGGCATCACATGGGATCAAGGACCGGGTGGCGATTGTCGGCATGGGGTGCACCCGGTTCGCCGAGCACTGGGACAAGAGCCTCGACGACCTGATCATCGAGGCGTCCCAGGACACCTTCGCCGCCGCGGGCGTGACCAAGGACGACGTCGACGCCTACTGGTTCGGCACCGCCCAGTCCGGGATGAGCGGGATCACCCTGGCCCGGCCGCTCCAGCTGGACGGCAAGCCGGTCACCCGGGTCGAGAACTACTGCACCACCGGCTCCGAAGCGCTGCGGGCGGCGGCCTATGCGGTGGCCTCAGGCGCCTACGACGTGGCCATGGCCGTCGGTGCCGAAAAGGTGAAGGACTCCGGGTATCAGGGGCTCAACGCATTCCCCATCCCCGGCGACGGCACCGCCCGCACACTGACCGCGGCAGCCATGTTCTCCATGGTCGCTCCGGCCTACGGCAAGAAGTACGGCGTGGGTGAGGACGAACTGACCGAGGTGCTGGCCCGCATCTCCTGGAAGAACCACCAGAACGGCGCCCAGAACCCCCGGGCCCAGTTCCGCAAGGAGGTGTCCACCGAGACCATCTGCGCCTCGCCGCGGGTGGCCGGCCGCCTCGGGGTGTTCGACTGTGCCGGGGTGGCCGACGGTGCGGCGGCAGCCATCGTGGTGCGGGCGGAGGATGCCCATCGCTACACGGACAAGCCGATCTACATCAAGGCACTCTCGTTCTCGGCGGGTAGCGGGTCGGGGCTGATCGACCCCGAGTACGACTACACCTGGTTCCCCGAGTGCGCACGCGCCGCCGAGGACGCCTACCAACAGGCCGGGATCACCGATCCCCGGCACCAGTTGGCCATGGCCGAGGTGCACGACTGCTTCACCCCCACCGAACTGGTGCTGATGGAGGACCTCGGGTTCGCCGAACGGGGCACAGCGTGGAAAGAGGTGCTGGCCGGCACCTTCGACCGCACTGGCGAGCTCCCCGTCAATCCCGACGGCGGGCTGAAGAGCTTCGGCCACCCGGTGGGCGCGTCGGGGCTTCGGATGTTCTTCGAAGCATGGCTGCAGCTGCGGGGTGAAGCGACCCCCGAGCGCCAGATCCACACCGACCGGACCCTCGCCCTCACCCACAACCTGGGTGGCTACCCGGGGGAGATGGTCTCGTTCGTCTCGGTGGTGGGGACCGAACTCGGCTGAGCCGGGCATCGCTCCGGTCAGCTGCGTCTGATCGTCGGCCTGCGACGTTCGGGTTCCGCCGGAGCGGGACGACCCGAGCCGAGCACTGAGGACGGGGCGGTCGGCGCCGGGGGCCGGTCCTAGGCGGAGACCGGCGCCTCGGCCTCGCGCTCGTCGAGCAGGGCCCACCAGGCGTCCGCTCCGCGGCGCGCCGCGTCGGCGACCTCGGAGGGATCCGCACCGAGCAGGGCCAGCGCATCGACGGCCCACTCGCCGTGGTCGGACTCCATGCCGGCGTGGACGTCCCAGAACTCCGTGCCGGCTGAGTCCAGCCCGTACCAGCGGCGCAGCCCGTCACCTTTGGTGGTAGCGATGGCCGCTGCCTGGGTCTCGTAGGCGGCCAGACCGGCGAGAGTGGCCACCGGCCCCTCTGCCACCAGGTCGGCGTAGGTGGCGACCAGCGCCTTGGCGGCGGGACCGGGCGAGGTGGCCGTGGCCTGGGGCACCAGGGCGTCGCTGAACCGGTCGAAGAGCACCAGATGCGGCTCGGGCCGACCGAGCTCGTCAATCAGGTTCTGCTCGACGGTGGCCGCGGCCTCCACCTCGCCCTCAGAGCGGAGCCGGTCGACCACGGCGGCGAGCACGACCGGCAAGGCCGCCTCGAAGGCCCGGTAGTGCACGGCGTACTCGGCCAGTTCGCTCGGGGCCAGGTCGCCGTTCTGCCAGCGCAGGTAGAACGGGTGCGACAACAGTTCCCTGCCAGCGAGGGCCTCGGCCATCGCATCGGCCAACGGGCTGTCGGAGCGATCACCCGCGGCGAGGAGGCCGGCGACGTGATCAGACGATTCGGGATTCATTCCGGTTGTGGTCATTCCACATTCTACCCAGCGGCGGCCGGCCTGGCTCAGTGGGCGACGGCGGCCTGGTTCGACGGATGTGCGTACCGTCCGCTCATGTAGACGGGCACGCCGGCGCCGAGCGCGCCGGGGACGGAGGTGGGCAACGAACCACGCGAATCCGGACTCAGGTAGCGGAGCTTGCGCTCGCGTTCCTCGGCCAGTTGACGCAAGTGCACGAGCAGCCACACGTAGCCGGCCAGCGCCACACCGGTGACCGCGGACACCACCCAGGCGGCACTGGCTCCGGGAACGAATCCGATCATCAACGAGCCCACGAACACCATGGCCAGAACGCCGAGCGTGTCACGGCGTCGCCTGCGCACCTGGTGACGGAGAAGGGCATCGGCCCGGCGGAGCTGGTGGTCGAGCGCGTCGTCGTGCTCGACGGCGTGGGCAGCAGCGACCGCCCCGTCGTGACGCAGCTCGGGACCGGAAGGCACGGGAGCCGGGTTCTCGCCCAGGAAGGCAAGGGCCGGCCGGGGCAGCTGGTCGGCGCCGACCACGGTGAGCACCGGCACGGCGGCGACGTCGGGGTAGCTCGGTCCCGGCTTGGCAGTGCCAGCCCCCTGGACCGATCGGAGTCGGTAGGCAGGTGTCACGATGGGCTGCGGACTCGAGCGCTCGAGAGTCCGCAGGGACCGGTGGAAGTGGGAGATGGAGTTGATGCCACCGACGGTTCGGGAGCGACGCTTCAGAAGGTTCGGGCCCAAGATGACCATCCACGCCACTGTGATGATGGCCACAAGAACCACGGACATCAGCTCCTCGATTTGCAGACCGTGTGGAAAAATTGTAACGACGCCCAATTCCGCAGTGGTGGATGGTCGCCCGACCCTTGCCGGCGGTCACCTGGAGCGACCCGATCCTCCTCGTGGTGGACGACCCTTCGGGCAGGGCGCCGGACGCCGTAGCCACTGTGTCCGGACCGTCCGGGGAGGCCAGGACGACCCCGCCGATGACCGGTAGGGTCGGGTGGGTGACCGCCGTATGGATCCTGATGGCGGTCGCTGGCCTGGCCGCACTGGTCGACTGGGTCGCCGTGTTCCGGTCCGATCGCGGACTCGAGTACGTGGCCAAGCCGGCCGTCCTGGTCGCTCTCACCCTCGCCGCCGCCGCCATCCCCGCCCACAGCATCGACCTGGTCGACCGCCGCTGGTGGTTCGTCGGCGCCCTCGCCTGTTGTCTGGTGGGTGACGTCCTGCTCATGTTGCCGAGGGACCTGTTCGTGTCCGGGCTGGCTGCATTCCTGGCCGGTCACGTGCTGTTCATCATCGGCCTCCTGCAGGCACCGTCTCCGCCCGGCTCGCCACCGTTCTCGTTCTCGGTCACCGGCCTGCTGGTCGCCGCCGCAGTGGTGAGCGCCGTCGAGGCGGTCCCCGGCTCGGTCCTGATCCGTGCGCTCTGGAGCGACGGCCATCGGTCCCTCGTCCCACCGGTGCTGCTCTATGTGGCCGCCATCCTGACCATGGTCGTACTCGCCGCCAACGTCGGAATCACCCTGGCCCTGACCGGTGCCGCCCTGTTCCTCCTGTCCGACACCCTGCTGGCCTTCGACCGGTTCGTCAGGCCGATCCCACGGGGATCGCTGTCGGTGCACGTCACCTACCACCTGGCCCAGGGACTGTTGGTGCTGTCCCTCCTGCGCTGAGCGCCCCGGGCCCAGGCCTGCGGCGCGACGACTCTCCGGCGCACCCGCCTGAGGGGGTCTGCGGGGCCCGAGGGGTCTGCGGGGTCGGGCCACCGGAGCGGCTGCGGGGATCGATCGGTGGGCGGCACGTCCCTGCAGCGTTCCCGATCGAAGGAGACCGGCATCGTTCCAGAAGAGCCCTCTCCCAGAGGGTGGGAGCGCACCCCGCGTCGGAGCACCACAATGGAGCCCGCACGGACCCGAGGAGACAGCGTCATGAGCCCACAACGACCCACCGATGTCACCCCCATCGACGACTGGAGCCGCCTCCTCGACGGGAAGGTCGCGGTCGTCACCGGGGCCGGAACCGGCATCGGGGCGGCCATCGCCACGCTCTTCGCCCAGCACGGGGCGAACGTCGAGATCGCCGAGGTGGACCCGCAGCGGGCGGAAGGCATTCGGGCGGCCATCGAAACTGCCGGCGGCAGCGTCCGGACCCACGTGGTCGACGTCACCCGTGCCGTCGACGTCGACCGCCTGGCCGCTTCGGTGCTCGGCGAGCACGGCCACGTCGACGTGCTGGTCAACAACGTGGGCGACTACCGGCCGCTGGTCCGGTTCGGCTCGTCGACACCGGAATCGTGGGATGCCATGTACCGGATCAACCTGCTCCACGTCTTCGCCGTCACCCGTGCGTTTCTCGGGTCGATGACCGAGCAGGGCCGGGGCTCCATCGTCAACGTCCACTCGGTGGAGGGGCTCCGCGGCTACCCGGGGGATCCGGTCTACGCGGCGATGAAGGCGGCGGTGGCCCACTTCACCACCAGCCTGGCCGTGTCGGTCGGACGGTCCGGAGTCCGGGTCAACGGGATCGGCCCCGACCTCACCCAGTCGCCCCAGGTGGACTACCTGTCCGGATACGAGGACCACGACGCGCTGTGGGAGGCGTGGGCGCCGGTGGGCCGGCTCGGCTGGCCGGAGGACCAGGCCCGGGTGGCTCTCTTTCTGGCCTCGGAGCTCTCCGGCTACGTCACCGGCCACAACGTGCCCGTCGACGGCGGCACCTTGGCCGGCGGTGGGTGGTTCTTCTCCCCCAGCGCAGGCCGGTTCGTCAACCGGCCGACTGCGCTCTGACCAGGTCGCCCCGGACCCCGTCCCTAGGCCATGGCCGATCGGGCCGACCATCGCCCTCCGCCATGCTCGACGGTCACGTCGACGCCGAACGCGTCCGAGACCGCCCCGCTGGTGAGCACGTCCCCGACCTCGCCGGCCACCACCAGGTGGGCACCCCGCATCAGCGCCGCGTGGGTCACCCCCGGGGGGATCTCCTCGAGATGGTGGGTCACGAGCACCATGGGCGGCACCGCCGGGTCCGCGGCCAGCGCAGCCAGCCTGTGGAGCAACACCTCCCGGGCGCCGAGATCGAGTCCGGCGGCCGGTTCGTCCATCAGCAACAGTTCCGGGGCACCCATCAGGGCCCGGGCCAACAGGACCTGTTGGCGCTCACCCTCGGAGAGCAGGCCGAAGGGGCGCTCGGCAAAGCCGGGGGCGCCGAACCCTGCGTCGGCCAACAGGGCACCGGCCTCGGCCCGATCGTCGGCGGTGTACTCGTTCCACCAGGTCTCCAGGGCCGCGTGTCGCCCGGTGAGCACCACGTCCAGCGCGGGCAGCTCCGGTCGGAGGGTCCGTGCCACCGAGGCGCTGACCACCGCGATCCGTCGCCTCAGCTCGCGCATGTCGACCCGGCCCAGCCGCTCACCGAGGATCTCCACCACGCCCGAGGTGGGCCAGAGGGCCGAACCGACCACCTTGAGCAGGGTGGTCTTGCCCGAGCCGTTCGGCCCGAGCAGGGCCCACCGCTCGCCGACGGCCACTTCCCAGGTGATGTCGTCGAGCAGGGCCGTGCCGTTGCGCACCACACTGACCCGGTCGAGACGCACTGCCGGCGGGGTCGGCATCGGGGGATCCGTCGGCGGGGTCGGGCGGGGCGTTGCCCTCACCGGTCGGGACTCATACGTTGAAACGGAACTCGACCACATCCCCGTCTTGCATCACGTACTCCTTGCCCTCCACCCGGGCCTTGCCGCCGGCGCGGACCGCAGCCATCGATCCGGCCTCGATCAGGTCGTCGTAGCT
>JADGOG010000197.1 GCA_017883065.1 Acidimicrobiales bacterium | reverse complement strand
GAATCGTGGAGACTCAACCACCTAGAAGCCTCCCACTGAGCCGGGCCGTCGTTGGTGCCCCACAACACCGGATCAGCGGCGGTTATCGGCCCGTGATCAATCGGCATCTTGATGGCTGGGTGACTCCGCGAGTGTCACCTGAGTGCCGGTTCAGCCGCTGGATGGGACGCCTTCGACGCACATTGGCTGACCTTTGTCGGTGACTAGTACTCGGTTACCCAGCGGGGCCTGGAGCCGACCGCTGACCATTTGTCTGATGCCAACCATCCTTATGGCCGTGCCGGGCGGCACGGTCCTGGTGGAGGTGATCACCCGACCAACCACGTAGGTTCGGTGCTCCTCGAACTCGGCCCGATGGAAGTCGGTAAGGACACCGCCGAAAGCGGGGATATGAACAGTCACGCCGTCCTCTTCGATGGTGGCGGGCCAACCAGACTCCCGGTCGGCTCCATCGGCCACGGGCCACCAGACATCAACGTAGGGATCGAGGATGACGCACGAACCCTGAAGGTCCGAGACGGTGAGCCTTAGGGAATCAGCGGATAGGGCGTGAATCCGGGCTCCACCGATTGCGCCAGTCGATGAGTTTCGCGGTGATGATCAGGGCGACGACCAGGCAGAGCTGAGCGTGGCGGTGTCGGGTGCGGCGGTCCGTGTTGCGCCGCAGTTGCCCGTAGTTGCTGAGCCAGGAGTTTGTGCCTTCGACGACCCAGCGCAGTCCGAGCCTGAGCGGCTTCTTCACCGTCTTGTCGTCTCCGGGCCTGGTCCGCCGTTGGATGTTCAGATCGGTGAGGCCGACACCATTGAGCTGTTTGCGGATGGCCGGGTAGTCGTAGCCCCTGTCGAGGTGGATGGTCTCGATGTCGCGCAGCAGACGCTCACGGTCGACGTCTTCGAGGGTAGGGCCGAGCAGTTTGACGTCGTTGCGGTTGGCTCCGTCGATGGCCCACCCGATGGGGATGCCGTTGGCATCGGTGGCGATCGACCACTTCCAGCCGAGTTTGCCCCGGTCAGTGGGGTTGGGACCGGTTCCTTCGCCACCGCAGGGGGCCTTGTGGAGTGATCCGTCGATGGCCACTTCGGAGAGGTCCAGGCCGATGATGCGGTCATAGGCGTGACGGGCGTGCGCACACAACTGGTCGAAGACTCCAGCGGTGATCCACTCATCACGTCGGGCCCGAAGGGTTGTGTCCGAAACCTGGTAGTCGAGGAGGGCCTCGACGGTCATCCAGGAGCATCCGGTCACCAGCCGGATAACGATTCCCCAGAAGCACAGCCGGTCCGAGACCCGAGGACGATGACAACCCAGAGGGTGGGTCCTGGGTGCCGGTGGGATCAGGGGTTCTGCCGCAGTCCAGACGGCATCAAACACTTCGGGCTCGAGTGCGCGCATGATAATGAAGTCCTCCACTTGGTCGTCGGGTGTTGGGTCGCACTCGGGATGTAACCCGAGCCAACACGACGACCGGTGGATGGTCACCTATCCGCGCGGCCCCTTAATGCAACAGTGCCCGTCGACTTCTGACTACCGGGCCGGGCGTTGTCGCAAGACGAGACGACGATGATGGGGCTGTCGCAGACCATGTCGTCTTCGTATAGCTCAATGGTGTGGAGGACATCCTTGACGTCCTCCGAGTCGGGCGCGCGTCAACGCCCACTGCCTACCCAGGCGCGAGATGAGGGAATCGCAGTGACCGCAACGTGAGGCGGCTACGACGAGGTGGCTTGCAGGGAGGGACCCAGGTGGGGCCGCTCATGCTCGCACGCACGGCATCGTAGGGTCCACATGGGCCCCGTCAACGAACCCCGAATGAGCAGCTTCGGCTCGTCTGTGGAACCACACACCGGGCATCCTCTGCTGGTCTGTTGCTCTGTCATCCGCCTACCTCCAAGTGCTGACTCCCCGATGGCCAGGAGCTATCGACTCTGAGGGAGCGTCACCGACGGCGGGCACTCCACAACCCAGCATCGGCGACGCTTCAACCTCGACGGTCCGGCAATGCTGAACAGAGGACTTGAGCGCCGAACCTGGTTCTGTTATATCACTTGGTAGTTACACCTATGTCATTAGGGGTTGACAGGACGATGAACACTTCGCGTGATCCCCGGCTTCATGTCTCCCGAGGCTCGCTGTACTTCTCGTCGGCGCTGGCCGGGAAGATGCGAGCTCGTAGTGTCCGAAAACTCGAACCAGGCCTCAAGCCACGAGTTCGTACTCGTGGATCAGGCCGCCCAGCCGGTCGTGGCGACGTATCCGTCCTGGATGGTGCCGGAGATGCCGGGGCCGACTGTCAGAAGTGGGCACCACCTGTAGAGGAAGAGGACTCTCCGGCGCTGGAATCTCCTGCGAGAGTCCCTGGTGAGGGCGATGCCCGTTGTAGTGACGGGCGTAGCTGCGAAGGATGCGTTCGAGATGCCGTTCGTTCACGACCAGTAGGTGGTCAAGGCACTCCGATCTGACGGTGCGCACGAACCGCTCGGCAAAGGCATTCGCGTTCGGGGTCCGAAAGGGGGTCCTTAGAATCTCAGTACCCTCGGACCTGAATACCTCGTCGAAACTCGCAACGTACTTGGTGTCACGGTCGCGAACCAGGTACTTGGCGGTGGTGTCCTGATCGGCGAGATCGCCAGTGACGTTCCTGGCCTGTTGAGTGACCCACGCCGCATTGGGATGAGCGGAAACCCCGGTGATCCAGACCCTCCGGCTGCCGAGCTCGATGAAGAACAGCACGTAGAGGCGCTTGAACAAGACGGTGTCGACATGGAAGAAGTCCGTGGCCAGGGTGCCCGACGCCTGGGTACGCAGGAACTGGCGCCAAGTGGGGCCACTTCGCCGGGGTGCAGGGCCGAGGCCGTGGTCTTTCATGATCCGGGAGATGGTGCTCGCCGCCAGGCGCACCCCGAGTTTCAGCAGTTCACCCTGGATGCGCCGGTAGCCCCATCTCGGGTTCTCCTTGGCGAGGCGTACGACCAGGACGGTCGTCTGGTCGTCGATGGGTGGACGACCTGGTGAGCGATGAGGGTACGTCCAGCGTTTGGCCACCAACCGGCGGTGCCAGGCCAGCAAGGTGCCGGGAGTTACGCCGAAGGCTTTCCAAGACGAACGGGGGAGCAAGCGACTGAGGCCGGCCAGCAGGGCACGATCGGCGGGCTGGTAGGCGCATCGCCCCACCTGGCGCCGAAGTACTTCCACTTCGTGGCGCAGGGCGAGGAGTTCGACGACCTTGGACTGGTCGCTTCGGAAGAACAGGAGGACTAATCCGAACAGCTGACGGACAGCGAGGTAGACGAAGGCCCACAGCTGGCCACCGACCCGGTTCCCTCGCATCGAGTCGACGGTAGTCGCGACGATCCGCACCTTGCAGAGTCCCTGATGAAGCACGTGATCGCGTATTCGGACGCTACGGGACATCGGCTCGGATCACGACCATTCCCGTCGGCCTACGAGCGGACAACGAGTTGAACCAGTCAGCGAGGAGGTGAAGAGGCCCCGAGCAGCCCCTTCAGGCTACCCGCCCTCCACGTCATGAGGATTGTCACGTTCGCTCCGACCTGAGCGTCGGGAGGCCTCACGCCGAGCGTGGTGGCTTCCCCGCAAGTGACCCTGTTGACGGCTCTTTCTATCGAACCCGCTGCATCGTCTCGATGACGGCCTGCAGTCGGGTTGCGACCTCGTCGGCAAAGAGCAGGATGGTCCAGGCGTGTGTGGCGCCACTGCGACGGAGCGTCTCGTAGCGGTGATTCCCGTCCTCCAGGTAGTACTCGCCGT
>JADGOG010000103.1 GCA_017883065.1 Acidimicrobiales bacterium | reverse complement strand
GCCACAGCTCAGCACGGGGGTGTGACACGCACTCACCACCCATGAAAGACCACCGAACGTGTACCCGGAGGGCACCGGGACCACGCCTGGACCGAGCATCCCGAAGAAATCCAAGATTTCTGCTCAAGTTCCGAACGGAACGTGCCGATGGACGAATACCGGGTTTCTGGAGCGGGGATCTGCACCCCCCTCCGTCAGCGGCCCCGCTCCACACCCGGGTGTGTCACCGACGTCACACCCTGACGGGATGGCGGCAGGGCACAGGACCTGAGCCCTGACGGAGCTGGATCCGGATCTGGCGTGATTGGTCTCGGAACATTCCCAGATTGCCCTGGTCTCTACGAAGTGACCAGAACGAGCCGGTGCACGAGCGACAACGTGCGATTCGGCCTCGGGGCCGCATTCTGGATCGTCGGGACGGCGAACCTCCTCGTCACCGCTGGGGCAACGTCACTGGGGATTCCGAGCTGGTCGGCCCGGGCCCGGAGGTCCGGCGAAAGCCTGGGCCACCGACATCCACTCCACCGCCAGCGGCCCTTCGATGACGAGGGCGGTGTCGGCCACATTCCGCCGCTGAGTGACCACCAGGCAGAACTCGAGTGCCGAGCCTGTCACCGTGGCCGTCGGCTCGTCGTCGCCCGAGCCGGCCATCCACTCCCACGACGCTCCGCTCGGTGCGGTGAGGACTACCTCGATGCGCCCGGGAGGCACCTCGCGACCTCGCACCAGGTACGAGAACGGACGGGCCCGCACCCCGAGATGTGCGACGTGTCGGAGCCGGTCGGTGGGCCGGCGAGTGTGGCCGAGGGCATCGGCGACATCCTGCCCGTGGGCCCAGGTCTCCATCAGTCGGGCGGAGATGAAGGACAGCACCCCCATCGGTGGTCCGTACCACGGCACCCTGGCCGACGGATCAGCCGTGGCGAACGCATCCACCATTCCCCGGTGGGCTCCGTCCCACCAGACCATGAGCTCATCGCCGTCCATGGCTCGGCCGCGAACCAGGTGGGCCTCCATCGGATCACCGTCGCTGGCCATGGCTACCTCGACCGACTCGGCGAATACATCCGGCTCGACCATGGCCAAGCGGCCGGCATCGTCGAAGAAGGCGAGATGGCTCACCTGGTCCCTCACCGCCCAGCCCGCAGCCGGCGTGGGCAGATCCCATTCGGGCGCATCGGGACGAAGTGGGGCGACCAGGGCGCGTAGGTCGCGGTACTCGTCGTCGAGGTCGCCGAGGAGCTCGGGAAGTGTGGTCATGGTCAGAGGCTAGACATCCGGCCATGTGCACGCTGGCAGACAGGACGGCAAGACGACGTGTGCGGCACGACGCGACCACGTCCCGGCACCGATTGGGAGGGATGCCGGGACGTGGCGGGCCATGCGGTGGGTCACGGGGGGCGCTGCCCGCAAGGACAGGGAGGGAAGTTCCGCCCCGGTCCTACCTCGAGCTCCAGCTCGAGCTCGAGCTGGAACTGCCCGACGGTGGGCCGTCATGGTCCCCGTCCGGGACACCCTTGCCGCCCGGGGCGCCCATTCTGCCGGGCCCACCCTCGGGCGTGCCGATGGCCACCTTGGTGGCGGTCACCGTGTCGGAGGTGTCGGTCCCGAAGACGGCCACGTGCTCACCGACGGTCACGTTGGCGAAGGTCGGCGAGGTGACCCCCTGGTCGAAGTAGGTGGTGGTGGTGCCCACGTTGACCGTGACCGTCGTGTTGTCGCGGCTGGTGATGGTGAAGGTGTCGCTGCCGACCGACTTGACCGTGCCCACGGCCGCAGGCGGAGTGCCGCCGAAGGGCGGTTGGCCGGTGTGGGTGGACGACCCGGAGGAGCCGGAGGGCGTAGAGGAGGTGGTGGCACTGGCGATGGCCCCTCCGCCCAGGGCCAGGCCGAGGGCGACGGCGGCCGCCGTGGTCACCCGGACGCCGCGTCGTCGTCGCTGGCTGAACGCAGGGAAGGGGTCGCTTCCCGATCCGCTGGACAGTGGTTCCGAATCGATGGCACTCATGTGCTGCTCCTTCGCTGTGGATTCTGGTACTCCACGAGCATGGGAAGCAGGGATGTGAACCAGCTGTGGGTAGGGCCAGTGAATCCTGGGAGTCCGGCGACGGAACTGTGACGGGACGGCGACCGTCGAGATGGAGACGACGGCCGGGATCGGCCGGGATCAGGCCGGGATCAGGCCGGATCTCGGTGGGTCGCCAACTGACGGCGGAACTCCTTGTCGGCGGACATCGCCGTGCCGGCCCGGTCCAGCAGGGCCTCCAGCAACTCGGGGTCGTCGGGGTCGAATCGGGCGGAGCCCACTGCCATCGACAACGTGAAGGGGGCGTCGGGAATCTGGTCGTTGCACGCCTGGACGGCCGTGGCCAACCGCTTGGTCGCCCACGGCACCTCACCGTGATAGGCGGTGAGCACTGCACCAAATTCGTCGCCACCGAGTCGCCCCACCACGTCGGAAGCCCGAAATGCCTCGGCCATGGCCGAGGCGGCATGCCGGAGGAGCTGGTCGCCGACGTGGTCACCGAAGCGGTCGTTCACCGACTCGATCCCGTCGACATCGGCGACGACGACCAGTGCGTCGACATGCTGGCGCTGGCAGAATGCCAGCGCCTGGCTGGCCATCATCATGAATCCTCGCCGGTTGGCCAATCCGGTCAGCTCGTCGTCGACCGCCAACCGGGTCACCGCGATCTCGCGTTCGACCATGGCCGCAAGGTCCCGAAGTGAGCGGATGTCCTCGTCGTCGAGGGCATGGGGACGGTGGTCGATGAGGCAGAGGGTGCCTACGAGGGCTCCGTCCGGGCCGGCGATCGGGCACCCGGCGTAGAAACGGACGGGGGGATCGGAGGTGACCAGGGGATTGTCGCCGAACCGGTCGTCGTCCCGGGTGTCGGGGATGACGAAGACGTCCGAGTCCACGATGGCGTGCCCGCAGAACGAGATGTCGCGCGGGATCTCGTCGGAAGCGAGGCCCTGCTTCGACTTCAACCACTGTCGATCGGCGTCCACCAGGCTGACCAGGGCGGTGTCGACGCCGAACAGGCGGCGAGCCGTCCGGGTGATCCGGTCGAACCGCTCCTCAGGGGCGGTGTCCAAGAGCCCGAGCCTGCGCAGCGAGGTGACCCGCTCCTTGTCGTCGTGAGGGATCGGCGCGGGCTCCACGCCCGGAGTATCGACACCCCCGAGAACCCACTTGAGGGCCCACGATGCTCGCCCCGATGCGGCGAGCTTCCGGCGCCCATGGCCGCAACCCCGGCCACGTGGAGGTTCACCCATCCCTGGCGGGGAGAAACCGCTCAAGTGAGGGTCACGGGGCGTCGACGCAATTCACTGAGCGCGAGGGTCTTCGGCCCCCGACAGTGATCCGAGCCGCTCGGCACCCATCGAAGGCAGAGTGCAGTGCACGAAGGAACGCAGGTCGATGACGAGCGTCCGGGGCGGTCGGGCGTCCGACGGGGCGTCTGGGCTGCGGCGGCGGTCACCGTGGCGCTGGTTGCGGCGATCATCTCCATCTTCGGTGACATGGCTTCGACCCGGGCCGACAACCAGAAGTCGCGCCAGGCGGCCGCGACGTCGTCGATGGATCTCGCCTCCACGCTGAGGCTGGCCATCCAGCACGAGCAGGATCTCGTGGTGAGCGGCGCGGCCTTCTTCGTCAACAGCCCGGATGCCACTCAGGCCCAATTCACCCGGTGGATGACCGCAGAGCACGCCTTCGCCCGCTATCCGGAGCTGTACGCAATCTCCGAGATCGCCATGGTCACGCCGTCCGAGGCGGCCGCATTCTCCGTCCGCCAGGCGGGAGGTGCGGTCGGAACAGCTGCCGGTGGCGTTCCCCTCCAGATCACACCTGCCGGATACCGGGCCTTCTACTGTCTCCCCGCGGTGTGGGACGTGCGGAGTACTCCGCAGGCCGGACGGTCCGGATTCGACATCTGTCAGTCCCCATACGGGCGGTCGCTGCTCCACATGCGGGACTCGGGCCAGAGTGCGGTCCTTCCCTACGGCAGTGGCAACACCACCACGCTCGGGTTGGGACTGCCCATCTACCAAGGGGGCGTGATGCCGGCCACGACGGAGGCCCGGCAGTCCGCGTTCATCGGGTGGATCGCCGAGGAGGTCGACCCCCACGTGGCTCTGGTCAACGCACTCCGGGCGCACCCGCATACCAAGGTGGTCCTTCGGTTCGGGTCCGGGTCGTCGGCGGTCTCCTTCGCGGCCGGTTCGGCTTCGGCCGGTGCCAAGGCGACGACGGTCGACATCACCAACGGATGGCACGTCACCACCTCGTCGGCCGTGGCGCCGGCCGGAATCATTGGGAGCACTGCCGCAGGATTCCGCCTGGGGGTCGGGCTGCTGATCAGCCTCTTGCTGGGGGCGCTGATCTACGTGCTCGGCACCAGCAGGTCCCGAGCCATCCACCTGGTCAACGAGGGCACCGCCCAGCTTCGCCACCAGGCCCTGCATGACCCCCTCACCGGGCTGTCCAACCGCGCCCTCATCCTCGATCGGATCCGCCAGATGATGGCCCGGTCGGAACGGGAGCACACACGAATGGCGGCACTCTTCATCGACGTCGACGACTTCAAGGACATCAACGACACGCTGGGACACAACGCCGGGGATGAACTGCTCACCGCCGTCGGGGTCAGGCTGAAGGCGGCGTTGCGGGACCAAGACACCGTCGGACGACTCGGCGGGGACGAATTCGTGGTGCTGGTCGAGGGCACCTCGCTGGACGCCGGGTCAGGGGCGGTGGCGGACCGGATCCTGGACGCGCTGTCCGACTCCTTCGACCTCGAGGACAGTGACGATCCCGTCGTGGTCAACGTCAGTATCGGCATCGCCGAGGGTGAACGGTCCACCGGCGAGGAGTTGCTCCAGGATGCCGACATCGCCCTCTACCAGGCGAAGGCGAACGGAAAGCATCGGGCGGTGATCTTCTCGCAGTCGATGCAGGTGGCGCTCGATGATCGCCGGCACCTCGAGTCGGATCTGCACAGCGCCTTCGAGCACGGTCAGTTCTTCGTGCGCTACCAACCCACCGTCGATCTGTCGACGAGGGCGAGCACCGGCGTGGAAGCGCATCTGGGATGGCGCCACCCGACACGAGGTGTGGTCGCCCCGGAGACGTTCGTCCCGGTGCTCGAGTCGAGTGGGCTGATGGTGCCGGTTGGTCGGTGGCTGCTCGAAGCAGCCTGCCGACACGGGTCGAATCTGCAACGTGAGGGGCGCCCCCAGTCGGTGTCGGTCATGGCGTCGGCCTCCCAGTTCGAGCGGGACGGCTTCGTCGAGGACGTGCGAGCGGCACTGGCATCGACCGGCCTCGATCCGGCGTCGCTCATCGTCACCTTCCCCGAGACGGCGCTGGCGCCCGACGAGACCACCATCGCCCGACTCAGATGTCTGAAGACAGAAGGTGTGCGGATCGCCCTGGGCGAGTTCGAGAGCGGCTACTCGTCGCTGACCTACCTGCAGCGCTACCCCATCGACATCCTCAAGGTGGACCGGTCCCTCGTCTCGGGGACCGTCGATCCGGGTGAGGTGGCGACCATCACCCGCACCCTGACCCAGTTGGGCAAGGTCTTCGGCGTCGACATCATCATCGAGGATGTCCCGTCCGGGGACGGGCCGGACCCGCTCGACGAACTCGCCGGTACCGGCACAGAAGCAGACACAGGGCTGTTCGCCACCGGCACCCGGTAGCCGCCCCGGGACCCGACGTCAGAGGAACAGGACGTCAGCAGGACAGGGCGGAGCCACGTCAGTACCCCGAGGCCCGGACCATCGAGGACACGTCCGCCCATCCGAAGCCCACCGTCTCCCCCACGACCCTGCTGGTCACCGGGTCGACCAGCACGAAGAACGGATAGCCCAGCACCCGGTAGGCGGACCAGGCCTCGTCGCTCATCACCACCGGCACCTGGGTGATCGCCGCCGACAGGGCGCCCACCTCGTCGACATCGACCGCACCGGGGCCTCTGGTCACGATGACCGTGTCCACTGAGCCGGGCACCTTGCCGGCGGTGTCGTCGGCCAGTCCGCTCCAGAACTCGCTGCAGCCGTCACACCGGGTGTGGAGGAAGACCACCAGCAACGGTCGGGTGAAGGCGCCGATGCGCACCTCGACGGGCGCCCCGTCCGGGCTCACTCCGGCGATGTCGAAGGCCGGACGCCTCTCCGCCTCTCCGATCGGACCCGACGGGATGGGGCGCAGCCCAGCCACGAAGACGGGGTCCGAGAGAGGACTCCTCACCATCTCGTCCGACGGCTCCGGTCCGGTGGGTCGACTCATCGGGGCAGCGCCGACGGGCCTAGCCCGCCTCGGGCGCCCCGTCCTCGAGGACCTCGATCGAGTTCCCGTTGCCGCACCAACGGCACGACACCTCGTCGACCGACTCGTCGAGCACCTCGACATCCTCGATGGCCAGGTCGCCGCCCACAGAGTAGTGATGGAACGCCTTGGTCCGGCGGCTGGTCACGACGTTGAACCGGGTCCGGTTGCCACACGCGGCGCAGCGGTACCGGGTCGGACGGCCCTCGGGAGCGGATGGGCTGGTGGCGGTTGCCGCGGAGGGCGAATCGTCGGTCACCGCAGTAACGGTAGTCGGCCGCGGAAGGCCCCCCGGGACAGCTCGGGCCGACCAGATGCGACCTCGGGCGTCGCTGATCGGCAGGGTGGCGATGCCGTCATCACGGCCGAGATCGAGCAGACGGGTCGGCGGCGACCTTCCACGCTCCCGGGACCCGGGCGGGCTCCACCACCTCGTCGCCGGCGAGGCTCACCGGCCGCCTGGTCCGTCGGTGGTGGCGAGCCCGAAGCCGGAGTGTCCGCACCTCCAGTCCCGAGTCGATCGGGGAACGTGAGCCGAGCCCGGTCGCACCAGATCGAGGACCGCCTCGTCCCCGTCGGCAAGTCCGAACATACGTTCGCTACAGTGGCCGCATGGAGATCGCCCTCCAACGGTCCTTCGACGACCTCGGCACGCCGCTCAGCCAGGTGACCTTCGTGGTGGTCGATGTGGAGACCACCGGGGGCTCACCGGCCACTGCCTCTCTCACGGAGGTGGCCGCGGCCCGCTATCGCGGCGGCGCGCTTCTCGGCACCTACCAGACGTTCGTCAATCCCGACGAGCGCATCCCACCCTTCATCACCGCTCTCACCGGCATCAGCGATGCCATGGTGGCCGACGCCCCACGGGTGGGCGAGATGTTGCCGTCGCTTCTCGAGTTCATCGGCGGCGCCGTGCTGGTGGGCCACAACCTCCGGTTCGATCTCTCCTTCCTCGACCACGCCCTGGTGTCCACCGGCCGGGACCGCCTGGGCAACGCCACCGTCGACACCCTGGCCCTGGCCCGGCGGCTGGTGCGCGACATGGTTCCCAACTGCAAACTCGGCACGCTTGCCGTCGGCCTCCGACTCACCCACCAGCCTTCACACCGTGCGCTGACCGACGTGCTGGCCACGGGTGACCTTCTCCACGACCTGCTCGAGCGGGCCGGCTCGTTCGGCATCGTCGGGCTCGAGGAACTGCTCGACCTGCCCCGACTCATCGGGCACCCCCAGGCGGCCAAACTCCGATTGACCACCCGGCTACCCCACCGTCCCGGCGTCTACTGGTTCACCGATGCCGCCGGTCACGTGCTCTACGTGGGGAAGGCCACCGATCTCCAGGCCCGGGTGCGCTCCTACTTCACCGGTGACCGACGTCGGAAGGTCGGTCGACTGCTGCGCCAGCTCCACGCCGTCCACCATCGGGTCTGCCCCGACCCGCTCAGCGCGGCGGTGATCGAGGGCCGCCTGATCCGGGCCTGGTCGCCACCCTTCAACCAGCAGGGCCGGGCCCGGCGGAGCCCGCTCCCTCGAACATCCCCACCGGACGCCGCCGGTCGCTCACCACGACGACGGAGGCGGGGCACCTGGACGGCCGAGGAACTGGGTGGCGAACCTCTCGTCCTCTTGGCCCCGGTTGCGGCCGCCGTGGTCGAACTTTCGTCGCGGCAGCGATTCGAGGAGGCGGCCTCGGCCCGGGACGAGGGGGAGCGGGTGCGCCGGTTGGTGATCCGTCACCGGCGGGTGGAGTCGGTACGCCGGGCGGGACGCATGGTCCTGTCCATCGACGGCGAGGTCGAGGTCGTGCTCGACGGTGGGCTGATGGTGGAGCACGGGACGCCGGCGGTCGGCGGCCCACCCGGTGGGGACGGAAGCAGAGACGGCGGAAGCAGAGACGCCGACAGGCCCGGCGCCGATGCTCCCCTCCCCTCTGGCGGCGACGGTCACGACCTCGAGCGGATCATCGTGGCCCAGTGGCTCCACGCACACGCCGAACAGGTCCGCATCATCGAGGTCGGTTCACCCACCGGGTTGGGCATGCCCGCCGACCGCGTGCCACGCCTGACCGAGGTGTGCGCGACGATCGGGGTCGGCGCGGACCCGGCGGCACCACGAGAGTGCGACGAGGACCGGAGGACCTTCGGTGTCGGCCACCTCTGATTCTGCGATCTTGCCTTCGTACCGGTGGCCTGCACCCGGGAGCTGGGCGCCTACTCTCCCTGCTCCTGGGCGGCCGCCTCGCCGGACACCCGGATCAGCTCGTCGAGGACCGACGCGGCCCGGCCGGCGTCGATCACCTCGCCGGCCAACACCAGTCCGGCAGCAAGATCGGGAACCCGACCGACCACCACCAGGGATGCGGCTGCGTTGAGCATGGCGATGTCCCGGTGGGCCGACCGGCGCCCGGCCAGCACCTGGCGGATCGCCTCGGCATTGACCGAGGCATCGCCGCCGCGCAGGTCGTCGAGGGTCGCCGGTGCCAGTCCGAGATCGGCCGGGTCGATCCGGTAGCGGGTCCGCTCGTGCTGGCCGTCGCCGGTGGCCACCAGCTCGTGGATGGTGGAGGGACCGGTGGTGCTCAGCTCGTCGAGGCCGTCGTCGCCGTGGACGACCATGGCCCGCTGGGCGCCGTTGGCGGCGAGCACGCCGAGCATCTTGTCGGCCATGGCCGGGTTGCTCACCCCGACCACCTGGTACCGGGCCCGGCCGGGGTTGGCCAGCGGCCCGAGGTAGTTGAACACGGTGGGGATGCCCAGCTCCTTGCGGACCGGTCCGGCGAAGCGCATGGCCGGGTGGAACCGGGGGGCGAAGCAGAACCCCATCCCCACCTCGTCGATGCACCGGGCCACGCCGGCCGGACCGAGGTCGACCACCACTCCCAGGGTCTCGAGCACGTCGGCCGTGCCCACCGCCGAGGAGGAGGCCCGTCCGCCGTGCTTGCACACCTTGGCCCCGGTGGCCGCCACCACCAGAGCGGCGATGGTGGAGACGTTGATGCTGCGCAGGCGGTCGCCACCGGTGCCACAGGTGTCGACCACGTCGATGCCGGCCGGCAGCTCCAGCGGCACGGCATGGGCCACCATGGCCCGAACGAAGCCGGTCATCTCCTCGACCGACTCCCCCTTGGCCCGCAAGGCGGTGAGCAGGGCGGCGACCTGGGCCGGCGTGGCCTCCCCCGCCCACACCTGGTCCAGCACCACTTCGGCCTGCTCGGCGGTGAGGGAGTCACCGGCCAGCAGGGTGGTGAGCACGCCCGGCCACCCGCCCAACGACTCGAACGACGGGGGCCCGGCTGCGGTCGGTGGCCCCATGGTCAGTCCCACCACAGGTCGTGGCCGAGCACGCCCCGGGCGATGAGGCCGAGCTGGACCTGGGAGGTGCCCTCCACGATGGTCAGCTGCTTGGCATCGCGGTACCAGAGCTCGGTGGGGTGGTCCTCCATGTAGCCGGCCGCCCCGAGCAGCTGGACGGCCAGGCCGGAGGCCCTTACCGCCAATTCGGTCGCGTGGTACTTGGCCATGGAGAGGTACGGCACGTACTCCTTGGTGAACTTGCCCTGGTCGGCCAGCCACGCCGAGCGGTAGGTCAGCAGCCGGGCCGCCTCGATGTCGACGGCCACCTTGGCGATCTCCCACTGGATCCCCTGGAAGTCGGCGATGGTGTGACCGAACGCCTCGCGCTGCTTGACGTACTCGGTGGCGTACATCAGCGCGCCCTCGGCCAGGCCGATCCCGCGGGCGGCCACGATCGGGCGCATGGCGTTGAGCCCGAGCATGGCGAGCCGGAACCCGCCGACCTCGCCCACCACGTTCGCCGCGGGCACGTGCACCTGGTCGAGCAGGAGTTCACCGGTGTCGACGCCCTTGACGCCCATCTTGTGGTCGGTGGTCCCGACCGACACGCCGTCCCAGCTGCGTTCGACGATGAAGCAGGTGATCGAGTCGTGGGCCCGGGACGCCGGGTCACCGGTCTTGGCGAACACGGTGTACCAGTCGGCCTGGACGACGCCGGACATCCAGCACTTGGTGCCGGACAGGATCCAGTCGCCCTCGTGGCCGAGCCGGGTGTCGGCCACCGCCTTGGTGCGCATG
>JADGOG010000196.1 GCA_017883065.1 Acidimicrobiales bacterium | reverse complement strand
GCCCAGATCGTCTTTGCCGCCCCTGCCGGACATCGTCTGACCGAACCGGCGCTGAGGGCAGCTGTCGAAGGCACCTTGGCCCGGGCCAAGGCTGCCGGCCAGGTTGTGGCGGTCACCGACCCATTCACCACCGGGACCATCTCCAAGAGCGGACAGATCGCCTACGCCGACGCCATCTACACCGTTCCCGTGCCGAGTATCACGAGCCGATCCAAGGCGGCACTCGAACAGAGCGCCCAACCGGCCCACCGCGCCGGAATCACCGTGGCATTCGCCGGAGGGGTGATCACACCACCCGGAGCCAAGAGCTCTGAGGCCCTCGGCATCGTCATCGCCTACGTGGTGTTGACGATCACGTTCGGTGCACTCCTGGCCGCCGGGCTCCCGCTCATCACGGCGATCATCGGGGTGTCGATCGGCATCCTCTTGATCAACGCGTTGGGCGCCGTCATCGACCTCTCGTCCACCGCACCCATCCTCGCCACCATGATCGGTCTGGCCGTCGGCATTGACTACGCGCTCTTCATCTCCCACCGATACCGAGAACATCTGGCCGAGGGACTGGAGCATGCCGAAGCCGCCGCCCGGGCGACCGCGACAGCCGGGTCGGCAGTCGTCTTTGCCGGCCTCACGGTGGTGATCGCCCTGGCTGGGTTGGCCGTCGTGAACATCCCCTTTCTGACCGTGATGGGCCTGGCCGCGGCCGGGACTGTGGTCATTGCCGTACTCATTGCCATCACTCTCTTGCCCGCCCTCCTGGGATTCGCCGGATCGAGGATCACTGCGCCGAAGCGCTTGGTGCGGACGGTGGAGACCGGTGGCGAACCGAGGCCCTCGGCCAGCCTGCGCTGGGCCCGCATCGTGACCGGGCATTCGGTAGTCACCATTCTGGTGGGCCTGTTCGCGGTGGTGGTCATCGCCGCACCTATCCTCGACATGCACCTCGGTCTGCCCGACGCGGGCTCACAGCCGGTGGGATCCACGGCGCGGACGGCCTATGACCTGCTGACAAGAGGCTTCGGTCCTGGGTTCAATGGTCCGCTGACCGTCGTGGTCGACGCCCCCGAGACGGACAACCCCACCAAGGTCGCCGAAACGGCAGTGGCAGGGCTGAAGAGCTTGCCTGACGTTCAGGCAGTGTCCTTTCCGATCCAGAACTCGACCAAGGATGTGACGATCGTCCTCGTGACGCCCAGGAGCGGACCGACGGCCGCCGGGACAGCACATCTCGTGAACTACATCCGGGCCGAAGCGATCAAGATCCAGAAGGCGACGGGCATCAAGGTCCTCGTCACCGGCCAGACTGCGGTCAACCTCGACGTCTCAGCGATGCTGTCGGCGGCGTTGCCCATCTACGTGCTCGTCGTGGTCGGCCTGGCCCTCATCCTCTTGATGATGGTCTTCCGGTCCCTTCTGGTGCCGGTGAAGGCGGTGGTCGGATTCCTCTTGAGCATCGCGGCTTCGCTGGGATTCGTCGTGTTCATCTTCCAGGAGGGCCACCTGGGCAAGTTGTTCGGCGTCACCGATCCGGGTCCGATCGTCAGCTTTCTCCCCATCTTGCTGGTCGGGGTGCTGTTCGGTCTGGCCATGGACTACGAGGTCTTCCTGGTGATCCGCATGCGCGAGAGCTTCGTCCATGGCATCGAAGCTCGTTCGGCCGTCCGCAAGGGATTCGACGAGAGCGGTCGGGTGGTGGTGGCCGCGGCCCTGATCATGATCTCGGTCTTCGGCAGCTTCGTCCTGACCAACGACCTCATCACCAAGTCCATCGGACTCTCTCTGGCGGTTGGGGTGGCGATCGACGCCTTCATCGTGCGGATGACACTGGTTCCGGCCGTGATGGCGTTGATGGGGCGTCGTGCCTGGTGGATGCCGAGCTGGCTCGGCCGGATCCTCCCCAATCTCGATCTCGAGGGGGCCAAGCTCCAGGCACCGATGGAGCCGGCCACCTCCGAGGGTCACCCGTCGGCTTCCGCGGCCGTGTCCGAGGCCGAAGCAGTCGGCCCGGCCAAAGTCTCCGCTCTGTCCAGGTAGCTCGGGTGCGCGATTCGGAGCACCGTCCACTCAGGGACGGTTAGCCGAAGGAGTGGGCCGAGACGGTCCGTCGAGGCGCGAGCACGCCGGCATGCCGCGACCAAAGGCGGCATTCACCCATGGCGGAGGTCGGCTGAGGCGACGCTAGCTCGGCTCGGCGGCAGGCTCGGCGGCAGCAACCGGTTCAGCGGCGACTGCTGGCTCTGCGGAAGCCTGCTCGGTGGCGGCGACAGGTGCGACTTCGGTGGCTGCGGGAGCCTCGGCAGCGGGAGCCTCGGCGACAGCGGGAGCCTCGGCGACAACGGCAGCAGCCGCTTCACCCTCGGCACCCTCGGTCACGCCCTCACCGGTACCGTGCTCGGCGACATAGTCGGCCCACGCCGCCTGCGCCTCGGTCTCGGGCGTGAACTCCGTCTCGGCGAACACCGGCCCCACGTAGTTGCCCTCTTCGTCGTAGGCGTGCTCGCCGAACGCCTCCCGGTACTCCTCGGACACCTCGCCACCCTCGGCGGCCTGCTTGATCGAGAGACTGATCCGGCGGCGCTGGAGGTCGATGTCGATGATCTTGACCCACAGCTCTTCGCCGGGGGTGACCACCTGCTCGGGCAGGTCCACGTGGTGACCGGCCATCTCCGAGATGTGCACCAGGCCCTCGATGCCATCCCCCACCTGCACGAACGATCCGAACGGCACCAGCTTGGTGATGCGGCCGTAGACCAGCTCGCCCACCTGGTGGGAGTTGGCGAACTCCTGCCACGGGTCGGTCTGGGTGGCCTTGAGCGAGAGGCTGATGCGCTCCTTGGACAGATCGACATCGAGGACCTCGACGTCGATCTCGTCACCCACCGAGACCACCGAGGACGGGTGGTCGACGTGCTTCCACGACAGTTCGGACACGTGGACGAGACCGTCCATGCCGCCCAGGTCGACGAAGGCGCCGAAGTTGACCACCGAGGACACCACGCCCTTGCGGCGCTCGCCCGGCTTGAGGTTGACCAGGAACTCGCCCCGCTGCTCCTTCTGGGTCTCCTCCAGCCACGCCCGGCGGGACAGGACCACGTTGTTGCGGTTCCGGTCCAGCTCGATGATCTTGGCCTCGATGACCCGTCCCACGTACGGCTGCAGTTCGCGCACTCGTCGGAGTTCCACCAACGAGGCGGGAAGGAATCCTCGCAGGCCGATATCGACGATGAGCCCGCCCTTGACCACCTCGATGACCGGCCCGGTGACCACCTCGTCGGCCTCCTTGAGCTTCTCGATGGTGCCCCAGGCCCGCTCGTACTGCGCCCGCTTCTTCGAGAGGATCAGGCGACCCTCCTTGTCCTCCTTCTGGAGGACAAGGGCCTCGATGGCCTCGCCCAGCGTGACGATCTCGGAGGGGTCCACGTCGTTGCGGATGGAGAGCTCGCGGACCGGGATCACGCCCTCGGACTTGAACCCGATGTCGAGGAGCACCTCGTCCCGGTCGATCTTGACCACGGTGCCTTCGACCAGGTCGCCGTCCTCGAATTCGACGATCGTGCCGGCCATGGCGTCCTCGAGTGAGGCGCCGCCGAGGTCGTCCTCGGTCACCGAACGGGGGATGTACACCCCGTTCTCGTCGAAGGTCCCCATCGCCTCGGGCGACAGGAGGGTGGTTCCTTCGGGTACGACGTGAGTGTCAGACATAGTGGTAGGTAGCTCGCTTTCCGGACGGGTCCGCCGCGCCCCTGTGGGGAAGCGGCGGTGAAGGTCGGGTCACAGCGCTGTGACCGGTGATCC
>JADGOG010000102.1 GCA_017883065.1 Acidimicrobiales bacterium | reverse complement strand
AACTGCGTCCACCGGCTGCCGTCCGGCTCGGTGGTCGGGGCGGCCGCACTCGACGACGGGTCGGGCTACTACGAGGTCGACACCAAGGGTGACGTGGCCGCGTTCGGTTCGGCTGTCTGTTACGGGGCGTTGACCGGTCTGCCTCTGAACAAGCCGATCGTGGGCATGGCCACCGACCCCTACACCGGCGGGTACTGGATGGTCGCCTCCGACGGCGGCATCTTCTCGTTCAACGCACCGTTCTACGGATCGACCGGTGCGTTGCGGTTGAACAAGCCGATCGTGGGCATGGCTGCCGACCCGGTCACCGGCGGGTACTGGATGGTCGCCTCCGACGGCGGCGTCTTCTCCTTCCACGCGCCGTTCTACGGTTCGACCGGCGCGTTGCGGTTGAACAAACCGGTGGTGGGCATGGCGGTCGACCGGAACACCGGCGGATACTGGCTGGTCGCCTCGGACGGCGGCGTCTTCTCCTTCCACGCCCCCTTCCACGGCTCCACCGGCAACATCCACCTGAACAAGCCGATCGTGGGCATCGCCGCCACCTCTGCCGGAAGTGGCTACCGGCTGGTCGCCTCCGACGGCGGCGTCTTCACCGGTCACGCCGCCTTCTACGGTTCGACCGGGGGACTGGTGTTGCAGAAGCCGATGATCACCATGGTCAACGACGACGCCACCGACGGGTACTGGCTGGTCGCGTCGGACGGAGGGGTCTTCTCCGGCCACGCCCCCTTCTTCGGATCGGCGGCGCTGCGCAGTGCCCCGCTCCAGGGCCGGAGCACGCCCCGCTGACCAAGGGGTGGCTCCACCGTCCCGCCCGAGTCATGAGCGCCCTCGCCGTGCGGCCCGGGTGCCGCCGGGTGTCACCCGCTACCCTCGGCGGGTAGGGCGCGACCCCGTCCGATGCCGATCGGACGGCCACCCGCCCGTCCGACAGGGAGGGAGAGCCGATGGCCACGACACCGGAGCTGACAGACGTACTCGCCGTCGAGGTGGTCGGGCGGGTGGCCGTCCTCACCCTCAATCGACCAGACCGGCGCAATGCCCTCAATCGCGCGCTCCGGCGGCGGCTGCGCCAGGCGGTGGCCGAGGCCGAGCAGGACGACGGCGTCGACGTGATGATCCTCACCGGGGCCGATCCGGCCTTCTGCGCCGGGCTCGACCTGACCGAGTTCGGCACCGAGGACTCCGGCCTGGCCGACCCGAAGCTGGTGTCCGAGGGACCGACCAGGGGCCCGCTGGGGAACCACGCCAAGCCGATCATCGGGGCGGTCAACGGCGTGGCCGTCACCGGCGGGATCGAGGTGGCGCTGGCGTGCGACTTCCTGGTGGCCAGTGAGCGGGCCCGCTTCGCCGACACCCACGCCCGGGTCGGTGTGATGCCCGGATGGGGCATGTCGGTCATGCTGCCCGAGGCGATCGGTGTCCGTCGTGCACGCGAGATGAGCATCACCGGCAACTACATCGACGCCCAGGTGGCCCTCCAGTGGGGACTGGTCAACCGGGTGGTGCCCCACGAGGCGCTCCTCCCCGCCTGCATGGACCTGGCCGCCGCCGTCGTCTCCAACGACCAGCCGGCCGTTCGCCAGTTGTTGGTCACCTACAACCGGGGAATGGCCACCACCTCGGCCGAAGCATGGGACATCGAAGGGGAGGTCCACCGCACCTGGGCCGATGCCCGGGGAGATGAGCCCGGATCGGGCTCCCGGCTCGAAGCGGTCATCGACCGCGGGCGCTCCCAGGTCTCGGGCGGGTAGCTACCCGGACCGGCGGACCTCCAGCCTCCCGTCCGGCTCAGTCGCGACGCCCGAGCATGTTGGCGTTGGGTGCGGCCTTGGCCACCAGGTCGGGGATGACCGATCCCAGCTCGGCACTGTCCCACCGGTCGCCCTTGTCGGCTGCGGGCCCGGCCACCCAGCCCTCGGCCACGCTGATGTGGCTGCCGTAGACGTTGAAGACCCGTCCGGTGATGTCCTTGGACTCGGGGCTCCCCAGCCACACCACCAGGGGGGCGATGTTGTCGGGGTCGTTGGGGTCGAACTCGTCGGGCTTGGGGGTGGCGTCGAAGCCACCGCCCAGGTTCTCGGTCATCCGGGTCAGGGCGGCCGGAGCGATGGCGTTGACCGTGACGCCATAGCGCCCGAGCTCCATGGCGGCGATCACCGTGAGGGAGGCGATGCCCGCCTTGGCCGCGCCGTAGTTGGTCTGGCCCACGTTGCCGTAGAGACCCGAGGGCGAGGTGGTGTTGATGATCCGGGCGTCGTTGGTCTCGCCGGCCTTGGAGCGGTTCCGCCAGTACTCGACAGCCGCCCGCATCGGGGCGAAGGTGCCCCGCAGGTGCACGCGGATCACCGCGTCCCACTCGTCCACGGTCATGTTGACCAGCATGCGGTCCCGCAGGATGCCGGCGTTGTTGACCAGGACGTCGATCCCGCCGAAGGTGTCGACGGCCGTAGCGATCAACCGCTGAGCGCCCTCGACGTCGGAGACGTCGTCGCCGTTGGCCACGGCCTCGCCGCCCATGGCCTTGATCTCGTCGACCACCTGACCGGCCGGACCTTCGGAGCGCCCACTGCCGTCCACCTCGGCGCCCAGGTCGTTGACCACGATCTTCGCCCCTTGGCTGGCGAACTCGATGGCGTGGCCCCGGCCGATGCCACGTCCCGCTCCCGTGATGACCACCACTCGTCCTTCATTGATGCCAGGCATGTCTCTCCACTTCGTGTCGGTCGCTGCTTGCGGACAGGGTTGTTGTACCACGGCGGCTCCCGGCCCGCCCAGGGCCGGACCGCGCCGGTCAGGCGTTCCTGGGCAACTCGGAGAACGGCGTGGTGCGGTCGCTGTTGGGCTCCTTGGGGAGGCCGAGGACCCGCTCGCCGATGATGTTGCGCTGGATCTGGTCGGTGCCACCGTAGATGGGCGGGGCCTGGGCCAGCAGGGCCATCTCCGTCACCACGGGCAGCAACGGATTGCCGGTGACGGCGGTGACCGTCCCCCTACCGGCGGAATCGTAGGAGTGGAGCATGCCCGAGGCACCCACGATGCCCAGGCCCACATCGCGGGAGAGCCGCATGATGTGGCTCATCGACAGCTTGGAGATGTTGGGCATGCCCGGGATGTCGCCACCACCGGACTTGACCGCCTTCAGACGCAGTCCGTTGAACCGGCCCAGCTCCGTCCAGGTGTAGAGCCGGGCCAGGTCCTGGCGAACCAGGGGGTCGGTGTTCTTCCCGTTCCTCTTGGCCTGGTCGATGAGCAGTCCGGCGCCACCGCTCATGGCCTGGAGCATGGTGGCCTCGCCATCGCTCTTGGCGCCGCCCGAGCCTTTGGATCCGCCCGACCGGGGCGCCCCGACGAAGTCGCCGGCCCGCCTGTCGAGATCGCCGCCCACGGTGCCGGGGATGGCCAGGCCACCGGCGCCACTGCCCCCGCCGGATCCGAGGCCGGCTCGCTCGTTGGCCAGGGTGGTGTTGGCCGCCGCCCACCCGTGGTTGATCCCGCCGATGACCGCGTCGTCGGGAACCCGGGCGTCGGTCAGGAACACCTCGTTGAACAGGGCCCGACCGGTCATCTCCCGCAGTGGGCGGACCTCGACCCCGGGCTGGACCATGGCGAAGGCGAAGTAGGTGATGCCCTGGTGCTTGGGCACGCCCGGATCGGTGCGGGCCAGCAGCATGCCCATGTCCGCCCGTTGGCCACCCGAGGTCCACACCTTCTGACCGTTGACGATCCACTCGTCGCCGTCCTTGACGGCCCGGGTCTGGAGCCCGGCCAGGTCCGACCCGGCCGAGGGCTCGCTGAACAGCTGGCACCACGACTGCCGGCCGGTCACGATGTCGCGCACGTAGCGGTCGATCTGCTCCTGCGTGCCGTGGGTGGCGATGGTCGGCGCGGCCAGGAGGAGCCCCAGCCCGGCCGGTGCTCCCAGAGCGCCGAATGCGGCGATGGCCTGGGCGATCTTGATGCCGTCGTTGCGGGTCACGCCCTTGCCGTAGGCGTTCGGGGGAAGCGAGGGTGCCGACCAGCCGGCCAGGCCCAGACGCTCCCACCAGGCGCCGACGGTCAGCTCGGGATCCCACTCCGACGAGAGCCACTGCTGGAGCTCGTCGATCAGTGGTTCGGTCGATTCGGTCGTCGCTGTCATCGGTACCCCCCACATGGCAACGGAGCGGCGCCCGACGGTCGGACGCGCACCGGATGTCGACGGTAGCCGAAAGCGACCGGCAATTGGCAGTCCGGCCGACACGTTGTCCCGGTACGGTGGGTTGGAGCCGGGTCCAGTGGCGAACCGCGGGCGGCACCGTGGCACCGTGGGCCCACACGAGCATTGCGAGGGAGATCATGGCCACCAGCGTCAACTCGTCGGGAACCGCGTCGAACAGCCTCGGAGCCTCGGGGCCGCAGCACCAACCTGGAGCCACGGACGTGGCCGAGGTCTTCGAGCTGCTCAGCCACTCGTTCGCGTCGGGACGCACCCGCGGGATCGGCTGGCGGATCGATCAGCTTCGGGGCATCGAGCGCATGGTCAACGAGCACGAGGCAGAGCTCCTCCAGGCCATGGCCGACGACTTCGGCAAGCCCCGGTTCGAGGCGTGGATGACCGATCTGATGCCGGTGGCGGTCGAGGCGTCCCACACCGCCAAGCACCTCGCCCGGTGGATGCGACCCCGGTGGGTCTGGCCGGGCAAGGCCAACCTGCCGGGACGCTCGTGGACGGTGGCCGAGCCGAAGGGGACCGTCTTGATCATCGCCCCCTGGAACTACCCGGTCCAACTTGCCCTCTCACCACTGGTGGCCGCCGTGGCCGCCGGCAACACGGTGGTGCTCAAGCCGTCGGAGTTGGCCCCGGCCACCTCGGCCGCGCTGGCCCGCCTGATCCCCCGGTACCTCGACCCCGAGGGCGTCGTCGTGGTGGAGGGGGCGGTCGAGGTGTCCACTGCGTTGCTCGAGCTCCCCTTCGACCACCTCTTCTTCACCGGGAGCACCACCGTGGGCAAGGTGGTCATGGCCGCGGCCGCCCGCCATCTCTCGTCGGTCACGTTGGAGCTGGGCGGGAAGAGCCCGGTGGTGGTGACCGCCGACGCCGACATCGACATCGCCGCCCGCCGCATCACCTTCGGCAAACTCCTCAATGCCGGCCAGACCTGTATCGCGCCGGACTACGTCCTGGTCGAACGACCGGTGGCCGATCGACTGGTCGACGGACTGGTGACGGCGATGGCCGCCATGGAGGGTGCCGACCCGGGCACGACGCGCACCCGCATCGTCAACGATCGACACCTGGCCCGGCTGGAGTCGCTCCTGGCGGACAGCGGCGGCTCGGTGGCCACCGGCGGCGCCGTCGATCACGCCCGACGATGGATCGACCCGACCGTGGTGGTCGACCCCGACCTGGGATCGCCGCTGATGAGCGAGGAGATCTTCGGCCCGATCCTCCCGGTGATCACGGTGGATTCGGTCGACGACGCCATCGGCTTCATCAACGGCCGGGACAAGCCGTTGGCCCTGTACCTCTTCACCGGTTCACGGGCCACCGAGCAGGAGGTGGTCCGGTCGACCACCTCGGGCGGGGTGTGCATCAACCACACGGTGATGCACTTCATGGTGCCCGAGCTCCCCTTCGGCGGGGTGGGGGCGAGTGGCATCGGCGCCTACCACGGCCGGTCCGGGTTCGACGAGCTGAGCCACCGCAAGGCGGTGCTGCGCCGGGGCATCCGTCCCGACCTGGCCCTGACCTACCCGCCGTTCACCGAGGCCAAGGAGCGGCTGCTGCGGCGCTTCTTGTAGGCGCGGCTGCGGCGAGTCTCCCGCCCCGTGAGGACCTGCCGTCTCCTCAGGTTGACCCTCGCCACTGCCTGCGCCTCGCTCGTGGTGATCCTGGATATCTGTGCGGGAGATTGTCCACAAGAACCTGATGTGTTGAACAGATAAGTGCTGTGTCCTGGTCACGGGCGGGGGTCGATCGGGCGCAGAGGAGCGGAGCGATGGTCGTGGGCGAGCACGGTGGCATCGACGAACTGGGACTGTTCTCCGCCTGCACCAAGGCCGAGCTTCGCCAGATCAACGGCTTGACCACCCGCCTCCGCCTCTCCAAGGGCCGCGTCCTGATGCGCGAAGGCGAGGCACCGAAGGAGTTCATCGTCATCGGGAGCGGCCGGGTCCGGGTCACCCGGGACACCGATGCCGGGGCGACAGTGGTGTCCGACCTCGGGAGCGGCGAGATCCTGGGCGAGATGGCCCTGCTGCTGGGAACCCGCCGGAAGGCCACCGCCACCGCCGCCACCGATCTCACCGTCTTCGTGTGCTCGGTCAGCGAGTTCCGCTCGATCCTGCGCACCGCCCCCTCGGTGGCCAGCAAGGTCCACCAGACGCTGCTGACTCGGGCCGAAGGCCTCGCCGTCGCCGCCTGACCCCCGGCTCCGCATCCCCGTTCGACCATGGCGGCGTGGAGCGCTGCGCCCCGACGGTGCTAGGAACAAGAGCGCGTCGAACCTGACGTCCGCTTGCCGGCGCCGACGCGCCGGCCCCGAAGGAGATGCAACGCATGGACGAGAAGTTGGCAGCCGAGTTCCAATTCGCGGGGCAGGACATCCCGTGGTTGTTGCGATCGTGGGCCTCGTCCCAGCCTGACAAGACCTTCCTGATCTGGGAGCCCCGGGAGGGCGGGCCCCGCACGTGGACCTACTCCGAGTTCTGGCTGGACGTGCAGAGCGTGGCGGTGGGTCTGGCCGGTCGTGGCGTGACCAAGGGAGACAAGGTCCTGATCCACGCCGACAACTGCCCCGAGATGGTGGTTGCGTGGTACGCATGCGCCACACTGGGCGCCGTCGGCGTGACCACCAACACCCGCTCGGTCCGGGCCGAGCTGGAGTTCTTCATCCAGAAGACCGGCTGTGTCGGCGCCGTCACCCAGCCACAGTTCGCCGCCCTGGTCGCCGAGTCCGGCCCCGAGCTGGGCTGGATCGTCGTCACCGCTGACGACAGCGGCGCCCCGGCGGCACCGGCCGACGCCGACCACGGCTACGACCGGTTCGACTCGCTCCACGGCCCGGCCGGAGACCTGGTCGAACGGGAGCCCGATCCGATGGCCCCGGTGGGCATCCTCTTCACCTCGGGTACCACGTCTCAGCCCAAGGCGGTCGTCCACACCCACGCCAACGCCCTGTGGGCGGGACGGGTCGGCCCCACCAACATCTCGATGGAACGTGACGACATCTACCTGGTGTTCCTGCCCTTCTTCCATGTCAACGCTCAGAGCTGGTCCTTCTGGACGACGTTGGGGGTCGGCGGCACCATCGTGCTGCAGCCCAAGTTCTCGTCGTCGCGCCTGTGGGAGGTGGTCATCAAGCACAAGGTCACCCATATCTCCCTCATCCCCTTCGTCTACAACGCCGTCGCCGGGCAGCCGATCCCGGAGCACTCGGTGAAGGTGGGGGTCTTCGGCCTGATCGTCCCCGAGCTCGAACAGTGGCTCGGCTTCCGGGTGGTGCCGGCCTACGGCATGACCGAGACGGTCATCCACGCCACCAACGACAACCCCGGACGGATGGTGCCCAAGGGGTCGATGGGCAAGCCCACCCCCGGCTACGAACTGCTGCTGGTCGATCGCGAGACGGGCGAGGTCTGCCGGGACGGCCAGCCGGGGGAGCTCTGGGTCAGAGGGACCCGGGGCATCCAGCTGTTCCTCGAGTACTACGACAATCCTGAGGCCATGGAGAAGAGCTTCACCGAGGATGGCTGGTTCCGGACCGGAGACGTGGTCCGCCTGGCCGAAGGAGGAAACTTCGTCTACTGCGACCGTGACGGTGACGTGCTGAAGGTGGGAGGCGAGAACGTCTCCGCCCGCGAGGTCGAAGACATCTGCCGCCAGGTGCCCGGCATCGCCGATGTGGCCGTGGTGGCGCAGTCCCACCCGATGCTCAACGAGGTGGCGGTGGCGTTCATCGTCAAGGGGTCAGGCGCCGACGAGGACGACAGCGCGCTGGAGAAGGCGATCATCGAGCAGTGCGCCGCCAACCTGGCCGACTTCAAGGTGCCCCGCGCCGTGTACGTGGTCGACGAATTCCCCCGGGCCACCCTGGACAAGGTGGCCAAGAACAAGCTCCGTGAGCAGGCCGACGAGCTGGCCGCGGCCGCCGGCGGCGGGAACTGATCGACGTCGACCGGCGGTTCGTCCCGTTCGGCGGGGCGCACCTCGGGTCACCACCGCCGGCCGGTGCTCAGTCGGCGTCCTCGGCGGAGCACCGGGCGCAGCGCCCCAGGATGGCGAAGTGCTTGGGGTCGATGGCGAAGCCCAACTGCGCCTTCGCCGACCGGGCCAGCCCCCGGAACAACGCATCCGGAGCTTCGATCATGGCCCCGCAGTCGGCGCAGATGAAGTGGGCATGGGCGTGGGAGGCGAGCAGGTAGCTGGACGGGCCGTGCCCCAGGTGGGAGTGGGAGATGACTCCCAGATCCTCGAGGTCCTCCAGATTCCGGTAGATGGTCGAGAGGTGGACGTCGGGGGCCCGCTCCTGCACCGCTTCGGCCAGCGCCTCCGCGCTCATGTGACCGTCGGCCTCGAAGAGCACCTGCAGGAGGATCCGCCGGGAGGAGGTGACCCGTCCTCCGCGTGAGCGGAGCACCGCCAGTACGGCCTCCACGGACGAGAAGTCCGCCTCTCCCAACTGGCCGAGCGGCTTGCTCATGGCCCCAGGATAGTGACCGGCCCGATGTGAATGACGGGTCGGACCGTCGATCGGCGCGATCGACCTGGCGGGATGCCCGGACCGGTCCGATCCTCTTATTGCACATGGTTCGTAGTTGCAATAGCTTTTCAGACAGATCCGGTCCGAAGGAGCCCTGTTGGAAGATGACTCCGCATTGGCGACGATCACCCCGAGTCGACTGGCCAGGCTCCGGAGCGGTCTGACCCCCAACGAGTGGCTGCGGGTCGGAGGCATGGCCGTGGTGGTCGTCGCCCTCAATGTCATCGGATGGGGGCTGTTGTCGGCAGCGTCGAGCCATCACTACCACGTCTCCAAGACGGGCCTCTTCGGGTTCGGCACCGGAGTGCTGGCCTACACCCTGGGCATGCGGCACGCCTTCGACGCCGACCACATCGCCGCCATCGACAACACCACGAGGAAGCTGGTCGGCGACGGCAAGCGGCCTCTGAGCGTCGGCTACTACTTCTCGCTCGGACACTCGACCGTCGTGTTCCTGCTCGCGGTGTTCTTGAACTTCGGGATCCGGGCGCTCGATGCACAGGTGGCCAACGATTCGTCAGGGCTGCACCGGGCGACCAACGTGATCGGCACGTCGGTGTCCGGGGGCTTCCTCTACCTGATCGCGCTCCTCAACCTGATCGTGCTGATCGGGATCGCCAGGGTCTACAAGGAGATGAAGTCGGGAAGGTTCGACAACGACGAGCTCGAACGGCAGCTGAACAACCGCGGGCTGATGAACCGGTTCTTCGGAGGCTACGCCGACCGGATCGACAAGCCGTGGAAGATGTACCCGGTGGGGCTGCTCTTCGGACTGGGATTCGACACCGCCACCGAAGTGGCCCTCCTCGTCCTGGCCGGCAACGCGGTTGCCGGCGGGCTGCCCTTCTGGGCCATCCTCTCGCTGCCGTTCCTGTTCGCCGCGGGCATGAGCCTGTTCGACACCATCGACGGATGCTTCATGAACTTCGCCTACGACTGGGCCTTCTCCAAGCCCGTCCGCAAGGTGTTCTACAACCTGACCATCACCGGGTTGTCGGTGTTCGTCGCATTCTTCATCGGCACCATCGAGATCGTCGGCCTGATCGGCTCGGAACTCCACATCGACAACCCGTTCTTCAACTTCTTCGCCACCTTCAACATCAATACCGCCGGGTTCATCATCGTGGGTGCCTTCGTGGCCACATGGGCTGCCGCCATGCTCTATTGGCACCTCGGCAATGTCGAGGAGAAGTGGGACGCCACGATGATCAAGCCCGAACCCGTCGAGGCCACCGCCTCCGGTTGACCCACCGGGTAGGGCCGACGGCCGGCATTGCCACCGCCGGACACCAGCGATTCGTGGTGCGCTACGACCGGGCGGTGGGCGGTGGGGGTTTCGTGTTCGCCATGGATGCCGCGGATCCCACCGGGAACCTCGACCACGAGCTCCCCATCGGGGGCGTCGTCGACGGGGATCCCTCCGACACCGAGCAGCTCGACTCCCGGGAGTGCCACCTGCCCTGAGTGGCCGGCTCCCCCTCGGCCCCTACGTTGCGAGACCCGGTGTCGGGATCGGCCCGACCCGGCGATGCCGGCCGTCATCTCCATCGGCCGAAACCGCGTCCCACCGTGATCCTCCGATGGTCAATTTTCTGGTTGCATACTATGAGTAGGCATCGTCGCGCCTGGTTGTACCTACGAACCGTACGCGACGGCACTGATCAGACCGCCCATGCGCCCGGGGAGGCCCGAATCTCCACCATCCACTCCCACGAGAACGCCGGCAGGCGCCGAGCGCCTCGAACCGCC
>JADGOG010000101.1 GCA_017883065.1 Acidimicrobiales bacterium | reverse complement strand
CGACGCGGTGCGTGGCGTGATCGACGGGGTCGTCGCCGATCGTGGTGGGCTCGACATCGTGGTCAACAATGCGGCCGGCAACTTCCCCGCACCGATGTCGAAGATCTCCCCGAACGGGTTCAAAGCGGTGGTCGACATCGACCTGCTGGGGACCTACAACGTGACCCGGGGGGCGTTCGACGCCCGCCTCAAGGACCACGGCGGGGCCATCGTCAACATCAGCGCGCCGTTCGACCAGAGAGGGGTCGTCTACCAGGCGCACGTGGCGGCGGCGAAGTCCGGCGTGGACTCGCTCACCCGTACCTGCGCCGTCGAGTGGGGACCGTACGGGATACGGGTCAATGCCATCGCTCCCGGATCGATGGGCAACACGGAGGGCGTCCGCCGCTTCGCCGATGCCGTCCCGGGTGCCTCCGATCGACCCACCAACCCCTTGGGTCTCCAGGGCCACGGCTCGGACATCGGCTACCTCACGCTCTTCCTGTGCAGCCCCGCCGCCCGCTTCGTCTCCGGCCAGGTGATCGCCGTGGACGGCGCCGGCTCGACGGACATGCTCCGCATGCAGGCCGGCAAGATCTGAACGCGCCGGCAAGCGCCCGGCCCGTCGTGGACCCGAGCGCCTCAGGGTGTTCAGCCAGCGACCCGCGTCACCTGCCCGATTCCGCCATGGGTCGACCGGGTCACATCGGACCTCCAGAAAGGTCAGACGAAGACTCCGGATTGCACGCTCGGGGTCACGGCAGGATGCCCATCGACCGGGGTTGGCGCGGTGTGGAATCACGGCCCTCGGCCAGGCTGAGGCCGGCGAGGAGGGCGTTGCGGAGCTCCCGGGGGTCGATGACGTCGTCGTAGGACAGCCGGGCACCGGCCACCACCGATGCCCGGGCCTGCTCTGCGGCCAGGCGCGCCCGCTCCTCGGGGTCCTCGACAGCGCTGCCCTCCGATCCGGCCGGAAGGGCGCCGAGGGTGATCGAGGGGAAGGCGAGGGTGATGGTCTGGCCGTCGAACGGGTTCATGGCCATCACCGAGGAGCCGAACCCGAACGCCTTGCGCAGGGTGACGTGCAGCTTCGGCACGCTGAGCCGGTGCTGCACGGCGAAGAGACGGGCCGCATGTCGGAGGATGCCCTGGCCCTCGGCGGCGGTACCGGCCAACACGCCCGGGTTGTCGGCGAGGAAGACACACGGCAGGCCGAAGGCGTCGGCCACATCGAGGAAGTGTGCGGCCTTGTCGGCGGCGTCGCTGTCGATGGTTCCGGCCAGCACGCTCGGGTCGTTGGCCACCATGGCGACACTCCGGCCCCCGAGGTGGGCGAGGGCGGTCACGATCGAGCGCCCGAAGTCGGGCTGGACGTCGAGCAGCTCGCCGTCATCCACGATCTCGGTGAGCACGGGCCGCATGGCATAGGGGTGGCGAGGGTCGGGAGGGATCAGCCCGAGGAGGTCGACCCGCCGCTTGCCGGCATCGGGCCCCTCCCGCCAGGGCGCTGGCTCCCAGGCGTTGAGGGGGAAGTGGCTGAGGTAGCGGCGGGCGAGGTCGATGGCCTCGCCGTCGTCGGCCACCAGGTTGTGGACGACGCCGCCCGTGTCGATGGCGACCGCCGGCCCGCCGAGCTCCTCCTTGGTGACGTCCTCCCCGGTGGCCGACCGCACGAGAGGGGGGCCGGCGGCGAAGATCGATGCCGTCTCGGTCATGGCCACGAAGTCGCACAGGGGAGCGGTGAGGGCACCGTGACCGGCCGACGCCCCGAGCACCAGGCTGACCATGGGCACGATGCCGGACAGCTCGGCGAGACCCATCAGATCGCCCGGCCGCCGTCCGCCGGCCGTCTCGGTGACCCGGTGCCCGGCGCCTTCCAGCATCATGACCAGGGGGACCCGCTCCTGCCGGGCCAGCTGGCACAGGCGATAGCGCTTGTCGGAGGCGCCACTTCCGATCGAGCCGCCGAGCACGGTCACGTCCTCCGCCCCGGCGAGTGCCGGCCGGCCGTTGATCCGACCCGATCCGGCCACCAGGGCGTCGCCGGGGACCGGTGGATCGTCGACGGTACCGACCAGGTTGCCGATCTCGAAGAAGGTGTCCCGGTCGAACAGGCGGGCGAGGCGCTCCCTGGCGTTGAGCCGGCCCCGTCGGTGTTGGCGCTCGAGACGCCCTTCGCCACCCATGGCGAATGATTCGGCCTTCCGACGTGCGATCTCCTCCAGTGCCGGACCCCACCCGTGGAGCTCGTCGCTCATCCGTACTCCTTCTGGTCATCTCGGGTCGGGTTGATCCGACCCACGACGTTGCACCGCCATGATTGTCCATCCGAGGATCCGGCGCGACGGTCGCCGATCCGCCGATCGAGGGTGTGATCGAAGGGGTCCTGTTCTCACCGGTCCAGGATCACGGTGGCGACCCGTGACCGTCATCGGGATCCCCGGCGGGGAACTCGGACCGCCGGCCGCCAACCGGACGGCGGGCCGCACCTCCGTAGATGCCTTGACAGTTATATAGCTGGAATGGAATACTAAGGACATGGGATCATCGTCGGCGTTGGGTGTCCTCGCTGAACCGAGCCGACGCGAGATCCTCGACCTCCTCCGCGGCGGGGAGCAGTCGGTCGGCGACCTGGTGGGCCACATGCGCATCAGCCAGCCCGCCGTGTCGAAGCACCTCCGGGTCCTGAAGGAAGCGGGGTTGGTCGACGCCCGGGCCGATGCCCAGCGACGGCTCTACCGGATCAACCCCGGGCCGCTGGAGGAGCTCGACGACTGGCTGGCGCCCTACCGAGGGTTCTGGGCGGCCCGGCTCGACCACCTGGAGTCCCACCTGGACCGGAGGAGGAAGCGATGAGCGAAGGCACCGTCGTCGCCGGAGGGGAGCGGCCCTCCGTGCGCCTCGAGCGGCATCTGCCCGACCCGCCGCCGGTGGTGTGGCGGGCACTGACCGAGCCCGAGCAGCTCCGATCGTGGTTCCCCTGCGGTGTGGTCGTGGACGGCGGACGGTGGGTGGTCGGTGTGAAGATCTCCTTCCCGTTCCCTTCCGAGGTCATCGACATGACGCTCACCGGAGAGGTGCTGGTCGTCGACGAACCGCGTGTGCTCGCCTTCAGCTGGGGCGACGACGTCCTGCGATTCGAGCTCTCGCCGGTCGACGGTGGGACGACACTCGTCCTCTACGACGAACTGCCCCGGGCATGGGCGGCCCGCAACGCCGCCGGGTGGGATGACTGCCTCGACCGGCTGCGCGGAGTGACTCCGGGCCCGGACGCCTGGAAGGCGCACTTCGACGTCTACTCGGCGGCGTTCGAACCGGACCTCGGGCCCCAGGAGGGCCCGCCACCCGAGGTCATGAAGCCGTAGGCGGACCTGGCGACCCCCGACCTGGTCTCCATGAACAGACCTGCTGTTGCGGCCGTCTGCCGGGCGGCGGAGACCTGGGCCCAGGTGGCGGACCGCGCTGAGCTCACGAGCCGGCGGCCGGTGACCATAGGTGCCCGGCATCGACGAACGGCGAGGTGCACGGCGGTCCGTCGGCCACGAGGATCTCGGGCAGATCGCCCGTCGCGGCGCCGACCCGGATCAGGGTCGACGAGCGCGTGCCGTAGCCGTCGGAGTGCACGCACGGGGCGAGCGTCGCCTCCCGGCGCTCCCGGCCGTCGGGGAACCGGTGCCCTCCGGAGGGGGCGCCGGGGACGGTGTGGTCAGTCAGCACGCCGGGGAGGGCTTCCCACAGCGGGCGCCCGCCGGCATCGGCGTTGTGCAGAGCGGACCGCACGTGGTCGACCTTCACGGACGGGACACCGAAGGCGGCGTTCTCCAGGACGTGGAGACCGGGGTCGAGTCGCTGCGGCCCGGCTGGCCCATCGGTCCCGACGGCCAAGTAGTTGAGCGACTCGCGGTCGCCGACGAGCAGCCACGCCGGGTTGTACGGGTTCGCATCCAACTCGTCAGCCAGTGCGTCGGCGGCGTCGACCGCCGTCCGTGCCCTGGCGGCGATCAGGGGGAGTCGCCCCCTCGACAGCTTCGTCGGGTCGGGACCGTCGGGCATCGGAGTGTTGGTGAGCCCGCAGACGACGCCGTGCTCGTTGACGGCCATCCAGGTTCCGCCGGCGCGCTCGTCCCGACCTCCGAGGATCCTCGGGTGACTGTCCTGCAGGACGGTGATGGCTGTGGCCGGCCGGTCGAGCCACTCGTCGCGATTGGCTCCGACGACCAGCGGCCAGCCATCGACGAACTGCCAGCCGATCACGAGGAGACACACGTCCGGAACGATAGTGGTGGCCCGGCCGTTCGAGTCCTCGTCGAGCTCAACGACTGTGCCTTCGTGAGGGGGTCCGTAGCGCCCTGACCACCGGTCGTGGTGAGGGGGCACCCGCTCCGGTCCGCGCCCGGAGAGGCGCTAGCCTGCGCCGGTGCGAAGTCCACGGGGGTAATCGTCCTCACTGCTGCCATCCTCGTTGTGACCACCGTCGTGGCATCGAGAGTGGCCGGTGCTTCTTCAGCAGATTCGAGTTCAGCCCACCCGGTCACGACCATCTCGATGAAGATGGCGCATGCCTATCAGCCCCGTGCGGCGGTCGGGTCGACCGACGACTACCACTGCACGCTGCTGAACCCTCACGTCACCAAGAACTCCTACATCATCTCCAGCCAGTTCAAGCCGGGAAGCACCCAGGACCACCACGCCGCCCTGTTCCTGGTTCCACAATCGCTCAGTGCGATAGCCCAACAGGACAACAAGGTCGGGAAGGGCTGGACGTGCTTCGGAGAGGGCGCACTCCCGAACACCGCCCTGGCCGGCCTCACGCAGGTACCGCTCCTCAGCTTCTGGTCCCCAGGCCACGGGATCGATCTGCTTCCGAAGGGGACAGCGGTGGCTCTGCCGGCCGGGAGCCTGGTGATCATGCAGGTCCACTACAACCTGCTCGCCGGTCACAAGCCCGTGAAGGACTCACTGGTGCTCCATACGGTGCCCGCGTCGACACCGCTGCAACTCCTCCACCTCAATCTGATGCTCGCCCCACCGGACATCCCCTGCCCGGCCGGCGTGACCGGCCCGTTGTGCGACCGTGCTGCATCGCTGGCCAACCAGGGCCAACGCTTCGGCCAGACGGCCGTCGCAGAGGTGAACGGCATCGAGTCGATCTGTGGGCACGATTCGTCCCATCCACCGGTCGGAAACACCGCAACGTGCATGGCCAGCTTCGGCAAGAAGGGATACATCGTCAGGGTGCAGGCGCACATGCACCTGCTGGGCACGACCTTCAAGATGGTGCTCGACCCGGGAACGCCGCAGGCGAGGACCGTACTCGACGTTCCCCACTACGACTTCCACAACCAGCGGTCCTACAACCTGACCACGCCCATCCCCGTCACGGCAGGGGAGCCGGTCCAGGTGACCTGCACCTACGACCCGACTCTGGCCCAGGAGCTTCCTGTCCTGCGCAAGACCCCGCATCACTTCGTCACCTGGGGCGACGGATCGACCGACGAGATGTGCATCGGCCTGGCGTGGACCTCCAACGTGCTCCCGAACGCTCACAGCTCCCTGTAGGCGTACCCGCGGTCGCAGCGTCGTCCGCACCGGCCCCGACTGCGTGCACCCCGCATTGCCCGGAACAGGTGCGAGTGGTCAGCCCCGGGCCCTCGACGACGTCCGCCAGAGCTGAATTGGCCGCCGATCAGCGAGCTCTGCGGCTCCTTCTGCGGCCCGACGGAGTTCGATCACCGGGCTCTGAGGATCTCCGATGCGGCACGCTCGCCGGACGTCACGGCTCCTTCCATGAACCCCTGGAAGTCCGGGGAGGTGTGCTCCCCGGCGAAATGAACGTTCCCTTCCTGCAAGCCTTCGATGCCGCCGAAGCCGGTGTACTGGCCGACCCTGTACTGGGCGTAGGCACCACCGAGCCGAGGATTGATGTTCGGGTCCGAGTACAGGCTCAACCGGGGACCCGAGTTCCAGGCCTTGGTGAATCCGGGGAAGACGGGCTCGAGCGCCTTGAGGTAGTCGGCGATCAGTGGGGCGGGAGGTTTCCCGACCGACTTCACGAGTCCGTACTTGGTGGCGAGTTGCGACCCGGGGCTGCCACCCAGATAGTCGAAGAAGATCGGAGTCGAGGACGGTTGGTCGACCGAATTGTCCCACCCGCTCACCGTGAGATTCTGGGCGAACATGTTCCCGTCGTAGCCGTCGGCATTCCACGGGTTGCCGGCGACCTGCAGCGCGATCTTGGCGTTGTTGCCGAGCGTCAATCGATCGATGGCCGCCATCTTCAGTCTCGAGAGATTGGCCCTTTCGAGGTCGACCTCCTTCAGCTTGTTGAACGGGATGGTCACCACGACATGGTCGGCGACGACATCGGTGGTGCCCCCGTCGTCGTCGAACGTGCAGGTGTAGGTCAGGTTGCCGTTGTCCCGTAGGGCGACCAACTGCTGTCCGGTGCGGGCCGTGGCCACGGGCAGCTCGGCCAGCATGCCCGAGACGATCTGGTCGTTCCCACCCTCTACGTGCCACTTCTCATCCGTGCCGCCCAGCACCGGCGATCGTCTCGGTTGGATGTTGGAGCCGGGGATGCTGTCGTCGTAGGCCAGGAGGTAGATGACGTTCAGTGCCGACTGCTCCTCGGGCGGGCCCCCGTACTCGCTCTCCACGTCCAGATAGCAGAGCCGTCCGAAGTCCGAGGAGAGGCCCCCGGGCACGTTCGCGTCGATCCATTCGGCCGCCGACACGTTGTCCAGGGCGATCGACGTTGGAGTGCGGTTCAGACGGGTCGTGGGCCACGGTGCCGAAGCCGCCGCCCGCTGGAACAGGGACCAGCCGAAGCCGTGCCAGTCGGCGTTGAGCATCTCTTCGGTGTACCGGCCTCCGTTCAGTCAGAACGTGTCCACCGTCACTCGGGGATAGGCACTGGTATCACCGAGGGTGAGCCCGTACCGTGCGGCCAGTCGACGCATCGAATGATGTTCGGAGGAGATGAACTCTCCCCACCGTTCGACCATCTGTCCATTGGCGAACACACCCCGCAGGGTGTCGACGCGACCGCCCAACCGGTCGTCCCATTCGTAGATGGTGCTCGCCAGACGTCGCTGAGTCCACAGATGGTGGGCGCAGCGGATGCCGGCCAGTCCGCCCCCGACGATCACGATGCGAGGTGCGGTCCGATCACGGTGGCGGCCCTGGCCACGGGCTCTGTCGCTCAGTGGCCCCATGGCAGCGACCGCGCCGGCGGAGGTCATGCCCTTCAGCAGAGTCCGGCGGTTGAACCGTGCCTCCCGATCGCCGTGGCCGGCTGTCCGCTGTTGGGCGACCTCGCCCCAGGGTGCACCGGTGGCCCGGGCCTGGGCGGAGACCTCCGCGGCCCGGCGGAGGGCTGGTCCAAGGCGACCATGCAGATGGGGCCTCATCTCTTGGTCTTAGCTCCCACGATGGTTGGTGGCAACCCGTCCTCCAAGATCACCCGGCCAAGTCCTGCACCGCGGCCTCGAGTTCGACGGACTACAGATCGAACGGCTCGAAGCTGAGGCGCGGACCGTGATCGAGGAGACACGTCAACCCGAGATGACGGTGCAGTCACCTTCCCACTCCGCCGGTCAGCTGGCGGGTGCCGTTCGGGCCGACACGGTGACGAAGTCGCGCGCCCAGGCCGGATCGAAGAACGTCGCCGGTCCCTGCATGGTGCCGGCGAGCAACCGGGTGCCATTGCCCGGTGCGGCCAGCCCTCCCGGTTCGACCGGGTCGTAGGTGACCAGGAAGGTCCAGGTCGGGTTGACGTCGAGCTCCATGCCGCGCACGACGCCGGCCCGGACGAGCAGCTGGGCGAGCTGGAGGGGTGTGAGCAACGGCCCAGTCGAGTACACGAGCGCACCGTCGGCGGTGACTCCGACCCCGGACCGCCACTGCTGTTCGACGCTGGGGGCCGAGTGCGCGCACGACGTTGCACCGCAGGTGTTCCCCCAGGACAGCCAGTCGGGGCCCGAGGCCTTCGCCGTCGGCTGGCCCCCTTCGACGAGTGGCACCAGGTTCTGGCGGACGCTTGCGACATCCGAGGTCATCGAGACCTCGGTGCCCCATGCACCGACGTCGACGGTCCCGTCGGCATGGATGACCAGCGATGCCGCCCCGGTGACCAGTGGGACAACGACCCGTCCCTCGGTGAAGTAGCCGCCACCGGCGGTGTTCATGAGGAAACCGCCGTTGAAGGCTGCCACCAGTGACGCCGCTTGCGCCGGCTCGATCGGCGCCGTGTAGAGGAAGGGCCCACCGCCCGGACTCTTCGAGCCGGAGTAGAGCTGTGCCGACAGCAGGTGGGTGTCCATCCAGGCGACCCCGGCCGGCTGCGAGCCGTCCGGCGGAATCAGGGTGGTCTCGTAGACCGCTGGGACGCCACCGACGAGGCGTCCGGCGGGATGCCAGCTGCCCTCGCCGGGGGCGGGGGCCGCGTCGAACGCCGGCAGTGCCGTGGGCACGGGCAACGGGGTTCCGAGGCCCCCCGTTGCCGGGCTCGGGGTGCGAGACGGCACTGTCGTCGCCGGCCGCCCTGGGGCCGTCGTGCTCGAATGCTCCCGCGCCCGTGAGGTCGGCGTCCCGGTGTCCGCCGTGGACGAACCCGAACTGCAGGAGGCGAGGGCCACGGCCACCAACACGAGCAATGACTGACCCAAGCGGTCCGCCCAGCTGGAACGAACGGGGACGGAGGCCATGGGCTCAGGTTAGGGAGCGCGTCCCTCTCAAGGACAGCACCTGGTCGCCCGCCCGTCGAACGAGATCTGGCGCCGGCGCCCTGGAAGGTCCCGAGCCGCGTGCGCTGGGGACGCAACTTCGCCACCTCAGCCATTGACTCTGAGGAAGCCGAGGCTCTGCCAACGATGGCTCCTCAGCAGTGGAGCCAGTAGGTCGGTCCATGGGTCGGGTCCAGTCATCGAGATCCCGCTGCCCTGGAAGTGCTGCGACGTGCTGGGTGCCTGTCTCGGTGAACGATGTCACTATCTTGAGGCAGTGACGTGGCTGGGACTGAGCGTCGTCACGGTCGTTCACCCCAGACTTGGCAGTCCTCTGGCCGAAGAAGGTGCACATGAACAAGACCCACCCCGCTTCACCACACGACTGCGAGGCTGACGATGACGCCCGGTTGGCGGCCATTGCCCGACTGCAAGATCTCTTCAGCGACGGACGGGTGTCACCTGAGCGCTTCGCTGGAGTTCTTGAGCAGGTTCTCGCCGCTCCTCGCCAGGCCGATCTTGAGGCAGCGATGGTGGCGCTGCCTCCGCTGGTTCGGTCTACGCACGCCTCGAGGCGGCTGACCAAGCCCCTGGTACTGCACGCGGCCGGCAGTCTGTGCCTGGGCTCAGGCCTGCAACTCGCCGCCGACACCACCATACGCACCGGCGTCGGGGTGGCCCGGCTCGATCTCACAGCTGCCAGCTGGGACGACAATCAGATCGACCTGCACCTGGAGACCTGGGGCTTGATCGAGGTTCTCATCCCCGAGGGAGTGGCCGTGCAATTGGTCGGCGGGTCCGGAAACGTCGAGTTCGAGTCGCTGTCTCCGCCCATCCCCGGCGGGCCGGTACTGCGGGTTTCCCCTTCCGGACCCACCGGAGCGATCCGGATACGCCACCCCATGAAGCGTGTCAGCGGGCGGTTCATCCGCCGGAGGCGACGGCGCACAACAGGCATCCAGGCTGTGGTAGTCGGACCGCCGCTGGCCAACCGCCGCACTTGAACGCGTACTGCCTGGATGGGTGGGTCTGAACCAGCCGTCAGACTCCCGAGATGCTGGACAAGTGCCCTTGGCTGTCCCACATCCTCGAGTCGTCCGCAGCGGTCGAGATCGTCGGACAACTGCGCCCTAGCTGTTCTGGGACCCAACCGATAGTGTTCGCGTCACGACAGCTTCGAGGAGGCCCGCTCCACAATGGTTGTGCTGATCATCGTCATCGTCATCGTCGTACTCCTCGGCCTCGGCCTGTGGGCCGCCTACAACGGCCTCGTCAAGAAGCGCAACCGGACTCAGGAAGCCTGGTCCGAGATCGACGTCGAACTCAAGCGCCGCCACGACCTCATCCCCAACCTGGTGTCGACGGTGCAGGGTTACGCTGCTCACGAGCGGGGGACATTCGAGGCGGTTACCCAGGCCCGGGCCAATGCGGTCACTGCCGGGGCGACGGGAGATCCGGGTCAGATCGCCCCCGCTGAGAACGCGCTGTCGGGGGCGCTGCGTTCGTTGTTCGCGGTCGCCGAGAACTACCCACAGCTGCGGGCGGTCGAGAGCTTCCTCCAGTTGCAGGAGACGCTGACGGCCACGGAGGACAAGATCGAATATGCCCGCCGCTACTACAACACCAGCGCACGGGACTACAACATCGCGTTGCAGACCTTTCCGCGCAATCTGTTCGCCGGCCCGTTCGGCTTCAAGGCGGTGGCGTTCTTCGGTGCAGATGAGGAGGACCGCGCCGTACCTCAGGTGAGCTTCTCCGGGTCCGGCCCAGGCCTGGCCGGTCCGGAGCCTTCGGGACC
>JADGOG010000023.1 GCA_017883065.1 Acidimicrobiales bacterium | reverse complement strand
AGGCGTGCTCTCCTTCACCCGGTCGCTGGCTGTCGAATACGCCGCTCAGGGACTCCGGGTCAACAGCATCAGCCCCGGTGGCATCGACACCCCGATCACCGGTGCGTTCCAACTGCCCGAGGGCGCCGACATCAGGCTCTTGAAGCGGGTGACCCCGATGGCCGGGTTCGGGACTCCCGACGGGATCGCCGCCGCCATCGCCTACGTGGCCTCTGACGAGGGGTCCCACATGAACGGGGCCGACATCGTCATCGACGGCGCCACCATCGCCTGACCTCGGGACACAGGACGGCGCTGTTCCGCACGCCACCTTCGACACCACGCCGTTACCGATCGGCGTGTGCACTCTTGGCTCTTCGGATCTGAGCGGGGTCGCGGGATGCGGACGGCGTTGGCCGCCGACTGTGCCCACGGCGTTCTGTGCGGCTCCGGCTGGTGGCGTGGTGCGGTCCGACCGGACAATCTGTACGCGTCAGCGATGGCAGGCGCCGCGATGAATCCTGCATGTGATCGGAGTCTGAATAGGGACGCACCGCCTCCAGAAAGGGAAGGACATGGGCAAGCTCATCGTGACCGAGTTCGTGACGCTGGACGGGGTGGCACAGGCGCCTGGAGGGCCCGACGAGGACCGCGACGGTGACTTCACGCACGGCGGATGGCAGGCGCCACTGGTCGACCACGAGTCCGCCAGGGTCGTCTTCGAACAAGCGAGGAGCATGGACGCCCTGCTCCTCGGCAGAAGGACTTACGAAATCTTCGCCAACTACTGGCCGGCAGCTCCAGAGGAGATCCCGTTCACCGGCCTGCTCAACGGCGTCCCCAAGTACGTCGTCAGCCGCACGTTCGCCGGCCCTCTGGCCTGGAAGGGGTCGACTCTCGTCGCCGAGGACCTCGTCGACGGCGTCACCTCCATCAAGGAGCGCCACGATGAAGTCCACGTCATTGGCAGTCTCAACCTCGTGCAGTCGCTGCTGCGCTTCGGCCTCGTCGACCGATTCAACCTGTGGCTGTTCCCGCTGGTGCTCGGCAGCGGAAAGCAGTTGTTCGCCGACGGGACCGTGCCCACCTCGCTGCGCCTGACCGAATCGACCACCTACCCCAACGGCACGCTCCATATCGCCTATGAGACCGACGGAGCGCCCACATACGGCGACCTCTCCACGGAAGAGGAGGCCCTGCAACGCCTCGTCGGAGATGACTAGCGAGCGAGGCCGACGCAGCAGCGCTGCCACAGGAGATCCGATCGGGGGCCCGGAACACCGCGCCAGAACTGTTCCGCGCTCGCCGCAGACACGCCGAACTGGGCGGAACGCGCGCCCAGAATCCGCGCCGACTTCGCCACCATCGCCTGACCTCGGGACGCAGGACGGCCCTGTTCCGCACGCCACCTTCGACACCACGCCGCTACCGATCGGCGTGTGCATTTTTTCATTCTCCAACGAATAGTACGCGACAGTGGGCGTTGTTGGGCACACTATTAGTATGCAGTTGCACGAATGATCAGGCCGAGGGAGTGCTCCGCCCCTATCCCCCTCCCCCGTAGCCCGGTTCTCAGCCCAAGGTCGAACGCCCGTCGGTGGCCCACCAGTCGGCGGTCACCCGGATGCCCTTGATCGACGAGCGGGGCATCAGTTCCTCGTAGGAGCGCTTGTACCCGGTGTGGGCGATCAGCCAGGTGCCGCCCTGCTTCACGTAGCGATCCGTGTAGAAGGCTGCCCCCTGGATGTTGATCTGGGCGTCGGTCAGGATCACCACGTCCTCGAGGGCCCACACCCCGGTGGCCTCGTCGGGGCCGTTCAGGTCGATCTCGGGATGGTGGCACCGGTGGCTGGAGAGCATGGCCGTCGTCCCCATCGAGCTGCGGAGGAAGGCCATGATGGCGTCCCTCCCGTCGAACTCGTAGAGGCCCCCGCCGTAGCGGGCGGTGGCGTCCGGGGTGAAGCAGGTCTCGATGTCGTCCCACAACTTCTGGTCGAGGCACCGCAGGTACTTGTACTTGAGTCGCTTGATCAGCTCGATCTCGACGAGGTCATCGGGGGTCATGGTTGCTCCTGTGGCTAGCGGATGGTTCCGACACCGGGGATGAGCGGCAGATCCAGTGCCGTCACCCATCCGGGGGGCAGGTCGTTGACGGCCGGCACCGCGTTGAGGGCCCGCAGTCCGGTGGCCAGGCATCCTGCCGCCGCTGCGTCGCGCCCACTCCCGTCGGTGAACCGGAAGGCGGTCTCCTGGGTGATCGAGGGCGATCCGTCGATCACCACCCGGTAGACGTCGTCCTGGTTGCCCCGGGGCCAGTCCGGGGCGGCATCGGTGCCAACCCGGTTCACGTGCTCGAGGCAGATGCGGGGCTCACCCTTGTAGATGCCGTTGACGGTGAAGCGGATGGCTGCCACCTCACCCGGGTTGATCAGGCCCTTGGCCGTGGTGATGGGCTGGTCGGTAACCCACTTCTCCCAGGTGGAGGTGATCTCGTCGAGCTCGATCCCCACCGCGTGGGCCATCATCGGGACGGTGGCCCCCCACGACATGACCAGGATGTCGGTGTGCTCGAGGAGCGGTGTGAACTCGGGCGGTCGCCCGATGCCCATCTCGTCCTCGTAGTCGCCCTCGTAGTTGATGTAGTCGAGGATCTCGAGGGCCCGGACTTGTCGGACCTCGCCGCACAGCCCCATCAGGGTCATCGGGAAGAGATCATTGGCGAAGCCGGGGTCGATACCGGTGGTGAAGCACGACGATCCACCCGCCTCGCACGCCTCGGTGATCGGGTCGACCCAGCTCGGCGGATTGAGGGACATGGTCGGCCACACCCACGGGGTCATGGCCGTCGAGCACACGTCGATACCGGCCCGCAGGAAGGCCCCGATATCGCGAATGTTGTCCTGGGCGTGGGCGGCGGTGGGGCCGTAGTGAACCAGGGCGTCAGGGGCCAGGGCGATCAGCGCCTCGACGTCGTCGGTGGCGGCCATCCCCACGGGATCCAGGCCGCACAGCTCACCCACGTCGCGCCCGACCTTGTCCGGGTTGGACACGCCGACACCCACCAGATCGAAGGCGGGATGGGCCAGGACCTCGGGGATGACCATCTTCCCGACGAAGCCGGTCCCCCACACCACCACCCGCTTGGGCACGCGACCGGAGGCGGTTGTCATCGCATCATCTCGCCGGAGTTGACCATCAGGTGCTGGCCGGTGACCGCTTTGGCGTGGTCCGAGGCGAAGAATGCGGCCACGTCGGCCACCTCACCGTCCTCGGTCATCCGCCGGAGGGGGAACTTGCCCACGATGCCCTCGAGGACCTCCTCTTTGGTCGTGCCCTGGCTGTTGGCCGTTCCGGTCACGTACATCTCAACGTTGGGTCCCCACATCCACGACGGAACGACCATGTTGCACCGGATGTTGTCGGCCCCGAGCTCGTCAGCCAGGTAGTACATGGCCGACAGCAGCGCGCCTTTGGAGGCGGCGTACCCGCTCTGGGGAAGGGCCGGCTGGAACATCGACTGCGAGCCGACCAGCACGATCGAGCCGCCACCCCCGGCCTTCATGGCGGTGGCCACCGGCCGGATGACGGTGAGGGCGCCAAGCACGTTGGTCTCGAACGCCTTGCGCCACGCTTCGAATTTGAGGTCGTAGAGGCCACCCCAGACATTCTCGTAGGCGGCCACCTGGATCAAGGCGTCCACCGAGCCGAACCGGGTCAGGGCCAGCTCGACGAGCGCGTCGCAGGACCCGGCGTCGGTGATGTCGGTCACATGGGCGGCCACGTGCTCCCCGCTGGGGTCGAGCTCGGCGCTCGTGGTCTCCAGGGTGGCCCCGGTCCGTGCCGCCAGGACTACGTTCGCACCGTCGCGCAGTGCGCTGGCAGCGCACTCGCGCCCTAGGCCCCCACCCACACCGGTCACCACTACGGTCTTTCCTTTGAGCATCATCCCTTTCTTCTAGACCATTTTCGAGTGGAACGCGTTGCAGTTACGCGAAATCGAGGCACCCTCGGGAACAGGACAGTGAAGGAGCCGGTGCAGACCGGCCTCGAATCGACCGCGCCAGGCGGCCCGGGCGACGACCTGACCGTCAGAGCGTGGCCCGGCCCCGAAGAGGCTTGCGGGCCACCGCCTCCACCCCGGCGCCGGCCGGGTACATGCGGGTCAGATGGTTCCACCGGCACTCGGTGCAGACCTCGATCACGTAACAGACCACCGGGTCCTTGCGGCGCCAGTAGCGGGTGAGCTCGGTCTGGGTGGCCACGCACCGGCCACCCGGGGGCAGGCGAGAGCCGAAGACGAAGGTCACCTCGACCAGTTCGGAGTCCTCGCAGATGGGGCAGGACTCCCCCGAGGGGCGGCCGAGATTGGTGGCCGCACGGAGCAACTCGGGGTGCGCATCACACACGTCCAGGCGGGAGAGCCGGCCCTTGCGGTATTCGCGGATGACCGCGTTCCGGGCGAGCAGGTACTCGACGCGTCCCCCGGTCGGGGACGTCTGCACACCGTCGAGCGATCCGGGGCGGAAGCTCACCCCGCCAAGGGTAATCCTTTGCGCGCTCACCGGTACCGATGCGAGTTCGGCCGCCGTCGAGCACGCCCGGGCCGGGCTCACGTCCTATATATTGCATTGATATATCGGATTGATATATCGTGACGAGTATGCGGATGGTGAACTCAGGTGCGAAGCGGGCCCAGGGCAGGGTGTTCGCAGGTCGTGGCCCATCTGCCGGTCGGCAGCCCTGACGTGCTCGAACTGGCCATCCTCGGTCTCCTCCATGAGCAGGAGCTTCACGGCTACGAGATCCGCCGTCGCCTGCGCGACGAGCTGGGGCTGTTCGCCAACATCTCCTTCGGCTCGCTCTACCCGGCCCTCTCCCGGCTGGAGAAGTCGGGCGCGGTGGTGGCCACCGAGTCCGCCGGCGGATCGGCGCCGACCGCGCCCATGCCGTTCACCGGGTCGCTGAGCGGCGAGCGGGCCGGACTGCGCGCCCGACGCGCAGGCACCACCCGAGGCACCAAGCGATCCCGCAAGGAGTACCGGATCACCGAACAGGGATGCGCACTGTTCGAACAGCTGGTCGACTCCGAAGAGCCGGTGGGCACCGACGACGCCAGGAGTTTCGGACTCCGGCTCGCCTTCGCCCGCTATCTCGCCCCCCAGGCCCGGCTCGGACTGCTCGAGCGCCGTCGGGCCCAGCTGAACAGGCGCCTGGCCGCCGACCGGACCCGAGCGGCCGGCGAGAGTCTCGACGTCTACACCCGCTCGCTGGTCGAGCACAGCACCGAGGCCACCGAGCACGACATCGCCTGGCTCGACCGACTCATCGAGTCCGAGCGCCAGAAGCAGAACCCGCCCCGAACCGAAACCCGTGACCCCCGAGACGGGGACGCCTTGACTGCAATGAAGGGAACCAACCCATGAGCACCATCCGAGTGGCCATCGCCGGCGTAGGGAACTGCGCCAGCTCTCTGATCCAGGGTGTCGAGTACTACCGCGAGGCCAACCCGGACGAGACCGTTCCCGGCCTCATGCACGTGGTGCTCGGCGGCTACCACGTGAGTGACCTCGAGTTCGTGGCCGCCTTTGACGCCGATGCGGCCAAGGTCGGGACCGATCTCGGCAAGGCCATCTTCGCCGGCCAGAACAACACCATCCGGTTCGCCAGCGTTGGCGACCTCGGCGTCACCGTGCAGCGGGGCCCGACCCTCGACGGCTTCGGCAAGTACTACCGCGAGACCGTCGAGGAGTCGCCGGCCGAGCCGATCGACGTGGTCGCCGCCCTCAAGGACACCAAGGCCGACGTGCTGGTGAGCTACCTGCCGGTCGGTTCCGAGCAGGCCCAGCGCTTCTACGCCGACGCCTGTCTCCAGGCCGGCGTGGGCTTCGTCAACGCCATCCCGGTGTTCATCGCCTCGGATCCCGAGTGGGCCCGCAAGTTCCAGGCAGCCGGGCTCCCCATCGTGGGAGACGACATCAAGAGCCAGGTGGGCTCGACCATCGTCCACCGGATCCTGACCCGCCTGTTCGAGGACCGGGGCCTCGCCCTCGACCACACCTATCAGCTCAACGTGGGCGGGAACATGGACTTCAAGAACATGCTCGAACGGGACCGCCTCGAGTCGAAGAAGGTCTCCAAGACCCAGGCCGTCACCAGCCAGATCGAGCACGGGACCTTGCCGGCCGACGACGTGCACATCGGGCCGTCGGACCATGTGCCATGGCTGCACGACCGCAAGTGGGCCTACATCCGTATGGAGGGTCGCAACTTCGGCGACGTGCCGCTCAACCTCGAGCTCAAGCTCGAGGTCTGGGACTCCCCCAACTCGGCCGGCGTGATCATCGACGCGGTCCGCTGCGCCAAGCTCGCCCTCGACCGGGGCATCGGCGGCCCGTTGCTCGGTCCGTCCGCCTACTTCATGAAGTCGCCGCCGGTGCAGTTCCACGACGACGTGTGCCACCAGATGGTCGAGGGGTTCGCCGCCGGCGAGCCCAACCCGGTCTGGCCCGAGGACTGAACAACCCGGGCTGACTCACCCGGGGAGGATCGACGGCCCAGCCAACCGGCTCGGGAAGCCGGTTCAGGACTGGGTGGCCCACCACTCCCGCAGGCGATTGCGGGCCTCGTTCTCGTCCATCGGCCCTTCATCCATCCTCAGGTCGAGCAGGAAGCCCAGCGCCCGGCCCACGTCCCGCCCGGGCGTCAGCCCCAGCTCGTCCATGACCTGGGACCCGTCGAGGTCGGGGCGGATGGCGTCCAACTCCTCCTGCTGGCGGAGGTCGTCGATGCGGGCCTCGAGCTCGTCCATCCGGCGGCCGAGCGCCCGCGCCTTGTTGGCGTTGCGGGTGGTGCAGTCGCACCGGGTGAGCTCGTTGAGCCGATCGAGCAGCGGACCGGCGTCCCGCACGTACCGGCGCACCGCCCGGTCGGTCCACCCCAGCCGGTAGGTGTGGAACCGAAGGTGGAGGTTGACCAGCTCGGTGACCGTCTCCACCTCCTCGTTGGGATAGCGCAGGGCCTGCATCCGGTGCCGGGTCATGCGTGCGCCCACCACCTCGTGGTGATGGAAGGTCACTCCCCCGTCGACGAAGGCCCGGGTCTTCGGCTTGCCTACGTCGTGAAAGAGCGCGGCTAGTCGGAGGAGCCGGTCGTTGCTGGTCTTGTCCACCACGGCCAGGGTGTGGGCCAGCACGTCCTTGTGGCGATGGATCGGGTCCTGCTCGAGGGCGAGGCCGGGCAGCTCGGGGAGGAACTCGTCGGCCAGACCGGTGCGCACTACGAACCAGAGCGCCACCGAGGGCACGTCGACCACCATGATCTTGTCCAACTCGTCGCGGATCCGCTCCGACGAGACGATGGCCAGCCGGTCGTGGCCGGCCCGGACCGCCTCGACCAGACCAGGGACGGGCTCCATGTCGAGCTTGGCGATGAACCGCGCCGCCCGGAGCATGCGGAGCGGATCGTCGGCGAAGGAGACCTCCGGGTCGAGCGGCGTGCGCAGTCGACGCACCGACAGGTCGTGCAGCCCGTCGAAGGGATCGATCAGCTCGAGTTCAGGTAACCGGAGCGCCATGGCGTTGATGGTGAAGTCCCGTCGGGCCAGGTCGTCCTCCACCCGGTCGCCGAAGGCCACTTCCGGCTTGCGCGAGTCCGGGCGGTACGCCTCGGCACGGTGGGTGGTGATCTCGTACTTCTGGTCGCCGCGACGGCACCCGATGGTCCCAAAGCGCTTGCCCTGGGTCCACACCGAGTCGGCCCATCCGGACACCACCGCCTCGATGGCATCAGGGCGGGCGTCGGTGGTGAAGTCGAGGTCCCGCTCACCGTCCGCCACCGCCCGGTTCGGTTCCGAGACAATGGCATCACGGACCGAACCCCCCACCAGATAGAGCGTGTGACCAGCCGACCGAAAGCGGTCGGAGAGATCGGTGGTGGTCTCCACCAAGGGTTGCAGTCGCTCCGGGAACACGTCGCCGAGGGTAGTGCGGCTGGCGTAGTCCGCTGTCCGAACTGGCGTAGGCTGCCGTCCGAAGTGGATCGGGAACGAGGCAGCCATTGCCCCAGCGGCAGCCATCCCCAGGCCGGCGTGCCAACCGGGGACGGTCCCGCCCCGATCATCGGGGTGGGACTGCATGCTGCCCGACCGGAGCGGCCTCGGCGTGACGGTCGGACCGCGGATTCGCGTGGGCGATCCTGCATGATGGGAGGCCTGGTCGTGGTCGCCCTGCTCGGTGCGGCGGCGAACCCGGGTGCGGCCGGAGCCCACACCGTCGTGCCGTCGGCGCAGGCGGTCGCGGCCACGGCACCACCGCTGCTCCTCGAGTCCCAGACGGCCACCGTGACCGCGGGTCAGCCCTTCGACCTCCGGTTCCGACCCGGATCGCTCACCGTTCCGACCGCCCAGCTCGGGGTGTCGGTGACCGTCTACGCCTGTCTCTCCAGCATCTCGGGCTTCGATCAGTCGGTGGCCGCGTCCACGCCCTCGGGCACGGTCATCTCCTCCACCCACACCGCCCTTCCGCTGGCCACCCTCCCCCGGACCCCGGAAGGTTGGTTCGACCTCTCCATGCGCGTGGTGTCACCCTCGGCTCCCTCCTCGGCCACCGGCACCGGGTTCACCATCGCGCTCTCTTCCGCCGGCGGCCAGTGCGGCGGCTTCCCGGCCGGCGTCTACCCGGTCCGGGTCCAGCTGGTGAACACCACCACCCAACAGACCATGGGGGGCCTCACCACCCACCTCGTCTACTCCAACGCACCGTCCGACACCCAGAAACTCCTCTTCGCCCTCGTGCTCCCCATTCGCGCCACCTTCACCCCGGCCGCCGACCCGACGGTCAGACAGCTGCTCGGCCACCCGTCCGCCGCCCTCGCCCCACTGAGCACCGCGGCCACCGCGTCCGTGGTCCAGACGGTGGCCAAGCTCGCCGCCCACGACACCGTGCCCGTCACGCTGGAGCCGAGCCGCCAGACGATCGACGCGCTCACCACTGGCAGCCCGACCCCCACCGGTGCCGTGTCCGAGCTGACCACCTTGGCCGCCTCCCCCCTGATCCACCAGTTCATCCGGGCTCCCTACGCTCCGGTGAACGCCAACGGGCTGGTCAGCGCGGGGCTGGCCGACGAGCTCTCCCTGCAGGTCACCCGTGGAGGCGAGATCCTCGGCGCCACCGCCGACCGCGCCACCGGCACCACTGCCGCCAGTGGTGCTCTGGGCGTGTGGGCCACCAACGACGGGCTCGATACCTCCACACTCACCCAGCTGGTGGCTGACGGCTACACCCGAGTGGTGGTGCCGGCCACCACGGTGACCTCGCCGCCGACCAACGGGTCGACCGCTGAGCCGTTCGTGCTCACCTCGAGCCGGGGCACACCGTTGGGTGCCATCGCCTCCAGTCCCGATCTCGCCTCGCGATTCACCGGCTCGCCCGGCAACCCGGTGCTGGCCGCCCACCAGTTGATCGCCGAACTGGCGCAGATCTACTACGAGAAGCCCAACGACACCACAGCCAGGGCCGTGGTGGCCATGCCCCCCACCTCGTGGTCGGACAACCCGCTGTTCGTCGATGCGCTCCTCGCCGGACTGGCCGCCAGTCCGATCATCCGACCCGTCACCGTCGACACCGTGTTCTCCACCGTGGCCACGGCCACCTGCCGGAACACCTGCCGTCCGACCGCGGTCACCGGGAGTCCGGCCCTCCCCGTGGCCTCCATCCGTGTTCAACGCCAGCGGGTGGACACCTTCTCCGCCGCCGCCTCCGCCTCCGCACCGACCGCCCGCACGGTGAGCAGCCAACTCGGCGACCTGATCCTGGCCGGCGAGTCCGCCACCCTCAGGCCGGCCCAGCAGAGCGCGGTCCTCCGCAACACCGGGCGGGCCCTGAACGCCCAGCTGACCCAGTTCGCGGTGGCCGGGGACCGGTCGATCACCCTGACCTCGCAACAGGGGACGTTGCCCATCGACCTGACCTCGTCGGCCCCCTACCCGGTGAGCGCATCACTCACCGTCACCAGCGACAAGCTCCTGTTCCCCAACGGAGCCACCCAGTGGACCAAGCCCGACACGATCCAGGTCCGACCGGGCACCAACATCGTCGAGGTCCCCTTCACCGCCCGCACCTCGGGCCAGTTCACCGTGGACGTGACCATCCGCACCCCCTCGGGAGGACTGGTCCTGTCCCGGGGTGAGATCAGCGTGCGTTCAACGGCCACCTCGGTGGTGGGTGTGGTCCTCTCCCTCGGAGCCCTGGTCGTGTTGGCGGTGTGGTGGTTCCGGACGTCGCGCAAACGACGCGTCGCCCGATCCCATGACGAGGTCAGCGGCACGCCCGGGGCCACGGAGCCCGGGTGAGCGACACCGAGGACGACGGCCAACCTGCGGCATCGGGCGGCGGGCGGCGGCGTCTGGCCGGTGCCACCTTGGGGATGGCCGTCGGGACCACCCTGTCTCGGATCACCGGCGTGGGACGGGTGGTGGCCCTCACCGCCGCCCTCGGCCAGGGTGGGTTCGCCGACGCCTACAACCTGGCCAACACCACACCCAACATCATCTACGACATCGTCCTCGGCGGGATCCTGTCGGCCACCTTCGTGCCCGTCTTCGTCGACCACCTCTCCACCCGGAAGGGAAAGGAGGCGTGGGAGGCCATCTCGGCGGTGGTGACGGTGACGATCGTCGTGCTGGTGGTGGCGACCGTGGCCTTCTTCCTCCTCACCCCGGAGATCATCCGCCTCTATACGGTGACCAACCACCGGGCCGACGTGCACCAGCAACAGGAGGTGGCCATCTTCCTTCTGCGGTGGTTCGTGGCCCAGGTGGCGTTCTACGGCCTGATCGCCCTGTTCACCGCCCTGCTCAACGCCCGGGGCAAGTTCGCCGCCCCGATGTTCGTGCCCATCGCCAACAACCTGGTGGTCATCGCCGTCCTCCTGTCGTTCCGCGCCATGGTCCCCAAGTTCACGCTGGCCTCGATCGACGCCCATCACACCGGCCTGGTGCTGCTCGGCCTCGGTACCACGCTCGGAGTGGTCGTCCAGGCCGCCATGCTGGTCCCCTCGCTCCTGCGGGCCGACCTCCATGTGCGCTTCCGCTGGGAGCCCGCTCACGAGGCCATGCGCACCATCACCCGTCTGGCCGGATGGACCTTCGGACTGGTGCTCTCCAACCAGGTGGCGCTGGTGGTCATCCTGGCCCTGGCCGACGGGGCCAAGGTGCCCGGAGCGGTGTCGGCCTACAGCTACGCCTATATCTTCTTCCAGCTCCCCTACGGCGTGGTGGCCGTGTCGGTGATGACCGCGGTGACCCCGTCGCTGTCCGCCCGGTGGGCCCAACGGGACATCGCCGGCTTCCGGCACCGCATGGCCTTCGGCCTCCGGGGCATCCTCGCCATCATCATCCCCTCGGCGGTGGGCATGATCATCCTGGCCCACCCGCTGATCGACCTGGTCCTGGCCCACGGGTCGGAGACGACCGCCGACGCCCACATCACCGCAGCCACCCTGGCCATGTTCTCCCTGGGGCTGCCCGGGTTCTGCACCTTCCTCTACATGATCCGGGTGTTCCAGTCGATGCAGGACACCCGGACCGCCTTCAAGCTCTACCTGGTGGAGAACACCGTCAACATCGTCTTCGGCATCCTGCTGGTGGGACCGCTCGGGGTCCGAGGGCTGGCCTTGTCGGTGTCCATCGCCTACTCGTTCGCCGCCCTGCTGGCCATGGCGGTGGTCCGCCAACGGGTCGGTGGCCTGGGTGGCGCCGACCTGACCACCCCGGTCAAGCGGGTCCTGGGCGCCTCGGCGGTGATGGGCGTGGCCACCGTCCTCGCCCTCAGCGTGTCGGGGGCATCATCCGGGTTCGGACTGCTGGTCCGGGTGGCGTTCGCGGTGCTGGTCGGTGCGCTGGCCTACGTGGCCACGGCCGCCATCCTCGGCGCCCGAGAGGCACACCGGACCATGGAGGAACGAGCAGGGCGGGCCGCGCTCAGCGCGCCGCGAACCGGAGAGGAGCCTGCTTCGGCATCCGACCCCGGCGAGGGGCCACCCGCGTACGCCGAGCCGTTCCGTGACAGAATCGACGATCGCCCCGGTGATTCCCCGTACCGCCATCTCCGCCCCGTGACCGACGAGCCCGGCGACGCGCTGCCACCGGGGGACGACAGCCAGACGGCGGAACATGAGGAGGACTCAGATGGCCCGGATCCGGGTGGTAACCGATAGCGCGTGTGACCTGAGCGCCGAGTTGGCCAAGGAGCGCGACGTGACCGTCGTCCCCCTGTCCATCCGGTTCGGGGCCGAGGAGTTCGTGGACGGCACGACGCTCAGCACCGACGACTTCTGGGCCCGGTGCGCGGCCAGTCCGGTGCTCCCCGAGACATCGGCACCGTCGCCCGGTGCCTTTCAGGAGGCGTTCTACGCCGCTGCCGGCGAGGGCTACGACGGCGTGCTCTGCCTGACTCTGTCCGCCGGCGTCTCGGCCACCTTCCAGTCGGCCTCCGCCGCGGCCAAGGCGGCAAGTGATCGCATCCCGGTGCGGGCCGTCGATTCGCGCTCCATGACCATGGGCCTCGGCCTGATGGTCCTCGACATCGCCGAACTGGCGGCCACCGGTGCCGATCTCGACCAGTTGAGCGCCCGGGTCGATGAGCTCATCCCCCGGACCCTGGTGTTCGGTGCGGTGGACACGCTCGAGCACCTGGAGAAGGGCGGGAGGATCGGCGGCGCCCGGGCCCTGCTCGGCTCGCTGCTCTCCATCAAGCCGGTGGTCACCCTGGTCGACGGCGTGGTCGCCGAGGAGTCCAAGCAGCGCACCCGGGGCCGGTCGCTGCGCTACCTGGCGGACAAGGCCAAGGATTCCGCGCCGCTCAGCCGTCTGGCAGTGAGCAACGGCGCCGCCGCCGACATCGACGATTTCCTGGCCATGCTGGAAGGGGTGCACAGCGACCACCCGCTCCTGGTGGTCGACCTCGGCCCGGTGGTCGGCACCCACACCGGGCCCGGCACCATCGGCATCAGCATGGTGACCAAGGCCTGATCCACCCCGCAGGCGCGCCGACTCGGGACGCGCACCTTCGCTCAGGTCCGAGCAGGTCAGTCGGGCACTCGGACTATCCTCGGACCATGGATCCGAAGCCCGAGACACCCGCGTCGCGCCTCCCCGGAAGCAACGCCGTCGGCGACCTCCCCACCCGCGGCGCCGACCTGGTCGACACCCTGGTCGAACTCCTCCGGGACAAGACGGTGCGGCCGCTCACCTTGGTCACCCGCGCCGTGGTGTTCGGGATCATCGTCTTCGCGGCCAGCGTGGTCACCATCACCCTCTTGTCGATCACGCTGATCCGCCTGCTCACCGTGTACGCCTTCAGCGGTCGGGTGTGGCTGTCCGACCTGGTGGTCGGCGCCGTCTTCGTGGTGGCGGGCGTCGCGGCCTGGTCCAAGCGCACCGACCCGGGCGCCGGGTCCCGAGAGCCGGCATGACCGAGTCCCGCCAGGTGGTCATCATCGGTTCCGGACCGGCCGGTCTCACGGCGGCCATCTACGCCTCCCGGGCCCAGCTGTCCCCCCTGGTCATCGAGGGCGAGCCTTCCTCGACCAGTGATCAGCCCGGCGGCCAGCTCATGTTGACCACCGAGGTGGAGAACTATCCCGGGTTCGTCGACGGCATCATGGGGCCGGAGCTGATGCAGAACTTCCGGGCCCAGGCGGCCCGCTTCGGGGCCGAGTACCTGACCGACAAGGTGTCCCGGGTCGACCTCTCGAGCCGTCCGTTCGGCGTGTGGGTGGGCGACCCGGATACCGCCGAGCCGTCCTATGCCGCCGAGGCACTGATCATCTCCACCGGGGCCAAGTCGCTCATGTTGAACCTGCCCAACGAGGAGCGTCTGCTCGGCTACGGCGTCTCCACCTGCGCCACCTGTGACGGGTTCTTCTTCCGCGAGCGGGAGATCGCCGTTGTGGGCGGTGGCGACTCCGCCCTCGAAGAAGCGCTCTTCCTCACCCGCTTCGCCGACAAGGTCACCCTCATCCACCGCCGCGGCGAGCTGCGTGCCTCCAAGGTGATGCAGCAGCGCGCCTTTGCCAACCCGAAGATCTCCTTCCTCTGGAACACCTCGGTGATCGACGTGCTGGGCGACACCACGGTGTCCGGCATCAAGGTCCGCGACAACGTCAGCGAGCAGGAGTCGGAGATCGCACTGTCCGGACTCTTCGTGGCCATCGGGCACCAGCCCAACACCGATCTGTTCAAGGGTCAGCTGGAATTGCGCGAGAACGGCTACATCCGTACGTTCGACGGCACCCGGACCAACGTCGACGGCGTCTTCGCCTGCGGTGACGTGCAGGACGACCGGTGGCGACAGGCGATCACCGCCGCCGGTTCGGGCTGCGCAGCGGCCATCGACGTCGAACGCTGGCTCGAGGAGCAGGCTGCCGTTCACTGATCGCTTCTCCCCATCACCGCCGGTCAACTGATGGCCCGGCGGGAATGTCCGGGCGGCCTGCGTGGTTGACTAGGCGTGTCCCACCGGGGGATGACCGCAGTGCCCGCGGACCGGGCAGGAGGAACGAGCAACATGAGTGAGAAGATCACAACCCTGAGCGACGCTAGCTTTGACGAACATGTCAAGTCCTCGGACGTTCCCGTGCTGGTGGACTTCTGGGCCGAATGGTGTGGCCCGTGCAAGATGATCGCCCCGGTACTCGAGGAGATCGCCACCGAGCAGGAGGGCAAGCTCGGGATCGCCAAGTTGAACATCGACGACAATCTCGATATCACCCGTCGCTTCGACGTGATGAGCATTCCGACGCTCATCCTGTTCAAGGATGGAGAGCCCGCCGCCCGGATCGTCGGCGCCAAGGGCAAGGGACAGCTCCTCCAGGAGCTCTCCGCCCACCTGTAGAGGTCACCGCCGACCGGGACACCGGGATCCTCGGATTCCCATGCCCGCAGTCCGCCTTCCAGCACCAGCTGGAGGACGGGGGCAGCAGGTGAGCCCGAACCAGGCGATCAGGCTCGACGTCGGCGACCAGGGCGCCGCAGTGGCCGACCTCCAGCACCGTCTCGAGGAGCTCGGCTTTTCCACAGGCATCGATCCCGGGGGGCAGTACCAAGACGGGACCAGGGCCGCCGTCGAGGCGTTCCAGTACCGTCGGGGCCTCCGGGTCGACGGAATGTGTGGCCGCCAGACGTGGTCTGCCCTGGTCGAGGCCGGACGGCAGCTCGGCGACCGCTTCCTCTACAGGAGGACACCCATGTTGCGTGGCGACGATGTCGCCGAGCTCCAACAGCGTCTGAGCGCGCTCGGGTTCGACACCGGCCGCGTGGACGGGATCTTCGGCGACATGACCTCGGCCGCGCTGGGAGAGTTCCAGAGCAATGTGGGGCTCCCGGTCGACGGTATCGCCGGTGCGGCCACCGTCTCGGAGCTCTTGCGGTTCGGGACCCGCCACGACGACACGGAACTGGTCACCTCGGTGCGCGACCGGGAGCGCTTGCGCCAATCCCCCCGGACCCTGGCCGGTCGACGTGTGGCCATCGGCGAGGAAGGCGGACTCGATGCCACCGTGGCCTCCCTGCGTCGCCTCTTGGTCAACCACGGAGCCGCGGTGACCACCCACCACCATCCTGACGGGTCGATCCAGGCCTCCGAGGCCAATGCCGGCGAAGCCGAGGTCTACGTCGGGCTCCGCCTCGATACCGGTGACCGGCACTGCACCACCGCCTACTTCGGGGGCTCTCGGTACTCCTCGCCAGGGGGACGACGCCTGGCCGAGCTCATCCAGGCATCGGTGACCTCCACCCTGGCCCTCCCCGACGGGGGAACCCGCGGAATGTCGCTTCCGGTCCTCCGTGAGACTCGGATGCCCGCGGTGATCTGTGAGATCAGTCCGGCCACCGTGGTGGTCGAGCAGTCGGCGTCCATCGCCAAGGCCATCGTGGAGGCACTCTCTGAATGGGTGGGAACAGCCTGGGACTGACCGGCCCCCGTGCCACCCGGCTCCGCCAGCAGTTCCGGCGGACGCGGACCCCGGTCGATGGTCAGTTTCCTCAGCCTCAACCTACACGTGACCTCGGCTTTCGAACGTAATCCACAACCTCATGCACAGGTTGTGGACGAAGCTCAACCGCGGGGTTAGGGGTTCATTACCACTCTGCGTGGCCATATCTGACCTATTGAGCGGTTATGTCAGGTTCTGACCACTCTAAGTGGCAGACCTACACGGGTGCCGGGTCAGTTCTCCCCACCATCAACTTGTAGATCCGCTCGAGATCCTCGAGAGTGGCGAACTCCACAACCACTTTTCCACGCTTGGCACTCATGTCAACCTTCACCCGGGTGTTGAGGTGGTTGGACAGAAGCTCCTCGAGCTCGAGAATCCCGGGTGGAGGAAGGCGATCCGGCCCCGTGGACCCCTTCGTCTGCCCACCGGCATCGGGGCTGCGGACCAGTGCGGGCCCGTCTGACCCATCGTCAGGGGCGGCTCTGTCCTGGCCGTGTTCCCTCACCAGATCCTCGATGGCCCGCACGGTGAGGCCGTCGGCGACGATCGACTTGGCCAGCATCTCCTGGTAGCCACGATCCGGAGTGCCCAGAAGTGCGCGGGCATGACCGGGGCTGATCTGCCCGTCAGCCAGGAGGCGTTGCACCGCGGTCGGCAGTTGGAGCAGCCGGAGGGTGTTGGTCACCGCGGTACGGCTCTTCCCCACCCGGGTGGCCACCTGGTCATGGGTATGCCCGAACTCTTCGATCAACTGCTGGTAGGCAGCAGCCTCCTCGAGAACGTTGAGATCCTGTCGGTGGAGGTTCTCCACCAGGGCCTGTTCCAGGCTGTGGGTTTCGTTGGCCGTCTGGACCAGTACAGGGATGCTCTGCAGGCCGGCCCGCCGCGCCGCCCGCCATCGCCGCTCCCCCGCGATGAGCTCATACTCGTCGGCGGCCTCACTGCCGATCTGGCGGACGAGCACCGGCTGGAGGATGCCCAGCTCCTTGATCGACGCCGTGAGCGACGACATAGTCTCCTCATCGAAGTTTACCCGAGGCTGGCGCGGATTGGGGACGATGCTCCCGATCGGAACCTCCCGCAGGGACGAGGATCGGTCACCCACAACCTCGTTGGGGATGAGGGCGCTCAAGCCCTTCCCCAGCCCGCTACGTCGTGCCACCGCTGACCTCCTTGGCTAGTTCCCGATAGGCGATGGCCCCTCTGGATGTGGGGTCGAAAGCGGTGATCGGCTGACCGAAGGACGGGGCCTCCGAAAGACGCACTGTTCGGGGAATGACGTTCCTGCACACCTTGGCACCGAAATGCAGCCGGACCTCGTTGGCCACCTGCTCGGCGAGCTTGGTTCGGGCGTCGTACATCGTCAGGACGATGGTGGAGATATCCAACTCCGGATTGAGGTTCGAGGCCACCAGATGGACGTTCCGCATCAGCTGGCTCAAACCCTCGAGGGCGTAGTACTCGCACTGGATGGGGACCAGGACCTCGTCGGCTGCCGCCAGGGCATTGACCGTGATCAGTCCGAGTGAAGGGGGGCAGTCGATCAGCACGTAGTCGAAGTCGTCGATGATCGATTCGATCGACCGTTTGAGCTTCAGCTCCCGGCTGAAGGCGGGGACCAGCTCGATCTCTGCCCCGGCCAGTGCGATGGTGGCAGGCGCCACAAACAGGTTCTTCATGCTCGTCGGCTCGACGCAGTCCTCGAGCGAGGCATCCCGCATCAGGACGTCGTACATCGAGAGCTCGAAATTGCGTGCATCGATGCCGAGCCCGGTGGTGGCGTTCCCCTGAGGGTCCAGGTCGATCACCAGGACTCGAAATCCGATCTCCGCCAGCGCAGCCCCCAGATTCACCGAGGTGGTGGTCTTTCCCACCCCACCCTTCTGATTGGCCACGGCCATCACCCGAGGTAGAGGGTAGCCGGATGCTGACTGCTCCGCGGGCTGAGCCGGCTCTTCGGTGGCTGGTTCCGGTTCCGACCGGACTTCTTCTGGCATGATCTCGACCGCCGGGTCAGGCGAGTCCGCTACCACTTCCGCGCTCTCGGCCGGTTCCGGACTGATCGCCGGTTCGTCGCGTGCTGGCACCTCGACGACGGCCCCGTTGGTCTGCGGCGGGGGTCGTACGTCCTCGGATATCTCCGGAACGTCCACCGAGGAGATCCGTTCGCTTGCTGCGGAAGCACCCTCTGCCGCCGTGGGTGCTGCGATGGTCACCGGTCCGCCGCCGTACGGAGGGAGCACGTTGTCCAACTCGGCATGCGCCGTGGCCACCTGGGAGATGGTGTCCTTCAGGGGGGTACCGCCACCCTGGACTCCGGGTGGTGTCGCGGTAGGCGTCTCGATCCTCGCCACCAAGGTGGGGTCGGGTGCAACTGGCTCCTCTTCTGGAGTGGGAGAAGCCTCGACCAACGTCACCGTGCCAGTGGGAAGTGGTGCGGATACCGCCTCTGGACTGGGATTCTGCACGTCCGGAGGGGAGGACTTGTTCCGACCCCGGCGACGGCCGCGCATTAGCGTCTCCTCAGATCTTCGAACTTCAAGGGTCTCATACTCCCCCGCCGCTGATACCAGGTCAAGCATTTCGGCCGAAATGTTTCACGTGAAACGATTCGGAGTCCCTATGGACTCCCTGAAGGTGGTCTTCGAAGGCACCACGATCGCACTCGTGTGTCCCGACCTGCTCACTCTACCCGTGGAGATCCAGGGGTTGTCGTCGTTTGGTCGACTGGGTTGAGAGGATGGAGAATCCACGCAGTCCGCTGGTGCTGCTGCTGGAACGAAACCGAAGGTACGGTGACGGTGCTGGCCGTGGCGGCCATCTCGGCTCAAGAAAGATGTCAACGGTAGATCGACGATTTCTTCGGCGGGGGAGGGTGTGGGTCGATCAGACCGCAGCATCGGACCCTGATCCGGGATACGCGGCGACCCTGGCAAGGAGCCATGGTCCCGCATCGAGCACTGTCGGATGGGCAAGTCGAGACTCGGGGGCACAGGGGTCGATCTTCACGGGGCAGCACCATCTGTCGGCGACTCAGTCCGAATAGGCAGGTCCGGATGTTCCACGTGAAACATCAGCAGTAGCCGAACACCTTGGTGGTTCCGTTGTGGTTGACTCCCCCACCGTCCTTCCACTGCACCCTGGTCCCAGACCACCCTCACCGGTGATCGAGGGTTTGATCAGAACAGTGGACGCTTTGCAGGGATGCCCACCCGCCGGGGGTACCGGTCGGCCAGGGCCTCGACTTTGGTCAAGGTTTGGAACCCGACCCTACCGTCGTAGCGGAGCCGAACCGAAGGCTCCAGCCCGAGTTGAACGAGCCCATCGACTGGCCAGCGAGTAGTCGAGTCGGCTTCGGGGGGCTCCGAGACCACCAGGAGTCCACCGACCGAAAGGAACGAAGCACCGCACTCGGCGGCAACAGCGGGAAGGCCGAACGACCGGGAGGTGACCAGTTCGAACCGTTCTCTCAGTCGAGAGTCCCTGCCCAACTCCTCGGCCCGGCCTCGAATCACCTCGACAGAACCTCCCGGACTCCATTCAGCGAGCTCGACCGAGAGGAACTCGGTCCGACGCTCATTCGCATCCATCAGGGCAATCCGACTCTCCGGCCAGCAGCTCAACAGGATCAGGCCAGGAACCCCTCCGCCGCTGCCCAGGTCGAGGACGGAGCTGGGTGTCCTTCCCAGGGACGCCTCGACAGTGAAGACGAAGCCCAGTGCATGATCGATCTGCTCATCGAGATCCATGCCGCCCAGGAATCCGAGGGTTGCCGAGCGTCGCAGAACCTCTTCGACACGCTTCGACACCCGTTGCCGCAACTCGGGCAATGCCGGTCCATTCGCGGACTCGATGTCGCTCATCACTTCAATTCTCCTTCAGTGGATCGCCCGACCGGTTCAGAGTGGTGGGGGAGTGGTGGTCCGCTGACCTGACCCTTGATGGCGACCTCGTCGGAATTGAAAAGTGGCACCGGGTGGAACCCGGTGCCACTTGAGATGCGAGGAGATCCCTCGACCATCATCAACTCGTGGGTTGGATCACCACGTATCTCGACGGCTCCGTCCCCGCTGACCGAGTCTCGATGCCTTCGATCTCGTTGACCGTGTCGTGCACGACCTTACGATCCGCAGGGGACATCGGCTCGAGGGCCCGCTCTTCTCCGGTGGCCTTGACCTCATCCACGATCCCGGTGGTGAATCGCCGAAGGGCCGCTGATCGCTTCTCACGGTAGCCACCCACATCGACCAGGATCCGATCCGTACGATTCTCTGACTGGCGCTGTACGAAGGTGCGGGTCAGATCCTGCACTGCCGACAACGTCGCCCCTCGTGGTCCGACCAGCAGCCCGAGGTCATCCCCGGTGGCGGCGACCTGGACCGTCTCTTCGTCGATCTCCGAGAATCCGACTTCGGCGTCCAGTCCAAACTCTCGGACCAGTCCGGCCAAGAACTCTGTCGCTGCCTCTCCCTGTTGCTCGAGCGTCAATGACTCTTCCATGGATTCCTCGCTCTCCCCGGGCTTCCGACCCGAGATCTGGTTGCCCGTGTCCTTGGGCTGACTTCCACCCGCCGCACCACTGCTACGTGGTCCGCGACGCTTCCGACTTCGGCTGGAGCTGTTCGATCCGCTCCCATTCGACCCGGACCGGCTGTCGCCGTCCTGGCCACTCTCTGATCCTGACTCGGGGGACTCTGTCGATCCACCCTCGGTACGGTCGTCGACCGCCACCGAACCACCGTCACCGCTTCCGGATCGGCTGCCCCGACCCCCTTCGCCCGATCCCGACTTGCGGGACGATCCACCGTTGCGCGACCGCTCCGGTCGTTGACGGCGCCCGCGTTTGGGCGGGGGAGCGACAGGGCGGACGCGGGCCTGGACCCGGGCCTCGCCCCGGAGACGACCGAACAACCCTGCCTTGGGCTCACTGAGAACCACGAATTCCGCGTCGTCCTCGGCCACGCCCAGCATGTCGAGTACCAATTCTTTGGCCTCCGGCAGGGACTTCCCGCTTGCTTCAACCCACTCCACGCCCTATCGCGCCTTTCTCTCTCGCTTGGCCTTCGAGCGGGGATGCTCCTTGGCCTTGGCCGATTCGTCATCGTCGGCCGAGGCGGCAGATCCGTTGCTCCCGTTGGCGGATGTCTTTGCCGTTCCTCTACCCGAGCCGTTCCCGCTGCTCGAACTCGTGCGCTTCTGTGCCGAGGTGCTCCGGCCGGAAGTCGACCCCTTTTCGGTGGCCTTGGCGTCGAGGGCGGCCCTGGTGGCCGGGCGTTGCCGGCTCTTCCCGTTGGACCCGTTGGAGCCGGATCCGTTCTTCGGTGCCGGCTTTGTCGTTGCGCCGGCGGCCTTGGGCCGGGGGAGTGCACGTTCGGTTCTGTCGGCCACCGGTGCCTTCGGCCCGGCCGGTTTGGTTCCGGTTGTCGGGGCCGGCGGTGGTCCACCGACGATCCCTTTTCGGAAGAGAATCTCTTGTGTGAGAATCCTTATCGCACTCGAAACAATGAAATAGACATTGAGAATTGCCGCCACATTTAGATAAATAAACCCAAAGATGAGCGGCATGTATTTCTGAAGCATGGCGGCCTGCGGATTTGCCTGTGATGCCGACGGATTCCGAGCGTTCAGTCGAGCCATCTGGAGGTACTGGAGACCGACCGCACCCACCACCAACAAGAGGTAGGGGATGGCAACGAACAGCGAGCTGTGGTGGGATAGGAGTTTCTCCGAGAAGTCCATACCGAAGGAGATCAACTGCCCGTGAGCTGCGACGATGTTGTGGTACATCTTGCTGTCGGTGGGAATATAGCGAGGCTGGGCGATGATCACGACCGGGTGGAACACCTTCAACCCACTGACCGTCGTGGTGTAGGCGGCGTGGGTCACCGTATTGGTCATGCCTCGGATCACGCTGTAGAGAATGAAGAATGCCGGCATCTGCAACAGCATTGGAAGGCACCCGGAAGCCGGGTTGACTTTGTGCTCTTTATAGAGCTTCATCATTTCTTCGTTGAGCTGGACCCTGTTCTCCGGTCCTTTGTACTTCTGCTGCAACTTCTTCATCTCGGGCCCGAGCGCCTGCATGGCGGCCATGTTCTTGGTGCTCTTGACCGTGAGTGGCGTCAAGAGGGCCATGATCACAATGGTGAGGAGGGCAACGTCGATCGGGTAGTTGGGGATGATCGAGTAGAAGAAGGCGAGCACCGTCCCCACCGCATCCAGCAGCGGTTGGAAGATCTTGCCGATCGAGTGGGTCAGTGACGACATTGAGTCCTCCGTTCGGGAACGGGGTCGATGCCGTGCCCTCCCCATGGGTTACAGCGCGACAGTCGTCGCACCGCCAGTGCGGAACCTCGGAGCGCACCGTGCTGGTCGATCGCCTCAACCGCATACTGCGAGCAGGTCGGCAGGTAGCGACAGCCGGTGGGCCGACCGGACCTGGCCAGTTGGTAGCCGTGGATCGCCGAGATCAACCAGCGTGCCGGACCCCGGGCCTGGTCCGAGGAGCTCCGGTCGCCTTCGTCGGTGGAGATCGGCGCTTGTTCGGTGGCGATCATTCGCCCGCCCCTGTCGACAGGTGCCCGGGCAGCCTGCTGCCCGAGGGAGCGAGGCCCTCCAGCCGGTTCCTCGTCGCCTTCTCCACTGCTCGGCTCATGGCCACCTTCAGTTCGTCAAAACTCAATTGCGGGCTATCTGTTCCCGCTCGCACCACATAGGCGCCGATCGGTCGGCGAGGGGCATGCTCGACCATGATGGCCCGCATCCTTCGCCTCAAGCGATTCCTCACGACGGCAGTTCCCACCCGTCGGCCGATGGCGTAGGCCACTTGGCTCCGTGACCAGGAAGAATGTTCCACGAAGCTCACCGAGATAGGTCCCTGCCGACCCCGATTCGGTGAGTGCCGCAACGCGTCGAACGTGCGTTTCGAGCGAATCGGTCCCACACCAGCGCCGGCAGGTGCAGCTGGGACCGCGTCCTCGGTCACACCGACAGGCGCTGACGTCCCTTCGCCCGGCGCGCCCGGATCACGGCACGGCCGGCCTTGGTCGACATCCGCTTCCGGAATCCGTGCGTCTTGGCGCGTTTGCGCACGTTCGGCTGGTAGGTACGTTTCATTCATCCACTTCCTTCCTCGCCCTGGACCAGGGACTCTGGTGTCGCCTTCGGCAGGGGGCCCGGTCACAGGGAACTAGGCATTCCGCCACATGCTAGGCGCGAACAGGCCCCTTCCTCTAGTCGACTGCCGGGAGGCACGCCATCGGGGCACGGTGTACCGTTCCCCCACGGCTCGCGGCGACAACGGTTCGGCAGCACTGCCTCCCTCCGCCGCACGGCTCGACGAACGACGTAGGTGCAGGAGACCCAGGAGTACCCCTCTTCCCGGCCAGCCGGAGAGCGGGTTCCACTATCGGTACTCATCCACAGCTGTGGATATCTTTGTGGACCGGTCAGGCTGTACAAGGGCGGAGGCCCATGTGAACGACACCGAAGGCTTGTGGATACTGTGCTCGGAGGCGCTGCGCGAGCAGGTGTCCGACGCCATCTGGCAGGCCTACCTGTCCGGAATTACACCGCTCTCCATCAAAGATCATGAGATCGTGCTGGGTGTCCCCAACACCCTGATCCGGGATCGGGTCGAATCGAGGTTCCTCGGCCTCATCCAGGACACCGTCACCGGCACCGTCGGACGGGACCTTGCCGTCCAACTCGAGGTGGTGGCTCCCATCTACGAGCAGGTCGACGAGAACGTTGGTAAGGCCGACCAGCCCCGGACCGAGGTGGCTTCCCCCTCGTCTCCGTCCACATGGCGAGACAACAAGCCTGCTGCCGCGGCCCGGTCAGATCGGTTTGAGTCCCCGCTCATCGATCCCCGGTACACGTTCGACACCTTCGTGATCGCCTCGTCCAACCGGTTCGCCCACGCCGCCGCCCAGTCCGTGGCCGAGTCACCGGCTCGGTCCTACAACCCGCTGTTCATCTACGGCGATGCCGGGCTGGGTAAGACCCACTTGCTCCACGCCATCGGTAACTACGTCTTGGAGAACTTCGGCGGGCGGCATGTGCGCTACGTCACCACCGAGACGTACATGAACGAGTTCGTGGACGCCATCCGGACCAATGCCACCACCGCCTTCAAGCGTCGCTACCGTGAGTGTGACGTCCTGCTCATCGACGACGTCCAGTTCATGGAGCGCAAGGAATCCCTCCAAGAGGAGTTCTTCCATACCTTCAACTCCCTCTATGCCGCCTCCAAGCAGATCGTCCTGACCTCGGACCGCCCGCCCAAGTCCATCGCCACCCTCGAGGACCGGCTGCGTAGCCGGTTCCTGTCCGGGTTGATCACCGAGGTCCAACCCCCCGAGCTCGAGACACGCCTGGCCATCCTCCAAACCAAGGCCGAACACGAACAGGTGGCCGTCCCACACGAGGTACTGGAGTTCATCGCCACCCACGTGAAGGACAACATCCGCGAGCTGGAAGGTGCTCTGATCCGAGTGACCGCCTTCGCCAGCCTCAACCGCCAACCGATGAACCGTGAACTGGCCGAACAGGTCCTTTCCGACATCGTCTCGGCCGACCAACCCCGTCGGATCACCCCCCAGGTCATCCTCGACGCCACCTCGGAGACCTTCGGCTTCTCCGTGGAGGAGCTGTGCGGCCCCAACCGCCGCCGCCCTCTGGTCACCGCCCGCCAGGTCAGCATGTATGTCTTCCGAGAGCTCACCGACTTCAGCTACCCGGCCATCGGACGAGAATTCGGGGGGCGGGACCATTCGACGGTGATGCACGCCGTGGAGAAGATCGCCGGGTTGATGAAGGAACGGCACCAGATCTACAACCAGGTCACCGATCTCATCGTGCGGATCAAGAGCGGGTCGTGACCTTTCCTCTCTCGGTTCGACCCGCTCAACACGTCGCCCGACACCCCTTCTCGGTTTCCATACGTTGTGCACTATCTGTGGATATCTCTGCTTCTCCCTGGGGTAATTCTGTGAACTCCGGTGAACTTGTCCGTAACCCGACACGGTGTGAACACCGAACTGTGGCCTACGGACGCCGACAGTGGACGAACGGGGGATGATGAACCACCTCATACGCTGGTCCGATAAGAGTTCATCCACAATCCACAGCCCTTACTACCTCCGTTATCTAATTAGATCTATAAGACAAAAGCGAGAAAGGACTTCCTTGTGAAGTTTCGTTGTGAGCGTGACTCCTTGGTGGAGGTGTTGAGCATCGCCGGACGGGCTGTCAGCACCCGCACATCGACATCGATGGCGCTCGGAGGCGTGCGGATCGAGACAACCGGGAACCACCTCGCCGTGGTGGGCACCGACCTGGATCTCACCGTGCACGCGTCGACAGAGGCGATCGGGATCACCGATGGGGTGTGTGTGGCCCCGGCCAAACTCCTGGCCGACATCGTCCGGTCGCTCGAACCCGGAGCGGTGACCATCGAGTCGGAAGGCGACAAAGTGGAGATCGGCGCCTCCCGTTCCCGGTTCAGCCTGCGGACCTTCCCGGTCGACGACTTCCCTTCGCTCCCCGAACCGCCGCAGCCGGCGACCTTCCTGCCTGCGGCCAGCCTGGCCAGTGCACTTCGCCAGGTGGTCCGCGCTGCATCAGGCGACGACGCCCGCCCTCTCCTGACCGGTGTCCTCCTCGCCGCCGAGGGCGACGGGGTGAGGTTGGTGGCCACCGACTCCTACCGGCTGGCCATGCGGGACATCGACGGCAGCGACGCGCTGACCGACAGCGCTCAGATCCTGGTGCCGGCGAGGGCCCTTGCCGAATTGCAGAAGTTGCCCGTTCTCGGGATGACCTCCAAGGACGTGACCGCGGCGAGCGCCGCCGGTGACGGCGAAGACCAAGTCGCCGGCAAGGACGTGCCCACCATCGGCCTGTCGGTCGGCGAGCACGACGTCACCTTCACCGTCGGTTCGGTCAAGGTCAGCACCCGACTGCTCGACGGGAGCTACCCCGACTACCGCCAACTGATCCCGGCGGAGTACCCGAACCGGCTCCACGTGGGCAAGGACTCGTTGCTCGATGCTCTCCGTCGTGTCCGGTTGCTGGTCCGGGACAACACCACGCCGGTCCGGCTGGCCATGCGGCAGGCGGGGGTCGATCTCACCGTGGTCTCCCAGGAGGTGGGTGACGCCAGCGAGACGGTCGACGCCGACTTCGAGGGAACCGATCTGACCATTGCTTTCAACCCGACATACCTGATCGACGGCGTGGAGGCGGTCTCCGGTGACGAAGTGGTGCTCGAGACAGTCGATGCCACCAAACCGGCCACGGTACGGGCTGCAGAGGAAACCAACTTCCGCTACCTGTTGATGCCGGTCCGGGTCTCCTAGGCCGCCTCGGTCAACCCCGGCCTTCGTGCACCTCGTCTCCCTGGCCATCACCGACTTCCGGAACATCGCCCACGCGGAGATCGAGCCGGACGCCGAAGGGACCACGGTGATCACCGGCGTCAACGGTGCGGGCAAGACCAGCCTGCTCGAAGCCATCGAGTACCTGGCCACACTCCACTCGTTCCGGGGATCGCCGAAGGAAGCACTGGTGCGTCAAGGCGCCGACCAGGCCATCTTGCGGGCCGAGACCCTGGTCGACGGAAGAGCCATGACGATCGAGGCGGAGGTGTCGGCGACCGGACGAACCCGCACCATGGTCAACCGTCAGGCGGTCCGGCGCCGGAGCGAGCTCCACCAGGCCCTGCGCACCACGGTGTTCTCGCCCGAGGACATCGGAGTGGTCCGGGCCGGCCCAGCTGATCGCCGGCGGTTTCTCGACACCACCCTGGCCGTGGTGGATCCGAAGGCGGCCCGGGCGGTCGACGACACCGAGAAGATCCTGCGCCAACGATCGGCCCTGCTCAGGAACCACGGTCGCCGGATCACCCCCGAGGTGGCGTCGACCCTCGACGTCTGGGACGCCCGCCTGGACGAGGCCGGAACCGCCCTGGTCGAGGCTCGAGAGGCCCTGGTCGACCAACTTGCCCCGATCGCCTCCGAGCACTACGCCCGCCTGGCCGGTCAGGCATGCCTGGTCGGGATGGAGTACCGCCGCTCGTGGTCAGGGCGCCTGCTCGAGGCACTGGCCGAGTCGCGTTCCAAGGACCTCGAGCGAGGGCTCACACTCCTCGGTCCCCACCGCGACGAGCTCGAACTCTCTCTGGCTGGGCTCCCCAGCCGCACCCACGCTTCTCAGGGGGAGCAGCGGTCGCTGGCCCTGGCCCTGCAGCTGGCCGCCCACCAGCTGGCCACGGAGCGACTGGGCTCGGCTCCGGTGCTCCTCCTCGACGACGTGTTCTCCGAATTGGACCCGTTCCGGTCGACGGCTCTACTCGCCGGGCTCCCTCCCGGTCAGGCGCTGCTCACCACCGCCCTGCCGGCCCCTCCCGAGGTGGCTGCCGCCAAGGTGTACACCGTGGCCGAGGGTGGACACGTCGACACCGGATCACCGATGCCCGTCGGACACAGGGCGGCGGAGTCTTGACCCCCAACCCCTACGACGACGACGGCGGGCCCCGCGCCCTGCAGTCGTCGCTCGACGCGGTCTCCCGCAACCTGGGCATGAAGGACTCCCAGGGTCTCGGACGCCTGTTCGCCCACTGGGAAGAGCTGGTGGGAGCCGGAATCGCCTCCCATGTCCAACCGGTCCGGTTGGACCGCGAGGTTCTGGTGGTGGCCGTCGACCACCCGGCGTGGGCCACCCAAGTGCGACAGTTGGGTGACGATCTCCTCGACCGCGTTGCCGAGGAGGCGGGCGTGGCCCGCCCCCGGCGGGTGGAGATCCGGGTTCGTCGCTGAATTTCGGCCCGCGAGACTCCCACTATCGGTCAGTCGGGTCACCCCCGGGGGCTACACTGGGGCATTGGAATCGGGGGATCGCCACCGTCTACGGAGTGCGTCCTGTGCACCGGCGACACGCTCGTCCCGCTGGTTCCGGATCAGTCACTCGATGTTGGAAAGGGCGCGCCTGTGGCGCTGAAAACTGAGAACGAGCGGAACGTGGGGGCAGCCACGTATACCGCCGAGGACATCACCGTTCTGGAGGGTCTGGACCCGGTGCGGAAGCGCCCGGGCATGTACATCGGATCGACCGGTCCGACCGGGCTGCACCACCTGGTGTGGGAGGTCGTGGACAACGCGGTCGACGAGGCCATGGCCGGCTACTGCACCCAGATCGACGTGACCCTGCTGGCCGACGGTGGGGTGCGGGTCGCCGACGACGGACGTGGGATTCCCGTCGGTCCGATGAAGGAGCACAAGGGGAAGTCGGCCGCCGAGGTCGTGCTCACCGTGCTCCACGCCGGCGGCAAGTTCGGCGAGGGAGGCGGCTACAAGGTCTCGGGCGGTCTGCACGGCGTGGGTGTCTCGGTGGTCAACGCGCTGTCGACCCGGCTGCTGCTGGAGATCGACCTCGACGGCGACCACCACGTCCTCGAGTTCCGCGACGGCGGCAAGCCCACCGGCAAGCTCGAGGTCACCGGGCGGGCACCCCGTGGGCGAACGGGCACGACCGTCACCTTCTGGCCGGACGCCTCCATCTTCGAGGAGATCGAGTTCCGGGCCCAGACGGTGATGGAGCGCCTTCAGGTGATGGCGTTCCTCAACAAGGGCCTCGAGATCCGATTCGTGGACGAACGACCCGACGGCAAGGCTTCCCAGGTCTTCAAGTACAAGGACGGGATCGTCGACTACGTCCGCCACCTCAATGCCTCCAAGGAGGCGCTCTTCCGTAAGGTCAGCTCGCTGGAGCAGAGGGAAGACACCATGGAGGTGGAGATCGCTCTCCAGTGGAACACCGGCTTCTACGAGAGCATCCACTCCTTCGCCAACGGCATCTCCACCATCGACGGGGGCATGCACGAAGAGGGCTTCAAGAAGTCCCTCACCAACGTGGCCAACAAATACGCTCGGGCCAAGGGCGTGCTGAAGGAGAAGGACGACAACCTGCTCGGCGAGGACATCCGCGAGGGTCTGACCGCCATCATCTCGGTGCGCCTGCAGGACCCGCAGTTCGAAGGACAGACCAAGGCCAAGTTGGGCAACGTCCCGGTCCGTTCCCTGGTGGAGCGGGCCACCAACGAGAAGCTGGCCGACTGGTTCGAGGAGAACCCCCGTGAGGCCAATCAGGTGATCCAGAAGGGGTTGCTGGCCGCTCGGGCCCGGGTCGCCGCCCGCTCCGCCCGCGACCTCACCCGACGCAAGTCGGCACTGGACGGTGCCGGCCTGCCCGGCAAGCTGGTGGACTGCTCGTCGCGGGATCCCCGCGAGAGCGAGCTGTTCATCGTCGAGGGGAACTCGGCCGGAGGATCGGCCAAGGACGCCCGCAGTCCGAAGACACAGGCCATCCTGCCCATCCGCGGCAAGATCCTCAACGTCGAGCGGGCCCGCATCGACAAGATGCTGAAGAACACCGAGATCCAGGCCCTCATCTCAGCCATCGGCGCCGGGTTGGCCGAGGACTTCGACGTGGCGAAGATCCGCTACCACAAGATCATCATCCTGGCCGACGCCGATGTGGATGGATCCCACATCCGGACCCTGCTGCTGACCTTCTTCTTCCGGCAGATGAAGCCGCTGGTGGAAGGTGGGTTCGTGTATGTGGCCCAACCGCCGCTGTATTCGACCCTCGTGGGCAAGGAGAAGGTGTACCTGAAGGACGACCAGGCCAGAGCGGCCTTCCTCGCCGAGCATCCCAACCACACCAAGGACTTCCAGCGCCTGAAGGGCCTGGGGGAGATGGACTTCGCCGAGCTCCGCGACACCACCATGGACCCCGGTCAGCGGTCGTTGCTCCAGATCGCCGTGGAGCAGGCGGCCATTGCCGACGAGGTGTGCTCGGTTCTGATGGGGGAGGACGTCGATCTGCGACGAACCTTCATCCAGACCAACGCCAAGGATGTGCGCTTCCTCGACATCTGAGGATGCCATCGGATCCCGCCCGGTCGGAGGGTGGGTCACGACGACGACAACGAGAACGGATAGGAACACTGCATGCCAGGACGTGACGACGACGGTCGGACCGGATCGGACACCGACGAGGACGTCTCCGGATTCATCGAGCCCATCGAGATCCAAGAGGAGATGGAGCGCTCGTTCCTCGAGTATTCGATGTCGGTCATCGTCTCGCGGGCCCTCCCTGACGTCCGGGACGGTCTGAAGCCGGTCCATCGCCGGATCCTGTACTCGATGTACGACCAGCGCCTGCTGCCCGACCGACCGCACACCAAGTGCGCCAAGGTGGTCGGGGATGTCATGGGCTCCTACCACCCCCACGGTGACTCCTCGATCTACGAGGCCCTGGCCCGCATGGTGCAGGAATTCTCCATGCGTCACCCGCTGGTCGACGGCCACGGCAACTTCGGAGGCACCGGACCGGACGAAGGTCCCGCGGCCATGCGCTACACCGAGTGCCGGTTGGGCTCACTGGCACTCGAGCTGATGAGCGGCATCGACCAAGAGACAGTCGACTTCACGCCCAACTACGACGCCAC